>CAZCWX010000573.1:0-21934 GCA_964502465.1 uncultured Enterobacteriaceae bacterium | reverse complement strand
TATCTGCCACTCCTCGCAGCTCTGGGGCACTTAGGGCGGGAGCCCGGACCTGAGCAGTTGATCCAGGTGCTGTATCGTTATGCCCCGACTTGGTTGATGCAATTACCAGCGCTCGTCAATGCTGAGGAACTCGCAGCGCTGCAGCGCCAGACGGCAGGGGCGATGCGGGAGCGGATGCTCCGGGAGATCGCCGAAGCGCTTGAAGTGCTCACCGCAGAGCGACCGCTGATCTTAACCTTGGAAGATCTACACTGGAGCGATCCCTCAACGCTGGAACTGCTCTCCTACCTAGCCCGGCGCCAACGTCTGGCCCGACTTCTCATTCTTGGCACGTATCGGCCACTCGACGTGCTGGCCGATGGGCATCCGTTACGCGCCGTGACCCAAGAGCTGCATCTTCATCACTACTGTGCAGAGCTCAGATTACCATTGCTGACCGAAGGGCATGTAGCTGAATATCTTGCTCAACGGTTTGCTATCGAGAGGCAGCCGACGGTGCCTCTCGATAGGCTGGCAAGCACAATCCATCAGCGGACTGAAGGTAATCCACTCTTCATGGTTAATATCGTAGAGCATCTCCTGCGACAGGGCAAAGGCAGAGACGAGCGAGAGCCCGAGCACGTCCAGGCGGTGATAGAAGTTGTGCAGCGCGAGGTACCGGAGAACCTGCAACAATTGATTGAGCAGCAGTTTGACCGATTGAGTCCGGAGGAACAACGCGTGCTAGAAGTCGCCAGTGTAGCGGGAATGGAATTCTCCGCTGCAGCTGTAGCCACAGGAGTTGAGACTGAAATTCCCTCAGTGGAGCGGCTCTGCACCGGATTAGCGCGCCGAGCGCAATTCTTGCAGGCGAGCGGCATTGCCGGGTGGCCGGATGGAACAGTGGCAGCACGCTACCGTTTTCTCCACTCGCTCTATCGCGAAGTGGTGTATGAGCGGGTGACGGTGAACCGACGGATCCACCTCCATCGGCAACTTGGCGAGCGGGTCGAGCAGGCCTACGGCGCGCAGGCCAAAGAGATCACGGCCGAGTTGGCGCTGCATTTTGAACGGGGACGAGAGTACCGTAAGGCAATCCACTACTTACAGCAAGCAGGAGAGAATGCTGTGCGGAAGTCTGCCCATCAGGAAGCGATCAACCTCCTCACCAGAGGGCTAGAGTTGCTCAAGACTCTACCGGACACGCCCGAACGCGCCCAACGAGAACTCATGCTGCAAATTCCCTTAGGTGCATCACTAACGGCCACCAAAGGATATGGAGCTTCAGATGTAGGGGAGGCCTATGGCCGAGCACGAAAGCTGTGCCAGCAGGTGAGAGATGTCAAGCTTCTCCTGCCGGTCCTGTTTGGACTATGGAGATTTTACTTACAGCGGGCAGAGTTCTGTACCGCCCGTGAGTTAGGGGAACAGTGCCTTCACTTGGCTCAGCGTACTCAAGACCCCGCTTGCCTCCTGAGAGCCTACAATATGCTAGGGGCAACCTCATTTTACCTTGGAGAGTTCGGCTCTGCCCAAACCTACTTGGAGAAGGGAATTGCCTCTTATGACCCTCAACAGTACCGCTCCCTTACTCTTATGCAGAACCCCCTACTAGTTTGTCTATCCTTTATGGGTTGGACACTGTGGCATCTTGGCTATTCGGATCAAGCCCTTAGAAGGAGCCAGGAAGCGCTTACCCTGGCTCGGGAGCTGGCTCATCCTTATAATTTGGATAATTTGGGTTTTGCCTTGATGTTTGAGGCCACGCTCCATCAATATCGGCGGGAGGGGGAAGTCGCCCGAGAACAGACAGAAGTGTTGATTGCGCTTTCCGATGAACAAGGCCTTAAACTTTGGACCGCGTTAGGGACTATCCTGCAAGGCTGGACGCTGGTTGAGCAAGGACAGGGAGAGGAGGGAATTGTCAAGATACGTCAGGGGATAGAGACCATGCAGGCTACAGAGACGGAGTTAGCAGAGCCGTGGTGGCTTGCGCGATTGGCTGAGGCGTGTGAGAAAACAGGACAAGCAGAAGAAGGACTTACGGTGCTGACTAAGGCCCTAGCGGTAGTGAACAGAACCGAGGAACGTGCATGGGAGGCTGAACTGTATCGGCTGAAAGGAACGCTTATTCTTCAGTCCGCAGTTCACAGTCTGCAGTCCTCGGTTGCCAATACCCCACACCCTACTCCCTACACTCAAGTGGCAACGGAAGCCGAAGCGTGTTTTCACAAAGCCATTGACATTGCGTGCAAGCAGCAGGCGAAGTCGTTGGAGCTACGAGCAACGGTAAGTTTGGCGCGGCTGTGGCAGCAACAGGGCAAGAAAAAACAAGCTCACAAGATATTGGCTGAGATCTACAACTGGTTCACTGAAGGGTTTGATACAAAGGATCTGCAAGAGGCTAAAGCGTTGCTGGAAAAATTAGAAAGCGTATGAGCTGGTTGAATCGGTCAATCATATTCAGTAGACCAAAAGTAGAAAGCAAAGCAGGGACTCTGAGCCTTTTGTGTAACCTCGACTGAATAGGGATTGGCATAGGGAGTGAGACGTATGGCACAAACCGCTGAATCTATTGAGGCAGTCATTATCTCCGGTCCCCGACGGGGAGAGATTATCCAATTGCCTGAGGGGGCGTTTGCCGAGATCTCGAACGAAGAGATCAAGCTGCTCAATAAAGCGTTGGATGGATTGCTCGCCGCACTTGAAGGGGTCTCGACGGAAGTGCGCGCCACGATTGAGGTGTTACGAGAGCCAGGGGAGACAGCGTAATGCCGGGCGAGAGCATCCTGCAGACTCTGCAGAAGATTGCCACAGCCGTGCATCGACTTGACGCGCTGGCGGAAGATCTCCGCGAGCTACGCTCAACAGTGAGAGCTCGGTTGGACAGGTTGGAGGAGCAGTTAGCCGACGTACGCGAACGGCTTGCCCGGCTGGAAGCTTCCCGTGATGCTGACCGCGCACAGATGCAAGCCGACTTAGCGCGGTTCAAGACAGAGGTGGAACGAGCGGAGTTACGGTTGACACGGCTGCTGCAAACCCAAGGGGAGCAGCCTCCTCTGCCAGAGCAGGAAAAGGGATAGGTCTAAGTCAATAGTTTGATCGACCATCTTTCCGCTATCTCCTCTTTGACGGCTACCCTCTCTCCTTCTGTTGCTCGGGGTTGCTGACACTGAACCTTTCCTCTTCTGCAGCTGCAAGAAGATTGTGGTCAGCGCACACAAAGATCACGTCCGCCTTGATACGTTTGCGGAACCACAGAGCGGTGCAGAGGTGGATAGCATCGAACCCTCTCAGCGGATGGCGCCTCACCAAGGAGAGAAGGTCAGCAAAGACCGCGTCAGTGACCTCAGTAACAACAAGTTCTTTCCACTCCCGCTGAAAGCTCTCCACCGCCTGAGCAAAATCTTCCTCTTTCACCCCTTCTTCTCTCCTCTTCCTTACCAAGGCTGCCAGCAGTTCTGCATAGGCTATCTTGGAAATCACCAAAACGTTCTCTGGGCGAAAGAGATGGTGGACCCAGGAAGACCCTTTTTCTGTATAGTACCTTTTGACCAAAGCGCTGATGTCCAGATAATAGATCACCTCCTCCCCTCCGTCACCACCTGCGAGAGCGGAGTTCCCTTTCCCCGGATGGCAGGAGGTTTCTTATGGAAACCTTTCCCTTGGGGCAAGGAGATGCTTCCCTCCGCTGCCAATCCGGCCAGCAAGCCTTCTATATCTCTACCTTCCTCCCCTTCCGTCGGTTTTAAGACAGCAACGGGTTTGCCTCGGTCTGTGACAATGAGTGTCGTCCCTTTCCGCACCAAGCGCAGGTAATGGGTTAACCGGTCTTTCAGCTCCCGTGTTCCTACCGTGTGCATGATCTCTCCTGAGGAAGATATGTTTGTAGCCATAGTAGCCACAAAAAATGCGTGAGCAATGGAGAGTCAGATAGAAAAGTTGGCAGAATTCATGGAACAGATGATCCTGCTCCTCTTACGAACCCACTCTACTGTGTCAAGAACCGCTCCCTTATGAGGAGAAGCATTAGAACAGTTTATACCGCGCCTTGCTCTTCCAGCAAAGTTTTTAAGTCCAACTCCAAGCCTGGAAAGGCGGCTGGTCGGAATATTTCGCCTGCTTCGGCTGCAGCGGTACGAAAGTAGCGGTCTTGCTCGGCATGGCATTCCTCTTGAATCAGGCTCTCGCCGTCAATGAGCCAATACCAGGCTACTCCGGCAGCCAGTTTGAGAAGGTCAGGGCATGGCGCACCGTGCCCTGACCGGTGAGGCTCCTACGCCATGCGGTAGAGCCGGATGGCGTTGTCAGCAACGATCTTTTGTGTCACTTCTGGCGGGACTTTGGCAAAGTCTTTCTTAATCACTTCCTGTGAATGTGGCCAGGTGGAGTCGGTGTGTGGGAAGTCCGAGGCCCACATGTAGTTATCCGCCCCGAAGTAATCCCAGGTGGACGGGCCGATCGGATCATCCTGGAAGGTCGCGTAGAGATTCCGTTTGATATACTCGCTCGGCGGCATTGGCAGCGGTTCTTTCTCGAAGAAACGGAACTTCTCCCACGCATGGTCCGCGCGGTACATGAAATGCGGCAGCCAGCCCGTGTCGTTCTCAGCGGAAACGATAATGAGCCGAGGGAACCGTTCGAGCACACCACTGAAAATGATATCCGTGATCGATTGCTGTACCTCGTGGATCAGGCGCATATAGGCACTCTGGGTCACGCCGCGGCGTTCGCTGCGAGGTTTTGCCTCTGCACTTCCGCTCGCTTTCTTTTCTTGGTTCCCCTTTTTACTGGTCACGACGTGCAAGCTAATCGGCATTTGCAAGTCCTGCGCCACTGCCCAGAAGGGATCGTACTCAGTGCTACTGTACGGGCGTTCGCGTGGGGGCGATCCCCAGATCATCGCACCACGCATGCCTTTTTTCGCGCAGCGCGCCAGCTCTTTCGCCCCTGCCTGTACATCTTCTAAGGAAATTAAGGCGATACCGAAAAGCCGTTTGGGGTCGTGACTGCAGAACTCAGCCACCCAATCATTATACACACCGAAGCAAGCCTGCTGGAATCCGGCATCGTCCAAACCGAATAGAGACATGCCTAAGGTCGTATACAGGATCTCGGCCTCGACTCCGTCGATATCCTGATCCTTAATCCGTTCTACCGGATCCCATCCACTTGGGCGGCACCCTTCATAGCCTTTCTCCCATGCTTTGGGAAGATCTTCCGGCTTATTCCCCGCAGCAAATCCACCCGCGACAGGAAAGGGTCTAATCCCTTCGACGACAAAGTGGTATCCTTTTTTCCCTTGGTACCCTTGGATCACACGCGGAGCGCGGTCCTTATATGTGTTGTCGAGTCGTTCGAGCCACAGGTCGGGTGGCTCCATCATGTGAGAATCTGCAGACACAACGCGCATTGCCTTTCCTCCTTTTTATGGGTGATGTCGCGAAGTACAGCCCCTTCTTTGGTCAAGACGGGAAAGAAGGCCGCTTCCAACCGACATTTCTTTCAAGCTTTCTTCTGGTTGTCAAGAAATACCTATCACGATGCTGCAGCCTGCACCTCTTGGGCCACAAGCCGCGCAACAACGGTTTCGATCACCGCATCGGCACGAGACCAGACCTCTTCTTTGGTCAACGGTACGATCGGATGCGGAACCGTTACAACTTCATACGAGGGAATGCCAAGGTTCTTACACTGAATACGCGCGGCCGCAACGAATTCGGTGGTTGAGATATTTGCGGTAGGAAGGCCTTGTTCTTCAAAGTAGGCGACGTCGTGCGAACTGCACGATATGCACGACCCTCACGAACTGACCGCTTCAACGACACCGTGGCAGCGCGAGAGCACATCTTTACGGACCTCAGGTTTGGCCACACGGGTGGGCGATGGTTTCGCATGGCGTACGACTTCAGCGACACCGTAACGGTCTTTGAGCAAGGTTTCGACGCGGTCAAGGAAAACGTTGCTGTTGGGAAAGCCAATGTCCACAAGCGCAATGGTCTTGCCCCGCAAGGAGTCAAGTCGCTGCGCTAAGGGCTTTTCCGTCTTACTCCCATAGCCAATGGGATTGAGCATTTCTTCTGCCATGAACGTCCCTCCTTTTGCTTATGGTTTATAGCATATGGCTTATGGCAAGAATCTTATGCCATAGAGCGAACGCAGTAAGCGGGCCATAGGCTATCTGCTGACAGCTGAAAGCTCATCGCTAATAGCAATTTTCTTACTTACCGGCGTACTGCCGAGATCATCCGCCACCCAACCGGGAATTGCCACTGAAAAGCGTCCTGCCGTCCCACCAGCGATGACGACTAATATCGACTCGGGCGAGCGGAACTTTCGCACATACCCATCGACCACTATTCCGCTGTTCTCAAACGCGCGCAATAGGTTCGCACCAAACCCTTCCCCACTATCTTTACCGGGTTTCAGCTCATCAACTGATTTCTTGACCGTCTCGTAAAGATATTGTCGCACGTCTTGGCGTAACCAGCCATCTGCCGCGATCGTATGGGCATGTTCTGGACTCAAGACCAAAATAGTATCACCGAACAAAGGGTAATTCTTAAAGTTCCACAATCCACCACCCATGGTGTGTCCAATTGACGACACTAACTGTTCAGCACTACGGCTCTGAAAATCGCTGATTTGCTGGGGTGAACCGCCAGCAAAGAGGGTAATCGCAGACTCATCCTCGCTGAAGCCGCGTTCGACATGGAATGGTTCCCAAGGAGATTCCTCCTCGTTCTCCGCAATGACCGCGCTGTATTGACCAGGCTGGCCCATCGTTGCTTTCGTGAGCTCGTGTGGCCGGGCGCCGCCAATATTCATAATGACCAGCCGCAAGGCGCGACCAATCGTCGCATTAGGGCGAAAGCCATGGCCAAGGGCATTGTGTCCGCAGTTGAGCCCAATCTGCAGTCGGACCGGGCCGTTGATAATTGCCCACGGTGCAGCTGAGAACAATGTGACATTCATACCATGGGCACATAGTCGCTCGTCGCACAACGCCGCAACTCCAGCCAGAATGACCGGGAAATACTCAGGTTTGCAGCCAGCCAAGACAGTATTGATGGCAACTTTTTCGACCGTTGCCTCGCCATAGCAAGGCCCAAGGATGCCAATCAGCTCATCTCGATCGCGGTCCGGTGCACCAGCCAGCATCCGCTCGACGCGCTCACGGGTAGGCGGTATCACCGGAAACCCATCGGTGACCCCCTGCTCGTAGAGTTTTTCAATCGGATCATCAACAGGAATAGCGTGTACTGCAGCACTTACCGTAGCCATGAGTTCCCCTCCAGTGACACCTACTCTAGGTCCTTCACTGCACGATTGCAAGGTTTATCAGCAGCTTTTCGCCGTTGGTAATCAGCGATCAACTCCGGGCAGAAAGCACCAGAGAAACGGAGAAAAAGACTTCGCTCTCCGATTCCTTCTCCTCAGTCTGCCTATGATCGACTGATCTATACCCGGGACTCTACACTTTGGATGGCGGACTCGAGAGGTGGAATCGTCTTATCGAGCCCATATTTCTCAATTTTTCGGTACAACCGTTGACGGTCAATTGCCAGAAGACGGGCAGCTTCGTTTTTGTTGCCCTGGCTCTTGCGTAGGGCTGCGCCGATCAATGACCGTTCCATCTCCTCCAGGGTTGGGAGTTCAGCCAATTCGTGAAAATCGAGCTGCCGCATCTCAAAGCCAGTGATCGGCCCTGGTAAATCGGCAAGGGTAATTTCATCACTCTGCGAGAGCGCGAACACCCGCTCGATCACATTCTGTAATTCACGAATGTTCCCTGGCCAGGAGTACGACACGAGTTTGTCTAACGCTTCAGGAGCAATTTTTTTGGGCTCGACTTTGTACTCCGTGCTGAAGGTTGTAACGAAGTGTTCGATCAGGAGCGGAATGTCCTCACGTCGTTCCCGTAAAGGGGGGAGATGAATAGGCACAACGTTCAGGCGATAGAAGAGATCGTCGCGAAAATGTCCTTTTCTCACCTCGTCTTCGAGGTTACGGTTACTCGCTGCAATGATGCGCACGTCCACTTTCACGGGTTTGCTCGAGCCGAGAGGGGTGACCTCTCGCTCCTGAATTGCTCGTAAGAATTTTACCTGTAAAGCGAGCGGAATTTCCGAGATCTCATCGAGAAACAGTATGCCGCCACTGGCCGCCTGAAACACTCCGTCGTGCTCAGCAATAGCGCCAGTAAAGGCGCCGCGTTTATGGCCGAAGAGTTGGCTGTCTAATAAAGTCTCAGACATCGCACCACAATTGATGGCCACAAAAGACCGCTCCGCCCAGGGTCCTTTTTGGTGGATCGTACGCGCCACCAGTTCCTTTCCAGTGCCGCTCTCGCCCGTAATCAAAACTGTGCTTTTATTCGATCGCACTGCTCCAATGATGGCGTAAATCTGGCGCATTGCTGGACTTTGCCCGATCAGTTCGCCAAATTTCTTGTAGGCCCGCACCTCGCGTCGCAGCCGTGCGACCTCTTCACGCAGCCGCTTCGTCTCAAGCAGTTTATCAACTTTAATCAACAGCTCATCCGGATTACACGGTTTGGTGAGATAATCGACCGCTCCGAGTTGCATCGCTTCGACTGCGCTTTCAATCGTCCCATGACCGGTCAGCACAATGACAGCACACCCTCGCTCTTTGGCGTTCATCTCACGCAAGAGCTGCATGCCGTCCATCACTGGCATTTTGAGATCGGTGATCACCACATCGAAGGCCGCTTGATCGAGCAAACGGAGTGCCTCACGACCATTACCCGCCGTATCAACCTCATAGCCTTTGCGCTGCAGGATTTTGGCCTGCATTTTGGCCATGTTCATTTCATCTTCGACTAACAACACATGTGCGGTCATGGCAAATCGAAAAAAGCAGCGCTAGAGTTGCGCTTCACTGACAGGCTGGTCTTTGCGCCGCTTGTCTTTCGCGCAGGGGCAGGGCAGTTCAATGAGGAATGTCGTCCCGACATCGGGCTTGCTGCGCACCGTGATGTTCCCCTGGTATCGCTTAATCACTGAGTGTACAACTGACAGCCCCAGGCCGGTACCCTGTCCAGGTTCTTTGGTCGTGAAAAAAGGGTTAAAAATATTGTTGAGGTGACGTTCGGAAATCCCGACTCCCGTATCGCTGACCTCAATCAAGACCTGTTTGTTAGCGGTGCGTTGCGTCCGCAATCGTAACTCCCCGCCGTTCGGCATGGCCTGGACCGCATTGGTAATCAGATTCAGAAACACCTGCCGCAAGGCATTTTGATTAGCCAGACAGGTGCCAACCTTCCCTAGAGAGATCACAACCTTCACAGTATTGGTTTGTAGGTATTTCTGCATGAGCTGCAGGGTTTTCCGCAGGAGATCGTTGAGGTTGACCTCCTCCATTTCTGCTACACTTTCACGAGAGAACTCGAGCAGATTGGTGATAATCTCCTGGGCCCGAACGATTTCGTCCCTCGCAATTTGCAGGTCTTCCCATACTTCTGGGTTGTCAGTATCAAGAATCTCGCTGAGATCATACAGCGCATTCATAATGATGCCTAACGGATTACGGATCTCATGGGCGATGCCAGCTGCGAGTTGACCAATCGCTGCCATCTTCTCAGATTGGATGAGTTGACTTTCCAGGCGCTTGCGATCGGACACATCGAGGTAGATCCCTTGAATAGTCTTCTCTCCACGGTGTTCAATGATGCCAAAATACACCGAGACTGGGACAATCCCTCCATCCTTCGCAATAAGGTGAAGATCTTCGCGGCTCAGATAGCCGTGACTATTCGTGTCCTTGCGGAGCTGACGGAGTTGTTCTTGTTCCTCGGGCGGATGGAGTTCCCAGATAGGTCTACCGATGAGTTCCTCTGGAGAAAAGCCCGTCACTTTTGCCGCCTCACGGTTGGCACGGAGGATCGTCCCATCCTGACAACGGATACGGAAGATCGGCGCTGGTGCGTTGTCTACTCCCTTGCGGTGGCTTTCCTCTTGGTCGCGCAACGCCTCTTCTCGCGCTTCGACAAAGAAATCGGTGATGTGCAATAACCGTTCGTAGAACTCCTGATCAAGGAGCGTCAGCAACTCTACCAACCGTTTCCGATCTTTGGCATAGGCTTCACGCAGCCGTTCCACAATGAAAAGCCGAATCTTCATCTGCCCCGAAAGGAACCGCGAAGGAGGAGAGTGAGAAATAAACCCGTGTCGGGCATGTTCGTGGAGGTACACGTAGGTCTCAATATCGCCAGGGTCTTCGACGTGGCGGGCCCAGCGGAGCAGCGCATCATACATATTCTGGGTCGTTTCCCGGATGCGTTCCGATGGGAGAGGATAGACTGGAGCAACGAGGGCGACCCATTCGTTGACAATCTCTGCGGCGTGCTCACGCATGAAGGTCGCGAGTTCGGTTCGCAGGAGGCTTTTTTCACGCAGGAAACGCATCAATTCACAACCCCGCATATAACGCTCGACGCGTCTGAGGTGCTCCTCAAGTGGCTCTTCAAAAAAAGGCTGCATAACGACGTTACTCCTCTGGCCCCTTTCCCCTATCGGCTCCGACTTGCTGTTACAATACCCCTTTTCCATAAGGAAAATGGAGGCGGGTTTGAAACTCTCCCGTGCTCCGGTATGGTGGCAGGCGGGCAGAACACCTCAGGATCAAGCGAAACCTTGCTCGTGCCTAAGTGTTTCTCATGGAGAAGAAAGAACAGCTTTCGCCGTACGACGATCCCGACGTGCAACTCATGCTGCGCTTTCAGAATGGTGATATGGAGGCGTTTCAGCAACTTTTCCATAAATTCTCCCCAGCAGTGGTGAACTTTGCCTCTCAATTTCTCGGGACACGGGCACGGGCTGAGGAGATTGGTCAGGAAGTGTTCTTACAGGTGTACCGCTGGCAGAAGCGGTATGAACCAAGGGCCAAGTTCTCGACTTGGTTGTTCAAGATTGCTAACAATCATTGTCTCAATGAGGTACGGAAAGGAGAGTATCGAGTTACCTACGAATCATTAGAACCAATTGATCCTAAGGAGAATGAGCGGACACGCGACCTTCCAGACACCAATCTAGGAACAGGGGAGGAGACCTTGGCGGCCAAAGAGGCAGCCGGTAAAATACAAGCAATTTTGTGGCGGATACCAGCAAGCCAGCGAGCCGCTTTGTTGTTGAGCCGTCTGGAGGGTTTGTCGTACCAGGAAGTGGCTGAGGTGCTAGGCAGCACAGAGAAAGCAGTAAAAAGTTTAGTGTTTCGTGCAAACCAGAGCCTGAAAGAAGGGCTCCGAGACATTCTGGCCGACCATGACGTGTGAAACCATCAGAAACGAATTAGTTGCTTACCACGACGGTGAGTTGCCGGAACAGGTTCGAGTGCAGATTGCTGCCCATCTGAGGACTTGTCCAGCGTGCACTCAGGAAGAAAGGCAGTTGGTGCGTCTGGACAAAATGCTCTCCACCCTTGAGCGGATTCCGCTCTCCCCAGAGTTCTCCTCGACATTCTGGCGCAGATTGGAACAGGAAAAGTACGAGCCAGAGGAGGGCCGGTTTGTCCGTTGGTGGCGAGAGTGGCTGAGCAGTTGGCAAATGATGCCTGCCGTAGTCGGCGCTGCCAGTGTGCTGATCTTTGTCGGCTATATCCTCTCAGGTCGCCTCACAACCACCTCACCAACAAGCCCAATGCCACCAGTGCCGGCTGAAGTACCAGCCCAGATAGCTGAGCAACCAAATCTTTTTGCGAATTACCGAGTTATTACTGAGCTGGATAAATTTTCTCATTTCGAAGAGATCGCAACCGCAGAAAGCAAACCGGAGCCGGTGCCGGAGACTGAACCGGCTCGACCAGAAGACCTGCCGCCACCAGTATTAGAGAATCCAAGTTTCTTTGTGCAGTATCCGATCCTGCAAAAAATAGAAGAATTACAACACTTCGAAGCGATTCTCGCTCTTCCTGGGGAAGAGGGACAACAAAGCAGAGGCTGAGACCATGGTGCGATTCTCAATTGTACAAAGCGCAATTGGCACTCTGATCCTCAGTATCGCCTTTTTCGGGCCGTTCACTCCCTCGGGGTGGACGCAAATGTCCGCCCCGATTTTCCCTCAAAGAATTGACCAGAGTTGGTACGAACTCTCGCCACAGGAAAAATCCCGTGCGCTGGAAAATTATCAGCGCTTTCAGAAACTCCCGCCAGAAAGAAAACGTGCTATTGAAGAACGATACCATCGCTGGCAGAAGCTCCCTCCGAACGAGCAAGAGCGCATCCGCCGGAATTATAAGCGCTATCGTGGGATGAATTCAGACCAAAAGGAAGACTTCCAGCGTAAATACAAAAAGTGGCGCTCTAAGCCACCCAAATAGGCTCGACAAGACCATTGCCCTGCCCAGGCTAAATCCGAATCACACAACTTTGGTACCCTTTACTTTGTGGTCACCCCTATTCTGTCGTGCTGGGCTGAGCGGAGCGAAGCATCTCTCGGAGAGACCCTTCGTGGAATTTATCCTGAGCGAAGTCGAAGGACTCAGGGTGACAAGGCGAGTGTGCCAATCTTCTGTGGTCTGATTTAGCTCCCTATAGACCGCTAGACCGCCTCCTATACAGGCGAGATAGCCGTACCGCAAATCTTCATACTCGAGGTCCGACCTCAACTGTTCCGACCCCCTTTTCTTTCCTCCCTCCGTGCAACTTTTCTCCTAGCAGGGTGTTTTGTCTTTTGACATCTCCCGCAAAGGATGCACCATGGCTTCCACGAACGATGCACGATTCCAGCGCCGCATTACCGGGCTTGCACTGAGTGTGATACTTCTCTCTGGAGCCCCAGTATATGGCTACGAAGACTATCCTTATGACGGCTATAGAGATGGAGGTTCTGAAGGGGGACGCTCATCGCAGCAACCTCATCGTTATAGTTACTCCGATACCATTCCTCAGTCTCGGCCTCCGACAAATACTCCTCAAGGCACTCCAGCGCCCGGAGTGCCATTTGGCCTCAGCAAGTCTGCCGCCGGCGCTCTTACCGGTGCCCTTCTCGGAGCAGCAAGTGGTGCGATCATCGGCAGTAAAAAGGGAGACGCTGGACCTGGGGCAGCTATTGGCGCGGGGCTTGGGGCTGTCTCTGGTTACCTCGTAGGCCGCCAGATCGAAGGGCAAGACCAGGCGCTTGATACCCAACAACAGGTTCTCGAACAGCAACGGCAAGAAATCGCTCGGAACCGGGCACTTCTCGAAGAACTCAAACGACGTAATCTAGACGCTCGCGAGACTGAACGGGGGGTGGTGGTCAACTTGCCAGATGTACTGTTCGAGTTTAATAGCGCCCGTTTAACTTCCGACGCTCGCTCCAAAGTAGCCCACATGACCACGATTTTGAACCGACAAGCTGGAGAGCGGCGCATTTCGGTCGAAGGGCATGCCGATGCAATCGGCAGCGAATCGTACAATCTCATTTTGTCGCAAAACCGAGCCACCGCGGTGTCCAGGGAATTGACCTACGAAGGCGTCAACGAGGTACGGCTGACAACTCGGGGGTACGGAGAGAAGTACCCAGTCGCACCAAATACCCATGCTGACGGCTCAGATCACCCAGCCGGACGCGCCAAGAACCGTCGGGTAGAAGTAGTGATCGAGAATTGATCTTTGTGGGAAACAGCGTACCGCTTTCTCTCAATGTCTTTCTAACTTTCTGTGAAATACGAAAGGAGTGTACTGTGAAAAAGTTGCTCGGAACATTCGGTGTGATCGCTATACTGTTGAGCGGCTGTGCCGCACCACTGACGACACGTGAAAAAGGCGTTTTGACTGGGGGGGCACTCGGCGCCGGTGCTGGCGCGATTATTGGCAGCCAAATCGACGGCCGCAATTCCACCGCCAAAGGCGCATTGATTGGCGGGGCACTCGGCGCGCTCGGTGGTGGACTGGTAGGAGATCAAATGTACGGCCAGGATCAACGCCAGAGTGTCCATGATTATGAACTTGAAGCGCAACGCCGTGAAATTGAACGCCAGCGTCGCGAACTAGAAACACTGCGCAAAGACCGGTATCGCTCCGATCCTTACTATGACCGCAGCTATGATCGGTATTAAGATGAGCATAGCAATGACTAGCGGTTTGTCTGTGTTCCGTGTCGCCCTGAGACAAGGAAGAGCCGTCTCGCTACCACAGTGCGTGCACCGGCAACACAAATCCCTGCAAGACCGGATCGCCAATAAGCGAGGAGGGGTTGTCTAGTATGTCGACAGGGTGGCCTGGACGATACAAGTGCACTCGCTTTTCCAGAGGATCAATAAGCCAGCCAAGGCGCGCTCCATGATCAATAGATTCCTGCATCCTCTCCTGTAAGAGTGTGTCTAAGAAGTCGATCTTCGTGCTTCAACGGGCTCAGCACGAACGGAAAATCCTCAACAATTTTCAATATCTACCCCGTTCGCCCTGAGCTTGTCGAAGAGTGAACGCGGAGTTTTTCAGCACCCTCTAAGCTCGAGAGTTGAGTTGAGACATAGACGCCCCTTGCTCTTGCTCACCCCTAGAACCTCATCACTTGCTTTTCAACAGCATTGACGTTGCGGTCAAATCTGGAAAAACCTGACGTTGCGATAACCACAAAAAAGAAGCGCACGCAGTGCCAAGCGGTCTTTATTCTCGCCTAGCTGACCGGTATCATCCTTATTTATATGTCACGTTCAATTCCTCTTCCTCCACTTTCGTCCTTAACAAAAGACCTGCTTGCGCTTTTGCGTGAGCGTATCTTGCTGTTTGACGGTGCTATGGGCACGTCAATCCAGGAGCGGCATCTCGATGCAGTCGCATTTGGCGGGCCGGACTACGAGGGGTGCAACGAATACTTGGTCCTTACCGCTCCCCACGTGATCACGAACATCCATGAAGGGTTTCTCCAGGCCGGTGCCGATATCGTCGAGACCGACACCTTTGGCGGTATCCCTATCGTGCTGGCCGAATATGGCCTGCAAGACAAAGCTGTCGAGATGAATAGAGTAGCGGCGCAAGTCGCCAAAGAGGCGGCAAGTCGCTATACCACACCAGCCAAGCCACGCTTTGTCGCTGGTTCAATGGGACCAACAACGAAGACCATCTCCGTGACCGGTGGGATCAATTTTGCCCAAATGCGCGATGCCTACGCCCAACAAGCTGAGGGGCTTCTGCTGGGTGGTGTCGATCTTCTCATCCTCGAGACCGCTCAAGACACGCTGAACGTGAAAGCCGGTCTTATTGGCATCGAAGAGGCATTCCGCAAGGTCGACTTGGCTGTCCCGGTAATCGTCTCAGGAACCATCGAGACTATGGGCACGATGTTGGCTGGACAAGGCGTAGAAGCCCTCTATATTTCGCTTGCACACCATGACCTTCTCGCCATCGGGCTGAACTGTGCTACCGGCCCAGACTTCATGACCGATCATATTCGCACCCTCGCCCAGCTTTCTCGCTTCCCGGTCTTGTGTATGCCAAACGCTGGTTTACCCGATGAAGAGGGGCACTACAATGAAACCCCTGAAATGATTGCCACCAAGCTGGAGCGCTTTGTGGATCAGGGCTGGGTGAACATGATTGGTGGCTGCTGTGGCACTACCCCTGCCCACCTGAGTCTCCTGACTCAGATGCTGGTCGGGAAGAAACCCCGACTGATTCAAGCCCCACGCCGGAGCACCGTGGCAGGACTTGAACCGTTAACAATCGATGAGGACAAACGACCGGTTTTGGTTGGTGAACGTACCAACATCATTGGCTCCCGCAAGTTCAAGGATTTAATTATCGCTGGGGCCTTTGAAGAAGGCACTGAGATTGGCCGCCGCCAGGTACGCAGCGGTGCCCAAGTGATCGACGTCTGCCTGGCAGACCCAGATCGCGATGAAATGGCCGACGTGACCAGGTTTCTGGAGATCCTGGTACGTAAGGTCAAGGTGCCGTTGATGATCGACTCCACGGATGCACGCGTCATTGAGGCGGCGCTCGAACGCTCGCAGGGGAAAGCGATCATCAATTCTATCAATCTAGAAGACGGGGAAGAACGTTTCGAAAAGGTCGTTCCCCTTATCAAACGCTATGGTGCGGCGGTCGTCGTTGGTTGCATTGATGAAGATCCAGTGCAGGGCATGGCGGTCACACGCAAGCGCAAAGTGGAAGTCGCCAGACGCAGCTACGAACTCCTCACAAGGAAGTATGGTCTGCTCCCAGCAGATCTGATCTTCGATCCCCTGGTGTTTCCGCTCGGCACCGGCGATCAGAATTATATCGGCGCGGGTGAAGAAACGATCGAAGGCATACGCCTCATCAAGCAGACTTTTCCAGAATGCAAAACGATTCTCGGTATCAGCAACGTTTCCTTTGGCTTGCCTCCAGCCGGGCGCGAAGTATTGAACTCAGTGTTCCTCTACCATTGTGTCAAAGCTGGCCTGGACATGGCGATCGTCAACACCGAGAAACTCGAACGCTACGCGTCGATTCCCGAAGAGGAGCGACGCCTTTCGGAAGATCTCATCTATTGGCGTGGGGAGGATCCGGTAGCCGCTTTCGCCGCCCATTTCCGTCAGAAGAATACCAAAGCGACAACGAGTACCCGCAAGGATCTCCCTCTGGATGAGCGTCTTGCCCGCTACATCATCGAAGGGTCCAAAGACGGACTGATCGACGATCTTAACGAAGCGCTTCAGACCCGCAGACCACTCGACATTGTTAACGGCCCCTTGATGACTGGTATGGATGAGGTCGGCCGGCTTTTTAATAACAACGAGTTGATCGTCGCTGAGGTGTTACAGAGCGCTGAGGCTATGAAAGCCGCGGTGGCACACCTCGAACCGTTCATGGAGAAAACCGAGGATGCCTTGAAAGGAACGGTTCTCCTTGCTACCGTCAAGGGCGATGTGCACGACATCGGTAAGAACCTGGTCGAGATTATTCTCGGCAACAATGGGTATCGAGTCGTGAACCTGGGCATTAAGGTCCCACCTGAAACATTAATTGAAGCCCACCGAACGCATGCTCCAGACATGATTGGCCTCTCCGGCCTGTTAGTGAAATCGGCTCAGCAAATGGTCATCACCGCACAGGACCTGAAGAACGCCGGCGTCAACTGCCCGATCTTGGTGGGTGGTGCTGCGCTAACCGCACGCTTCACAGCTACGAAGATTGCGCCTGAATATGAAGGTCTGGTGTGTTATGCAAACGACGCCATGCGCGGACTCGACCTGGCGAACCAAATCGTCGACACAGAAAAGCATGATGCACTCGTCGAGAAGGTCGCGGCTGAGCGTGCTCGCCTGGTCGCGCAAGAACGCAAGCCGATCGAGATCAAACAGGACGAATCTTCGGAACAGCGGGTTTCCTTAATCACGCACGACCAGGTTATTCCGTTGCCACCAGACCTTCGCTCTCACACCATTGAGAACTATGATCTAGAAGCGATCTTTGCCTATGTGAATCCCACTATGCTCTACGGCAAACACTTAGGACTCAAGGGCAACCTGAAAGCTCTTCTCGAACAAGGAGACGAAAAGGCGGAGCATCTCTACCGCCAGGTCCGAGGTATGGAGGACGAAATCCTGGCGAAGCAGTTCCTGCGGGCGCAAGCGGTGTACAAGTTCTTTCCCGCACAGGCGTCGGGGGACTCTCTTTTCGTGTACAATCCCAATGGTACAGAGATCATAGAGACTTTTCATTTCCCACGGCAAGCGCATGGTGAGGGCTTATGCTTGAGCGATTTCGTCGTGCCGCGTGGCTCTGGCAAACTCGACTATATCGCGCTGTTCGCTGTCACATGTGGATCTGGAGTACGCGAATTAGCTGAGCGCTACAAACAAGAGGGGCAATATCTGCAGTCTCACATCTTACAGGCCCTCGCTATCGAAGGGGCAGAAGCGTTTGCCGAACTGCTCCACCAGCGTTTGCGTGAGATGTGGGGATTCCCTGATTCGCCTGAGTTAACCATGCGAGAGCGGTTCAAGGCCCGATATCGCGGGATACGGGTCAGCTTCGGCTATCCGGCCTGTCCTCGCTTGGAGGATCAAGCGAAGCTCTTCCAGCTCTTGCAGGTTACGGAAACAATCAACGTACAACTCACTGAAGGTTTCATGATGGAGCCTGAGGCGTCAGTGTCTGCCCTGGTTTTTCACCATCCCCAAGCTCGCTATTTTAGTATTCTTGAAGACGAATTGGCTTTATTCGAGCAAAAGATGGCGGTGGGAGCATGATTGTGATTGGTCTCCCTTCAGCAGGAAAGCATGATTGAAAAGGGCTAGGGGGAAAAGAGCCGCCCTGTTGCCTAGCCCTTTATTACAGACGCTTATTTCTTCGCAGGACCGAGGATTGCTTCTTTGAGGGCTTTCGATGCAGTGAACCCGACTTTTTTGCGGGCAGGAATCTTCATGGGTTGACCTGTCTGCGGATTACGGCCGGTTCTCGCCTTCGTTTGACGCAAGCGAAAAGTACCGAGATTAGGGATTTTTAGGACTTTCTCCTTCTTGACAGTTTTGCCGATGAACTCGATCAGAACATTGAGATTATCGTCGGCCTGCCGATTGGAGATACCTCCCCAATTCTCAGCCAGTTTTTTTACCATATCGGACTTCGTCATAGTACCAACCTCCTTCTCTGTGATGTAATTTCTATATTAGCCCACCTTGGAAGAGGAGATCAAAAAAACGGGTTCCCTCCTCAAGCTACTCTTCCTCCCACTCGTCATCTTCTAAGTCCTCGTCTTCCTCCCACTCGTCGTCCTCGTCTTGCAGGTCGAGCCAGAGGGCGGTTGTGTACAGAGTCGCTGTCATTTGTCTCTCCTGAACTCTCAGGTCACGGGTGCGCGGATGGAGATAGAAAAATGGGAGAGCCAAGCCGACACACCTTACTGCGATCTCCTACGCGATAGTCACAATAGGTATTTGAGATGTGGCCTCTGACAGTCTTTGTCCTTGCCAGTCTACCAGGTAACGGGCTCGCGCTTCTTCGTCAGTAATGACCTGTCGCTTGGTCTGAGGATCGTGCAATTTCCACACGCCCCCGAGCATAGGGTGACGGCCACGACGATAGCTATGTGCCCAGTAGATGAATTCACGGGTCATGCTGTCGCGCGCTTCCCAGTTCAGTCCCCGTCCTCCAGAAAAAGTCAGCGTGTTCTTGATAATCCGCCCTGGTGAATAAAAAATCGTGTATGCATCGCGATAGGCCTGGTAGATCTCTTCAGCCGTCATGGTGGGATGATGGGAGACAACGTGGTCAGAATCATACCAGTTAAAGTCCCAATCGCTGATCATCCCTTCTTCGACCGCTTTACTATGATCTTCAGTGCCTGGAAGTGGCGTCACAATGAAGAAGGACGCCAGATCGACTCCAACTTCAATAAGATCTAACGCTGCCTGACGGCCAGAGTCAGGGGTATCGAAGGGGAAACCGATCATGTAGCCACAATGTACAGCGATACCGGCCTGGTGCCAGTTATTGACCACTCGCCGATACTTTTCCAACACACGACGTTTTGCTTCATTCAGTTCAACGTTACGTTCGCGACGATCAGTGTTCTGGAACTTTGTCGCCGCCACCAGATTTTGCGGATTAAAGGATTCGAATCCGACAAACGCACAGTAGCCGCCCGCTTCCTTGACTAACTCAACGAATCGCCGACTGCGGTGGTATTTGCTGCTTTCGGCTTCCCCTGGACGGAGGTCGGCGTGCCCTCCGGCATCAATATCCACCTGCATCATAAAATTGATGTTGCGGCCTTGGCGCCGTAGTTCAGCCATTCCCAAGAGTAGTGGTTCCCACTGTGGGCTGCGGAAGAAGTCATCGTCCACCAGAAAAAGGGTGTCGATCCCATGATAATCAGCGGCATCGCGGATCCAATTAACGGCAGACTGAGGATCACGCGCACGCATCGTCCTGCCCATGACGTTCTTGACGCTGCAGTATGAACAGGTAAATGGACAGCCTCGCGAGGTGTCAAGCGTGGTCATCGTGGTATTGGTAAAGCGGGTTAAATAGCGGTCGTCGAGCGCAGGGAGTTGGGCACTGTCGATGACTGGCACCAGAATTTCGCCAGTCCCAGTTTTGGCGCGAATCCCAGAGGTCACGCTATAGTGCAGTTTCAGTTCTCCTCTCAGATAGTCATCAAGCAACTCTAGCCAGGTGCTTTCTGCTTCTCCAACAATAGTGGTGACCCCACAGCTATTCAAGAAGGTACACGAGTCCGGGTATCCACTGACGTGGAAGCCCCCCATGAGGACTGGGAAACCAGCAGCGACAAATTGGAGAGCCAGATCCCGACCACGGGGATATTGATTGGTCTGGACACCAGCCAGACCAACAATGACCTCAACACCATCTTCCTGGGCTTTTTCTTTGATCGCCTGAATAGTATCGACGTTAATTGGACCGTCGACAATCTCATCCCAGAGGATAGTCTCGACAAATACATTCTGATTGGCGCGCAACCGGTTATACTCTTCATTGAGCGCAGCCAGAGCAGTCAACGTATTGTTTGGTAACACTCCCTTCCAGAAGTACAGCACATAGCCCTGTTCATCGTACTTGGAAGGTTTGATGAAATAGATGCGCAGCGTGCGACAGGGAATCGCTTCACGGCTTGGTCGCCGCGTCACCGGCAGAGTGGCATCGATACGGTCCTGCAGAATCGTCTCAGAAGAGACTAAGGCGCTTGCCGTGATGAGTGTTTGGGCTTCGTGCCACGCCCTCCACCCCTTCTTTTTCTTTTGTGAGGCTCCAGCCACCTTGCCCCCTATGGTCTGATTTTTCATGTTTCTCCTTACTTGCTAACGGCCCGACTTGTACCTGCCAGCCCGGCAAATGTCAATAAAATTCAGTGATACATCTCAACCAATTCGATCATCCCGAGTTGCTTGAGTTCCTTGAATAAGCGGCCCTTGACTTCCTGCACTGTCTCTAGCTGCAGCACTTCCTGAGTGAGGCGCTGAGCGGCACTATACGAGAGTGAGCGGATGACCCGTTTAATCACTGGCACAAAGAACGGCTCCATGCTGAGTTCATCAAGTCCCATTCCTAATAACACCAGGGTGCAGAGTGGGTCTGCGGCCATCTCTCCACACATACTCACCCGCTTCCCGGCACGCTTGGCGGCTCGGACTGCATGGGAAATCGCGGTCAGTACCGCAGGGTGAAGGGGCTCATAGAGGGGTGCCACTTTGCGATTATTCCGGTCGACAGCCAGGATGTATTGAATGAGATCGTTAGTGCCGATGCTCAAGAAATCAACCTCTTTCACCAACCGGTCGGCTAACCACACTGCCGCAGGCACCTCGATCATCACACCAACCGGCATCCATGGATCGAACGCCTTGCCTTCTCGTTGCAGTTCCTCTTTCACCTGAGCGAGGATATCTTTCACTTGCAGGATCTCCTCGACACTGGAGATCATGGGAAAGAGCACGCGTACCGGCCCGTGTGCACCAGCCCGTAGGATTGCCCGCAACTGTACCTTAAAAAGATCAGCCATTTCCAAGGAAATGCGGATCGAGCGCCAACCCAGAAAAGGATTATCTTCCTGAGGCAGCCGTAAATATGGAGGATACTTGTCTGGACCAAGATCCAAGGTCCGGATCGTGACCGGCTTTCCTCCCATTTCGACGAGCACGCGACTGTATAAATCGAGTTGTTCATCCTCTCCTGGAAAATCTCGATAGGTCAAAAACGGGACTTCGGTTCGGTACAATCCTATACCCTCAGCACCGTGGCGTTGGGCAAGGGCCATGTCTCCCAACAACCCAACATTTGCACACAACGATACGCGGACACCGTCTTGGGTTTCTGCCGGCAGGTCGTGAATCCCCTCGAGATTACGATTAAATGTTCGGTACTCGCGACCGAGCCTGCTATACTCGCGTACGACCTCCACCCCAGGGTTCACATAGACCACACCGGAGTTGCCATCAACGATGACCGCGTCTCCCTGCCGTACCAGTTCTGCGTGCTCGACTCCGACCACTGTAGGAATCTCAAAAG
>CAZCWX010000572.1:0-3978 GCA_964502465.1 uncultured Enterobacteriaceae bacterium | reverse complement strand
GTCGAAGCGCCCCTCAAAGCCGATCTTGCCGAGCGTCGCATAGCCCAGCGAGATCCCGACGCCGAAGTCGAGTCGGTGGCCGCGCCTTCGCCACTTTTCCTGCAGCTCGCCAACTCGGGCACGCATTTCGACCGCCATGCGGACGGCGCGCTCGGCAGGGTCGGGGCAAGGGATGGGATCGTTGAAGAAGATCATCATGCCATCGCCAGCAAAACGCTCGAGCGTCCCCTCGAAGTGGAAGATCAGGGTTCCCAGAGCGGTGTGATATTCTCGTAGGACTCCCATCACTTCCTCAGGCTCGGCGGTCTCAGAGAAAGCCGTAAACCCCCGCAGGTCGCAGAAGACGACAGTGATCTCTCGCCGGTGGCTCTCCAGAAGTTTCTCTCCCCCCGAGGAAACCACGAGTTCGGCAAGCTGAGGGGAGAAAAACCGCTTTAGCCGGCCGAAGCGCTCCAGTTCGGCGAGTTGCTCTTGTACCCGTTGTTCGAGCGTCCGGTTCCATTCTGCCAACTGCTCCGACTGCGCCTCAAGGCGTGCGGCTTGCTCCTGAACCGTGTCGTGGAGCGCCTTGATCCGCAACATCGACTTGACCCTAGCCACCAGCGCAGCCTGGTCCACGGGCTTCGTCAAGTATTCATCGGCACCCGCCTCTAAGCCGGCGACGACATCCTTCGAGTCCGCCTTGGCCGTGACCATGACGATCGGCATGAAGGGGAGGGAAGCGTCGGCTTTGAGATGGCGGCAGACGTCGATCCCGTCCATCTTGGGCATCATGATGTCTAGCAGGATCAGGTCCGGTTGCTGGGCGCTGGCTATCGCCAGCGCCTCTTCGCCGTTAGTCGCGGTGAGGATCTCATAGCCGTGGACAGCAAGGCGGGTCTGGAGGATGTCCAGGTTTATAGGTTCGTCGTCCACGATGAGGATGTATGGCGGCGTTCTCATGTTTTCCTCTTCAGGCTATGGGTCCCCTCTCCCCTTGTGTGGAGAGGGACAGGGTGAGGGGGCCGTTGACAGAGCTGGTGAAGTAGCCTGGATGGAGCGCAGCGGAATCCAGGAGGCGGAATGGGGAGTCCCCCGGAGTTCATCCGGGCTACGATAAAGTCTTTCATCCATATCAATTTGACAGACGGCTAGGTCTGACAGACTGCGAGGTCTGGCTCCCGTCTACGGCAGATACTCGCGTACCTTCGCCAGGAGCGCGCGTGGGCTGAATGGCTTGGAGATATAGGCATCGCAGCCAGCCTCGAACGCCTTGACGTCGTCACCGCTCAGCGCATAGGAGGTTACGACAATGATTGGGATGTGACGGAGCGCGGGGTTCGCCTTGATCAGGCGGGTCGCCTCGTATCCGTCGAGGCCGGGAAGTTGAATGTCCATGAGGATCAGGTTGGGGACGTGTGTTTCGGCCGCCGCCACCCCTTCTTCTCCGGTCACCGCTTCGATGATCTCATAGCCGATACTTGTAAACAGGTCACGCACAATGCGCCGGTTATCCTCTTCGTCCTCAACGACCAGGATCCGCTTGCTCATGTCGCCTCCCTTTGCTGCTCGACGCGCACGGGCAACGTGAACTGGAAAGTCGAGCCTGTACCTAAGCTCGACTCCACCCATATGCGTCCGCCGTGCATCTCGATAATTTTTTTGGCGATAGTCAGACCCAAGCCGGTTCCACCCTTCTTCCGAGTGCTGGAACTGTCGGCCTGTTGGAACTCCTCAAAGACTTTCTGCTGGTCGGCTTCCCCGATTCCGGTACCCGTGTCGGACACCGCAACCATGAACGTCCCGTTGGCCAAGGTCACCTGCACGCCGACCTCGCCGACCTCAGTGAACTTGATGGCATTCCCCACGAGGTTCGTGAGCACCTGGGTGATCCGTTGCTCGTCACCTTTGCCAACCGGCAGGTCGGGAGGCACGGTGACCCTCAATGCGAGATGTTTCTCCGCTGCCAGAGGTTCCACAGCCGTGAAGACAGTCTGTACGACTCCCTGCATCGAGTAGTCAACCAGAGAGAGTGTAATCCGTCCTGCCTCGATCTTCGAGAGATCGAGGACGGCGTTGATCAGGCCGAGGAGCCGATTGCCGCTTTGCTGTATGCGCCCCATCACCTCTTTGATCTTCTCCGGTACCTCGCCATAAATGCCGTCCATAATGAGTTCGGTATAGCCCTGAATGCCATTGAGGGGGGTGCGCAGTTCATGACTCATGTTGGCGAGGAATTGGGATTTGTGTTTGTTGGCGATCTCGAGTTCGCGCGTGCGCTTCTCAACCTTCTGTTCCAGGCCGGCGTAGGACTCCTGCAGCTGAGCAGCCATCTGGTTGAACTCTGTAGCCAGGGCTTCCAGTTCATCGCCAGTGTGGATAGCAATGCGGTGGCTTAATGTCCCAGCCCCGATTTGGGCAGCGCCTTGTCGGAGCACTTCTACCGGACGAATAACTCGACGGCCAATCAGAAAGCTGGCCAGGGCGGCCATGCCAAGGCCAACCAGAAGGAGCACAGAGGTTCTCAGCATAGAAGCGTATAGAGGCGCATAGGCCTCAGCGGTGGGCCGTTCGACGAGCACCGCCCACCCAAGTTCAGGAATAGCCGCATAGGCCGGGAAAACTTGCTGGCCAGCCAGATTCGGTTGAGCGGCAAACGGACCTGGCGCGCCGGCGAGCGCCGCCTGCACCTGGCCAAGATTCTTGAGGTTCCGCTTTTGCAGGACCACGCTGATGTCTGGGTGGGCGATGAGATCCCCCTCACGGGAGACGACATAAGCGTACCCGGTTTGGCCCACTTTGATCTGCGAGATGACTTCCCAGATGTATTTGAGGTTGACCTCGGCGATCAGGACACCCTTCACCTCACTGGCGAACCACTGGATAGGAACGGCAATACGCATATACGGTTCGGATTGCCGCACGAAATACACCGGGCCGAAAAATGAGGCGCCTCCACGAGCCTGCATAAAGGCCTCGTCCGAGGAGCGATTCCCCAAGTCCTCCGGCCGGACCATCTCCACTCGTGACTCCTTAACCTGTTCGCGGCCATTGGCATCCAACACCGTAGCCGTGGTGATTGCGGGAGCGACTTTCAGCAGCTTAATGAGCGGGAGCCGGTAGGTTTCCGTTAGCACAGTGGTCGCGATATCCGGCGCTTGAGTGGACGCTCGCATCGTCTTCTCGATGTCCTGTACGAACTGCTGGATCTTGAAGGCAGCCCCTTGCGCCATCTCCCGTTGTAACGCCCAGATACCCTCGACACTCTCGCGGTAGCGGAAGAAGAGCTCGACCGCACCGCTGGTGAGTAGCCCGCCACTCACCAGGACGAGAGCGATGATGAACGTCCGTCGCAGCAGCCGGCCGCCGGTCCCACTTCCAGGCGTGGTGAGACTGCCTTGAGTTTGAGTAGAGTTCTCAGAGAGGAATGCGGTGTTCATTGCGCGCCGACTTATGGTAGGGTGCGCTTTGCGCACCAACAAATCTGGTGCACTTGATTCTTAGTGAACCACTAGTTTGCACTACAGCACTTTTCGTTTGGATGAATAGACTTGTTACCGCTCCTTTTCCCCTCACCCTGTCCCTCTCCCACGAGGGGAGAGGGAACCCAAGAATCACCTCTTCATACAAATGCAAACCGCTGTAAGCCTCTCACATCCCTGACGTCTTCTTTTCACCAGCGTCCTCTGCCGGTTTTCCCGCAATTTCCCGTGCCGCCTTCAGAAACATCTCAGTGGAAAAGACGGTCAAATCCTCCCCGATCCACTTCCCCCGGACAACTCCGTCCTTATCCACGAGGAAGAACGATCGCTTGGCTACCCTTCCCTCAAGACCTGGATAGTCTATCTTTTGCGTATCGCACCCCGGAGTGGCAGACACACAGCTTGTGGAGCCGTACTCAACGCCATACGCCTTGGCGGTCTTCATCGACGGGTCACTGAGGAGTGGGTACGGCAACTTCAGCGAGTCGGCAAACGCTTTCTGCGAAAAGGGAAGCGT
>CAZCWX010000571.1:0-4629 GCA_964502465.1 uncultured Enterobacteriaceae bacterium | reverse complement strand
CCCTTCGCCGCTACCTCCGCACACCTTTTCCGATAGGCTGGGACGGTGTTGGCATACAGGAGGAAGACCCTTTTCTTCCCAGGGATATTGGCCCCAACGAACCAGGAATTCCCCGCAGCAAAGAGCGAACCCTCCGCCAGTTGAGCGGCATGCTCCACCCACGCCTCTTCTGCTTGCGGGGTCGGGGTGATGCGTGCATATCCCTTCTCACGCACGTAGCGAATGCAATCGGTAATCCATTCCACAATCATCTCCGCGCACACGGGGTAGTTGCCGAACGCCGTGCTGATAGCAAGGAAGAGATTGGGGAAGCCCGCGATCTGCAGCCCGAGGTGGGTCTTTGGTCCCTCGGCCCACTTGTCCTTAAGCGTCTGCCCACCTGCGCCGCGAATATCGATCTGGGTTAACGCCCCGGTGAACGCATCAAATCCCGTGGCATAGATGATGACATCAAACTCGTACTCCCGGTCACTCGTCTTGAGGCCCTTCGGCGTGATACGCTCGATTGGGGTTTCTTTGAGATCTACTAACAGGACGTTGTCCCGGTTGTACGCTTCGTAATACTCGGTCTCCAGGGGAATGCGTTTGGCGCCGAAGGGATGATCTTTGGGCACCAGTTTTTCCGCCACTACTGGGTCTTTGACCCGCGCGCGGATTTTGTTGCGGACAAACTCGGCAAAATCCTCGTTGGCCTCGCGGTTGGTCATAATGTCGCGGAAATTCGCCAACCATTTCGAGAACCCAGGTTGCGCCCACAACTCTTCGTACAGCGCGAGTCGCTCTTCTTTCGAGACCGACATGGCCTTGCGCGGGTCGAAGTCGTGCGTAAACCCAGTCGCAGTTTGACGACACTTTTTATGAATCTCTGGATAGTTGGCTTTCCACTGGACTTGGGTCTCCGGAGAAACCAGCCCATTCCTCAATGGCGCACAGTAATTGGCCGTGCGCTGGAAGACGGTGAGCTGGCCTGCTTCTTTAGCAACGATTGGGATAAGCTGCACGGCGGTGGCGCCGGTGCCGATGCACGCCACGCGCTTACCAGTGAAGTCGACCTTCTCCTTCGGCCAGCGCGCGGTGTGATACGACTCCCCTTTGAAGCTGTCGATCCCCTCGAACGGGGGCGTATACCGGGCAGTCAAGATACCAACGGCCATGACGAGAAACTGTGCCCGCACCCGTTGGCCACTCTCTAACTGAATCTCCCAGCGATTCGCTTGCTCGTCGTAGATGGCGGCGGTGACTCGAGAATTGAGTTGGATATTAGGGCGCAGATTAAACTTGTCCGCGACGTAATTCAGGTAACGTTCATTCTCCGGTTGGCCGGAGAAATGCTCCTTCCACTCCCATTCCTGCAACAGTTCTTTGGACCACGAATAACCATAGGTCTCGCTCTCGGAATCGAAGCGGCAGCCCGGATAGCGGTTCCAGTACCAGGTGCCCCCCACACCGCCAGCGTCATCGAAGAGCCGCACCGAGAGCCCCAGCTCCCGGAGACGGTACAGTTGATACAAGCCGGACACCCCGGCGCCGATCACAATCGCGTCAAAGTGCTCGACCGCTCCATCCGTCGCCGTCGGTGCAGTCGGTAACGTATTTGTCATGTCGATCCTCCTGATTGCCTGTATATTATCAAATCTAATATTTAGACCTATGAATCAGTACCCAAGTCACAGTGACCTGTCAACTGTGAGCAGCGAACATCTCAAGGTTATAGAAAGCGGAGGGATTGCAGAGGTTGTGGACTGTGAGTATGTACTCCGTCAATGAAGTTCCAGACGTCAGGAGAGTGCACTATGGCAACCGTCGAATCCCCCATAACCTCCTACCGATTCGATGATCATAATATTCAGTGGCGTGAACTCGGGGGCATCAAACATATGGTGGCCTCGGTCTTCTTTGTCGATGAGGAAAAGAACCTCGTCGATTTCATTATCAAATTCGACCCCAACGAAAAGGTCCTGCTGCATCGGCATCTTGCCGCCACCAACACCTTTGTCATTGAAGGTGAGCACGTTATTTATGAACCCGACGGCCGGGTGAGAGAAGTGCGCCCAGTTGGCCGATATACCTTCAGTGCGGGAGGGGATGCCCATAATGAAGGCGGTGGCCCTAATGGATGTGTGTTGTACTACGGCGTGCGCGGCGAGACGGACGCCCTGTTCGATATGCTGGACGCTGATTTGAATGTGGTTGCGACGTTGCGTACAGGGGACTTCAAAGCCGCGTTCGACGCCCAACAGCAGGCCTGACCCTATTTCCACAAAAAATTAGTGCATGAACTTCGTGGCGCACTTCCTCCCGTTGCGCCTTTTCAGGCTAGTCAACCATACCAAAACCCGTAGTATATAGCCTGTTTCCAGGACATTTCGTCAGCGGCGACACGACAACCCGCGCGGTGGCATTCGGCTTTCTTTCGGGGCCACATCAATAGAAATAAGCATAAACTTTGTAGTTTTAGGCAAGCTTTGGGCCGCCCGACACTCTATACTTCACGACGTGGTTCGATCCGCAACAGTGGTAGGAGGAACAATGCAAAAACGCAAACTTGGCAAGAGCAACTTAGAAGTGTCGGCCCTTGGGCTCGGCTGCATGGGCATGAGCGCCAACTACGGTCCGCCCAGGGACAGGCAGGAAATGATCGCCCTCATTCGGGCGGCCGTTGACCGCGGCATCACCTTCTTCGATACGGCTGAGACCTATGGTCCATTCACGAACGAGGAACTCGTGGGCGAAGCGCTTGCTCCCTTCCGCGATCGAGTGGTGATAGCGACGAAGTTCGGGTTCAAATTTGGTCCCAAGGGGGAGCGGCTGGGCCTGGATAGTCGGCCTGAACACATCAAGCAGGTCGCCGAGGCCTCGCTCAAGCGACTCAAGGTCGAGGCCATCGATCTGTTCTATCAACACCGTGTGGACCCGGACGTGCCCATCGGAGAGGTGGCGGGGGCGATGAAGGACCTGATCGTGGAAGGCAAGGTCAAGCACTTCGGCCTTTGCGAGGCAGGTGCGCAGACGATCCGTCGGGCGCACGCGGTACAGCCGGTCACTGCCGTCCAGAGCGAATACTCCCTTTGGGCGCGAGATCCGGAAGCGGAAGTGCTACCGACCCTCGAAGAGCTCGGGATCGGCTTCGTTCCCTGGAGCCCTCTCGGGCAGGGCTTCCTCACGGGGAAGATTGATGCCGCCATGGCCTTCGACACCTCCGACGTTCGGTCCTGGTTCCCGCGCTTTACGCCAGAGGCGCGAAAAGCGAATCAGGCGTTGGTTGATTTGCTTGGCACGATCGCAGCACGGAAGCAGGCGACACCGGCGCAGATCGCGCTGGCATGGCTGCTGGCCCAGAAGCCGTGGATTGTACCAATCCCGGGGACCACAAAACCTGCACGCCTGGAGGAGAACATCGGCGCAGTGGCAATCGCACTGACGGCCGACGACCTCCGTGAGATCGATACAGCCACCGCAAAGATCACGGTGCACGGGGAACGGGGGACTGGACGAGAGCAATACGTTTGAGGCTGTTATACAGCCACCGCAAAGATCACAGTGCACGGGGAACGGTACCCCGAACACCTGGAGCAACTTACCGGTCGCTGAGCAGCAAAAGAAGAATGGCACCGTCTGACGAACACGTAAAGCGTTGTCATCTCAATTCCTACGACAGCACCAGTTTGCCGTGGGAGGCTTCCAACCATTAATCACTGAATCGAAAGGACGGAAATGAAACTGATCGCTGTGATAGTCATGTCACTTTCTCTGCTCGCTTCGGCGTACGCCCATGCAAACCAGGTAAGAGCCGCCCCGGGCTCGGACGCTCCCTCGGTCTCTTCACGTGAGGGTTCGCAGACACTCACCATCACGCGAAGCGGCTCGCAGCCTTCCGGCAAAGGACCGGCCGAGTATTTTACCGGCACGGTCCGCACTGACCCTCTGTTCCAACCACCCGCTCCGGCACGTGCGCGCGGCGTCAGTGTCACGTTCGAGCCCGGCGCGCGGACCGCATGGCACACCCACCCACTGGGCCAGACCTTGATCGTGACGGCTGGCTGCGGCCTGGTACAGAGCTGGGGAGGCCCGATCGAGAAAATTCGGCCGGGGGATGTTGTGTGGATCCCGCCGGGTCAGAAACACTGGCACGGTGCCACGGCCACCACGGCCATGACGCACATCGCCATTGTGGAACAGCTCGACGGCAAGTCCGTCGACTGGATGGAAAAGGTCAGCGACGAACAATACCAGGCCGGATCAAGGGCCGAATAAGTTGTGTCACAGAGAGACACTCGCTGAAAGAGAAACGCGTATGTCAGGGAATGGAACATCAAAATAAGGAGGAAATCATTATGGCGAACAAAGCTGATCTTGAAAAAGGACTCGAACTGCGCAAAAAACTATTGGGGAAACGCGCGAGCGGCGCTGCAACTGCGTTGGGGGAACTCGCTCCTGACCTGGAAGAGATGATTAACGAAGTGCTCTTTGGGCGCGTCTGGACCCGCCCAGGTCTCGAACCGAAGATGCGCAGCGCCATTACCATTGCCTCGCTCATGACTATGCAACGCCTCCCGCAGTTAAAGGGACACATTGCCAATGGGCTCAACATGGGTCTGAGCAAACAAGAGATCATCGAAATTCTTATCC
>CAZCWX010000570.1:0-6215 GCA_964502465.1 uncultured Enterobacteriaceae bacterium | reverse complement strand
TCTGCCGCTTGAGGATTATGGTCTGATCGGCGATGGCACGACTGCCGCTCTGGTTGGGCGTGATGGTGCCATCGCGTGGCTGTGTGTGCCACGCTTCGACTCTCTTCCTTTGTTTTGCCATATCCTTGATACTGCCCGAGGTGGTACCTTTACCGTGGCACCTGAGGATCTGGTTGAATCGAAACAGTGCTATGAAGCTGATACCGGGGTATTGGTGACGGAAATGCGCAGCCCCTCAGGGATCATCCAGTTAACCGATGCACTGCTCTTTCATGCCGGCGCCGATCTCACTGAAGATACTCCAGCTGGACGTGGTGAACTGCTCCGTCTGGTGAAGGTATTGCAAGGACAGGTGCGCTTGCACATCGTGATCGAGCCGCGCGGTGGGGCACGTGTTGAACCGAGAAGCGACGGGTTGCGCCTGCGCTGCTCCTTCCACCCTAAGCTAGATCTGCAACTGTCGTCCTCTGTGCCGCTCAGCGGCTTGCGGACTTCTTGTGATCTCAAGGCGGAAGAGCATCTGTCTCTCCTCTTGCGGTGGGGGAAAGGGACTCATCGCTATCGCCCCATTGCGCCGGACGAATCGCTGCAGACAACCCTCGAGAGGTGGCGCCGCTGGAGCCACTGCTTCGACTACGACGGTCCGCAGGAACCCCTCGTCCGCCGTTCAGCTCTCACCCTGAAACTGCTCGATCACTTTGAAAATGGCGCTATTGTAGCGGCACCTACGTCGTCATTGCCTGAGGCGATCGGCGGCCCGCGCAACTGGGACTACCGCTATGCCTGGATCCGCGATGCGGCGTTCTCCGTCTATGCCCTGCGTCGCATCGGTCTCACTCAGGAAGCTGCGGGCTTTTTAGGATGGGTGCTCGATGCGGTCGAACGCGAGCGACGCCCGAGAGTTCTGTACGATCTGGACGGCAACCAGCCACCGCCTGAGCGAGAAGATCCTGAGTTAGCAGGCTATCGTCACTCTCGACCAGTACGATGGGGGAACGCCGCCGCTGACCAACGTCAACACGATGTCTATGGTGAGATTCTTGACTGTGCCTACCAATGGGCGGTGCGGGGTGACAAAATCGACCAAGCATTATGGCAAAGACTGCGGGTACTTATCGAGGCGGCAGGCGAGGAATGGTATCAACCTGACCACGGCATTTGGGAAGTGCGGACCTCGGGGCGAGTGTTTACCTATTCGGCCGCACTCTGCCAGGTCGCACTCGATCGCGGAGCACGTCTCGCGGAACGTTTTGGTCTACCAGGAGATGTCGAGGGCTGGAAAGCTGCGGCAGCACGGATCAAACAGGCCATCCTCGAAGAGGCGTGGGATCCTCATATCGCTGCCCTCACCGAGCACCTGGGAGGTGGTGGACTTGATGCGAGCCTGCTGTCCTTACCGCTTCGGCGAGTCATTGCGGCTGATCATCCCCGTATGGTGGCGACCACCGCAGCCATTGCAGCACGGCTGGGCGCGGGTAAGGGGTTATTGTACCGCTATCTTCCTAACGAGTCACCCGACGGGTTACCAGGACATGAAGGGGCCTTCCTGCTCTGCAGCTTTTGGTTGGTGGATAATTGGGCGAAGCAAGGTCGGCTTGATGAAGCGATGGAACTCTACGACTCGTTGTGTGCCCGGGCCAATCCCTTAGGGTTATTACCGGAGCAAATTGACCCCAGCAGTGGTACCTTCCTGGGAAACTATCCACAGGCCTTCAGCCACGTTGGGCTGATCTCTAGCGGGATGAACCTTGCTCGCTTAACCAAGAAGGAGCGCTCATGACTCGCCGTCTTGTCATTTTGGGTGCTTCCGGCGACCTGACCTCACGCTATTTAGTACCGGCTCTTGCCCGACTTCACGAAGCCAAGGAACTCCCACAAGAGATCCGTATCTTGGGAGTAGCGCGTGACGAATGGGATACTGAGACCTTCCGTCGCCATATCGCAGAGAAGCTGGAACGCCATGCCGCCCATATTGCTCAGTCTTCCCGTGATGCTGTTACCTCTGCGCTCGAGTACCACCGGGCTGACATCACCAATCAGAACGAAATGGCGACCGCTATTGGCCAGATGGAAGAACCTATTGTGGCCTATCTCGCCTTGCCTCCAGCGGTTTTTGCTCCAGCGATTGTCTCACTTGCCGGGACTGACCTTCCTCAGGAGAGTCGGGTCGTGATCGAGAAGCCTTTTGGTGAGAACCTGACTTCTGCGCAAGCGCTCAACCGTCTGGTCCACGACGCGTTTCCAGAACATGCCGTCTTTCGTGTTGATCATTTCCTCGGCAAGCAGACTGTGTTAAACATTCTTGGCCTTCGTTTCGCCAATCGCCTGTTTGAACCGGTGTGGAATTGCCAGCATGTAGCACGCGTCGAAATCATCTGGGATGAAACTCTTGCTCTGGAAGGGCGGGCGACCTATTACGATTCAGCCGGGGCGCTGCGCGACATGATCCAAAATCACCTCCTCCAACTGCTCTGCCTGATCGGAATGGAGCCGCCGTTCTCGCTGGATGCGCATGACTTCCGCAACCGGAAAGTCGAGGTGTTGCGTGCTGTCCACAGGTTGGCGCCAGAGGAGGTCGTGCAGCGCACTGTCCGTGGTCGCTACAGTGCTGGACGCATCGGTGACCAAGAGCTGCCCGCATATGTAGACGAGGAGGGCGTGGACCCGACACGTGGAACCGAGACCTTTGCTCAGGTAACGTTGCATATCAATAACTGGCGCTGGGCAGGGGTGCCGCTCATCCTCCGTTCAGGAAAGGCCCTCGCTCGAGATCGCAAGGAAATCGCTATCCATTTCAAGTCAGTTCCCTACCTGCCCTTTAGACTTGGTGCAGAGCCCTCGCCCAATGTGTTGCGGTTAACGCTGGACCCTGATCGCGTCGCCTTGGGCGTGAATATCAATGGCCAGGGCGATCCCTTTGCGCTGGAATCCATAGCATTAGATGCTGCACTTGCACCTGAGGAAGTGACCGCCTATGGGCGCCTGCTGCTCGATGTCTTCAATGGCGACCCCACGCTCTTTATTCGCGACGACGAGGCAGAGGAGTTGTGGCGGATTGTCGGGCCGATTCTCGACGCGTGGGCGCAGGGCCGGGTTCCGCTTCGTGAGTATCCGGCTGGCTCGGACGGCCCACGAGAGGAAATTGCTTGACAGCGTATTTCACGTGATTCAGCATTGAGTACGGCGTTGATCTTTCAGAGTCGCAACAAGGTTATGATGAAACACAACTGAAGAGAACAACACACTGACATTTCTCTTCGACAGCGAAAGGGAGGGTTTATGTTGACAATACATTCCTGTTCTGTCGAACCGCACCTGATGGACACAGACAGCTTGACTCGCTGTCTAGTCAGAAGAGCAGAAGAAGTAAGAAGGCATAACCAATGAGCAGGCTTTGCCCCGGTGAGCGTCTGCCTTCCGCTTCGCTGAGTTAGTGAAAAGAAGAGCGCAAGAAAAGACGAAAAATGAGAAGTGGTCGGCCATTTGAGGAAAGGGGTTTATCGTATGGATGTTCTATCGAGAACAGAGCTCAAGACATTGTTAGAAAAGCGAGGTGAGTGGTGTGTGTCCCTGTATCTCCCGACTCATCGGGCCGGGCGGGATATTCAACAAGATCCGATTCGGCTCAAGAATCTTCTGCGGAACGCTGAAGAGCGGTTGCTGGCCAGTGGTCTCCGTGCCGTTGAAGCGCGCAGTCTGTTGGCGCCAGCCCAGGAGCTTCTCCAGGATGAGATGTTTTGGCGTCACCAGAGCGACGGATTGGTGCTCTTTCTCTCCCCAACAGAGTTTCACTCTTACCGTCTGCCGCTGCAGTTTGCCGAACTCGAAGTTGTCACCGACCGTTTCCACGTTAAGCCATTGCTGCCCTTGATCCAGAGTGGACAGCGGTTCTTCGTCCTGGCTCTGAGTCAGAATAAGGTGCGACTGCTGGAATGCTCGCAGCATCACGTTGACGAGGCCAATCTAGAAAACGTCCCGACAAGTTTGGCCGAGGCGCTGAAGTACGACGACCCGGAAAAGCAACTCCAATTTCACACGGGCACGCCAAGTGGTCAGGGGCAACGTGCTGCAATGTTTCATGGACACGGGGTTGGCGTCGATGACGCCAAAGATCGTATTCTGCGCTATTTTCACCAGGTTAATAAAGGGTTGCAGACCGTGCTCCAGGACGAACGCGCACCGCTTATCTTGGCCGGAGTCGAATATCTCCTCCCGATTTACCGAGAGGCCAATACCTATACACACCTGGTGAGCGAGGGGATCACCGGGAATCCGGACACGCTCCCTGCCCAGGACTTGCACCAACAGGCCTGGGCCATCGTGCAGCCGCTGTTGCAAAAGGCTCAAGCGGATGCCGTTGCACAGTATCGACAACTGGCTGGTACGAAGCGAGCAAGTGACACACTCGAAGAGATTGTCCCCGCGGCGTACCATGGTCGGGTAGAATGCTTATTTGTCGCAGTAGGGATACAACAATGGGGCACATTTGACGCGGCTGACAACACGGTCCACGTCCATGAGGCGGTGGAGCCGGGGGACGAAGATTTGCTCGATTTTGCTGCCATGCAAACGTTTTTGAACGGCGGGACTGTGTATGCGGTTCCACTGCCTGAGGTCCCTGATCACGCGAGGTTAGCTGCAGTGTTTCGCTACTGAGCATTTGTCGTGCACAAAAGGCGTTTCCCGACCAGTTGCGCAAGGGCTCCTGCAAGCTCACGGGAATGGGCAGACTGCGGCACCTGAGAGAAGCAATTTTTCATCGCATCGTGGCATGGAATGGAGAGCCAGCCCCCGAGCCTTTTGCTGTGTGGAGTCAACGGCCTCAGGTGTTGACGCTGCTACCGGCAGTAAAATTTTTACGCAAACGAAAGCGCAGACTCACGTCCACGAGAGAGGAGCAAGAATCACATGGCTGCTATCGACATCATCAAGCGTCGCCTCAAGGAAGACCGCGTCCCGGACGTGCCAGAGGAAATTGGCGAGAAGAAAAAACGGCCGCGGGAAGTTGCATTTATGGATGTCAATCTTTGTTTCCCTTGCGGCAAATGTCCGGAGTTCTGTCCGGTTCAGTGTATCGAATATCTGGCACCGAATACCTTACCTGGACGTGGCGTACAGCCGGTGCAAGACCGTTTTCAGGAGTGTATTGGTTGTTACATCTGTGTGGAAGTCTGTGCGCTCCTGACTGACTATGACGCGATCCGCATGTACGATGTGGACCTGGTTGAGCAACTGCTCGGGGGTACCATCACTGACCAGAAGCCGGATTCGTATATCCCCGCTCAACCCTATGAAGAGTACTTTTCCGAAGGTGGAACACAGAGTGTACGACATCTGGGGAAAGGCTCGCGGATTCACGAAAAAATGAACGCCGAGGAACGGGCAATTCTGGAACAAGAACGCGTACGTTCGTAAAGCACTCTCTGATCCTTTTCATCCTTTTTCATGGGTCTCCTGTTTGCCAGTCTCTCCTCATTGTTGTACGTCGCTCTCGATGTGCTTCGCAAACTCTTAGGAGAGCAGCTCGCTGCACCGTTGATCGCAATGGCTCTTCTTGGGGGCGCTCTTCCGGTCTATGTCGGCACCTTGTTGATCACTGGACCCGGTATGTGGGATGGCACTTTTGTGATGGTCGCAACCCTGCTTGCAGGCCTGCAAGCCCTTGCTTCGGTCCTTTACATACAGGCAGTAATCCTCTCTCCTTTCTCCCTGACAATTCCATACTTGAGTTTCACCCCAGTGGTGTCTGCTGTCGTCGCGTTGGTGTTGTTACATGAAGTTCCTCAGTGGGTTGGAGTGATTGGTATCGTGCTGGTAGCAGGTGGCGCTGTAGCGCTACAGGTGGAAGGGCAGGTACGGCTTCACGCTTTACTGTGGGCTCCTTTTGCTGAGCCGGGGAGTTGGCGAATGCTGCTCGTCGCAGTTCTCTGGGGTGTTGCTGGCCCTCTGAGCAAGATTGCTATCGCTCATGGTTCAGAAGCCCTCTTGGCATGTTGGATTGCTGGAGGAGGAGTCCTTCTTCTTGGTCTCTGGTGGAAGATCAGTCGTGCCGAAGAGGCTCAGGGAAAAGTACCGTTTTCTCTTCGTACTCTCTTTCTGCTCGTTTTGGCTGCTTTCGTGGTCGGCGGTGCAGTGTTATGTGAATTCTTTGCCTACCGGGAGGTGTTGGTAGCCTATGTGGAAACTATCAAGCGGTTTGGCAGTCTCTTGACTGT
>CAZCWX010000569.1:0-7947 GCA_964502465.1 uncultured Enterobacteriaceae bacterium | reverse complement strand
CCAAGCCGATCCAGCCGGGCCATCAGAGCGTCCTGCAAAGTGGCAGGAATTCCCAACGATATAACTGAGCGGCCAAGTCTTCCTCCAGACCCAGCAGACTCTATGGACTCAAGAGACCCAATGGACTCAATAGACCCAATGGACCCAATAGACTCCAAGACTGTCTTCGTCAGCTCTTCAATGAACAACGGCACCCCATCGGTCTTACTCACGATCTGGTGCACGACCTCGGCGGGCAGCGTCTTGCCGCCGGCGACCTTCTCCACCATCAGTCCCACTTGTGCTCGGCTCAGCCGACTGAGGAGAATCTGGCTGAGATAGGAATGGGAACCCCACGGCGGCGTAAACTCAGGCCGAAATGTCAGTACGGCCAGCACTCGTGTCATGGGCACTTGCTCCAGAAAGAGCGCGAGCAATTCGAGAGTAGACGGATCGGCCCAATGCACATCCTCCCACGCATACGTCACGGCCTGCTGCTTCGCCTCAGCACAGAGCCAGGTGACAAGCGCTTCGTGGGTCTTCTCTTTCTGTTTCTGCGGACTGAAAGCGGGGAGTGTGTAGCGTGGAGCGGGAAGCGACAACAAGGAGGCCAACAACGGCACTGTCTCTTGCAGGTCGAGACGAGAGCGCGACAGCATCTGCTCCAGCTTCTCCAGCTTTTGCTCAGAGGAATCGGTTTGCTGAAACTGCAAGACTCGCTGCAAATGCTCAAGCACCGGATAGAGTGCACTGTTTTGGTGATACGGCGAACAGCGTAATTCCAGGCAGCTGACCCCCTCGTGCTTGAGAGAGTCCTTGAGCGCTTCCGCCAGCCGCGATTTGCCAATACCCGGCTCGCCGCTGAGCAGCACGACCTGCCCTTCCCCGTCTCGTACCCGTTCCCAACGCTCACATAACAGCCCAAACTCATGTTCGCGCCCCACAAGCGGAGTGAGCCCTTTGCGCACAACGACCTGAAACCGGCTTTGAGCCTCTCCCTCTTTGAGCACGCGATAGAGCGTCAGCGGAGTCGATACTCCTTTGAGTGTGGGCTGCCCACGGTCTTCACACTCAAACAAGCCTTCCACCAGACGATAGGTGGTTGTGCTGATGACTACGGTATTGGGATCAGCTTGCCCCTGAATGCGCGCCGCAATGTTGGGCGTCTCGCCTAAGGCCAACTGTTCATGCCGGCCGCCACCGCCCATTTCACCGATCACGACTGGGCCAGTGTGAATGCCGATGCGGGCTTGCAGTCTCCGCAGTTCCTTCTTCCCTTGCGGGGGAGGGTTAGGATGAGGGGTAAGTGCGGCCATAGTACTGACCTTGGCCCCCTCAGCCTGTCCCTCTGGTGGTGCAGCCATCCTGGCTGCGTGCAGGCTGGAAGCCTGCTCCACCGGGGGAGAGGGAACCTCGTGCCTAACGTGCGAGGAATGTTGCAAGGCAGTAATAATCTCTAACCCCGCACGCACGGCCCGCGCCGCATCATCTTCGTGTGCCGTCGGGTGACCAAAGTACACAAGCAGGCCGTCCCCCAGATATTGCGCGATATGGCCGTCAAACCGTTCAATGACTGCGGCACTGGTCTGCTGGTAGGCACGGACAATGTCCCGCAACTCTTCCGGATCGAGCTGCGCCGAGAGTGCGGTAGAGCCCACCAGATCACAGAACATCACAGTCAACTGTCGCCGCTCGCCTTCGGCTGCTTGTGGAGCGTGGGGTGTGGAGCGTAGAGCGTCTGAGTGCCGGGTGCTAGGGGCTAGGGGCCGGGGACTGGCAACTGACAACTGACCACCAGCAACTGTCGTATTGTCTTTCTCCGATTTCCCGATTCTCCGTTTCTCCGTTTCCTTTCCCGTCAGGGGCATGCCACATTCAGGGCAAAACTTGGCCCTCGGGCTCACCTCACGACCACAGCCAAGGCAAGTCCGGACTAACCTGGTTCCGCACTCCTCGCAGAACTTCGCCGCTGCACTATTTTCATGCTGGCACTGGGGGCACTGCATGGTCCATCTCCCTATGACTACCGTTTTCGCCTTCCAACTTTGCACGAGGGCAAGGATCTCTTGTGGTCAGCATTCTGGAGAACAACAGGGCCAACAGTGCCCATCCCCTTACAGCTTTTTTAAGATTGCCCGGTTTCCTCAACTACAAACGGGGCAAGAGCGACCAGTACCCCCGTTTCCTCCACGATATCAGCACCGACCTCAGCCATCCGGTCCCCCACCAGAAAGGTATCTTCTTCTGTCTTATACCCCGCCTCCACATAGACTACATTGTCCTCGCCGCGAATGGCTTTTGGTGGAACAACGGGCTCAGGGCTGAGCTTTTCGAACTCCCCTAAGAATCTAGCAAGGGCATCAAGCGTCTTTGCGTCTGCAGCGAGGGTGATTTGTGTTCTCATGGCTCTTCCAATACTCCGGCTATAGTAGTAATCATCTCAGTCGCGTGCTTCAGACAACGCTGAGCTGTCCGTGCGCTGAGGTGTTGATCTTTATAGTCCGCGATATGCCTCCTACCAATGAGGTCGTTGTGAATGAAGCGCAGAGAAGCTGGGAACAGCTTGCGAGCACGAATTAGTCTACGGTTGAATTCCTCTTGCACACGATCATGTCCCCAACGGTCTTGGCGAAAGTCTGTCAACTTGATGAGAGCGGCAACCTCGACCTGGAAGACCGCAAAATAAGCGCGGCTGGCGCAGGAGTCAAAATCTCCTTGGTCATACGCACCCTGCGCAGTGCGCAAGTTATTCCTGGCCTTGACCAGATACACACGCCAGTTCATAAATTTCCTATAGTGACGACAGCTCTTTCAATAGTGCCTTCGCCTCTTGCAGATCCTTTCTTTCAGACAGCTAGTTGTTCTTGTCATCTAACTGCCAGTGACTAATCCGCCGCTGCGGCCAGGATGGTCTTCAGCCTATACCTTAAAGCGAGCGTCCCTTCGCGGTCGAGCGTCAATTGCTCCGGCTCGATCACGACTCCGTAGACCTCGCGCGCTCTTTCTACCGAGATTTTGCCTTCTACCACATCGACTATGACCAATTCGGGATCACGCTCGTAGGGATCGCCATACCCGCCGGAACCATGGACTTTGTGGTAGACCCGATCGCCCGGCTGCACCTGGAGATGCACATGGGCCTGAGGGGTCAGGACGGTTTCACGCTCACCTGATCTGTGAATGTTCACCGCGTCGCCGCCGCGTCCGCCTCCGGCCAGGCCCTCAGCGCCGCGCAGACCAACCGTACGCAGCAACACCTCGGCCGGCTGCCGAAAGCGCCACTCCCGATAGACCGATACTGATCCGCGGTGTCGGCCCGCTCCTTCGGTGTCAGGCACGAAGCCGAAGCCCTCGATGACCACCGGATACTCGCGTTCCAGCAGTTCCGCCGGCATTGACCCATAACCGCCCCCCATTACCATTGGTGATGCCCCATCGATGCCATCCACGTGGGGCCGTCCACCCCAGCCGCCGAAGAACACGTCCATAAAGGATACGTATCTGCCCTCGCTGTGGCTATTGAAATGGAGCATGTCGGCGCCCTCTCCGACCCCGCCAAGTCTTCCTGGCAGGGCCTTGGCGATGGCCCGATACACCATGTTGCTTAACGTCATCATCAGCGAGGCGCGACCACCCACCGCGGCAGGGTAGCGGGGATTCAGCAACGTCCCGGGCGGCACAATGATATCGATCGCACGGGCGAAGCCGATATTAGTAATCGCGTCGCCCGGCAAGATCGCTTTGAACGGGGCCCGGGTCACGGATTTGGTCGAGACCAGCGGCGCGTTGATCGACGCATTGACCTGTGGCGGGCTGGCCGACAAATCGACTGTGGCGTGATCGCCCTCGATCCGAATGACCATTTTCAGCGGTACAGGACCGCCTGTCACTTCATTCTCATCCTCAAACAGCATCTCTTCCTGGTACTCGCCCGAAGGGATTTGCCGAATGGCTGCCCTCGTCACACGCTCCGCGTAATCCACGAGGTAGTCACAGGTGGCGTTGAATTGCTCCATGCCGTACTTGTCGAGCAGCTTCTTGAGCTGCTCCTGGCCTTTCCAGCAACTGGCTACCTTCGCATCGACGTCACCTACCCACTCCTCAGGTGTACGCACGTTGGCCACGATCAGCTCGAGCAGCGCGTCGTTCCGTCTGCCGGCGTCGTACAGCTTCAGCATCGGAATGCGGACGCCCTCCTCAAAGCTGGACTGGCAGAGGCTGGAAATTCCCCCGGCGAAGCGGCCACCGATATCGGTGTGGTGCGAATAGGAAATGAGAAAGCCCGCGAGTTGGTCTTGCCAAAAGGCGGGCGCAATCAGCGTGATATCCGGCATATGGGAAATGCCGCAGTATGGATCGTTCGCAAGGATGATGTCGCCAGGGTTGAGCGAGCTCCCGTGCTTGGCCAGCACATTTTCCATAGTGTCGATAAAGACACACATTTGATACGGGGAGCCGCCCTCGCCGACGAGACGGCCCTGGCGATCGCAGACGGCGGTCGCGAAATCCCCGACTTTGCACATGCCCGAGCGACCGGTCCGGTAGACGGTGAGCGTCATCTCCTCGGTAATCGCCGCAATCTGGTTTCTGATCACTTCGACGAGAATCGGATCAAACGGTTGCTCCATAAAACCTCCCTGGCTCGATCTGTTCTCTCTTTCCCCCAGACAGGCGAAAAAGAATGTAGCGTAGAGGGTCAAGATCTAAGCAAGTTGTGGACAATCTGTCAAACGGAAACCGTGTCACGGGGGCATAACGATTGCTTGGCTTATGGGCAGAGAGAAACAGCAAGACCATCAAAAACACTTCTGTACCGAGTATTTCAACCTGCCCGTCATTCCCGCCCTTCGACGGAGTTTATCCTGAGTGTGTCGAAGGACTCAGGACAGGCTCCGGCGGGAATCCGGGATTTTGTTATGCACCCTGGCCGATTCTGCGGCTTGACAGGCGCCCGTCGAACGACTACGAGTAGCCATTCATGACAAGGAGGAATCAATGGCTACAACATCGTCGACAGCAGCTCGGGAAAAACTGCGGCCTGTCGTGCCGAAGCTCATCGATCTCACAGAAAACGTGCTCTTTGGTGATGTCTGGGAACGTCCCGGACTCTCCAAACGCGACCGCAGCCTGATCACGGTCGCGGCCCTGGTGGCCCTCTACCGCCCTGAGCAGCTCCGCGTGCACCTCGATCGTGCCCTGAGCAACGGCGTGACCAAGGACGAGATCAGTGAACTGATCACGCACCTGGCTTTTTACTCGGGATGGCCGACAGCCATGTCGGCGGCAGGCTTGGCAAAAAACGTCTTCGAAGAGCAGGACTAGCGCGGATACCACAGAACCGGGTTGGAGCACGCTATGGAGGCGAACATGCAGGTGGGTTTCGTCGGGCTCGGGACCATGGGTGGCAAGATGGCCGCGAATCTGCAGAAGGCAGGGTATCACCTGGTGGTGCACGATACGCGGCGCGATGCTACCGCCCCTCATCTGGCCGCAGGTGCGGTCTGGGCCGACACACCCCGGCAGGTCGCTGAGGCGGCAGAGGTGGTGTTGACCTCACTGCCTGGTCCGGCCGAAGTGGAGGCAGTCACATGCGGTGAAGATGGTCTTCTTGCTGGTATACGTCCTGACGGAGCGTATTTCGACTTATCGACCAACTCACCGGCCGTCGTACGCCGCCTTCATGCAGCGTTCGCCGAGCGGCAAGCCCACATGCTGGACGCACCGGTCAGCGGCGGCCCGCGTGGAGCCGCGACCGGCAAGCTGGCCATCTGGGTAGGCGGCGAAGAGCGCATTTTCGAACGCTACAAGCCGTTGCTCGATGCCATCGGTGACCAGGCGCGCTATGTCGGTCCGATCGGCGCGGCGAGCGTGGCCAAGCTCGTCCATAACTGTGTAGGCTACATGCTCAATCGCGCACTATCGGAAGCGTTCACGCTGGGTGTTAAAGCCGGGGTGGAGCCGTTAGCGCTCTGGGAGGCCGTACGACAGGGGGCGCTTGGGCGGACCCGCACCTTCGACACGTTGGTCAACCATTTTCTGCCCGGAGTGTACGATCCACCGGACTTTGCCCTGCGCCTGGCCCACAAGGACGTATCGCTCGCCACTGCCCTTGGCCGTGAGCTGAATGTGCCGATGCCTATGGCAAACCTCGCTTTGGATGAGTTGACTACGGCGCTCAACCGCGGCTGGGGCGAGCGCGATTCGCGTGTAGCGATGCTTCTACAAGAGGAGCGTGCTGATGTGCAGATCGCGGTCGATCCGGAGCGCATACGCGACGCCTTGCAGCGTGAGGCCAAGAAGCGCGATTCCTAACGCAGTGCGTGCTTGCCTTTGCCAAAGCGCCCTATGCCCCCGAGACAAATCCCCCGCGCTACGCACTGCTCCCTTTGGCAAAGGGGGCTTCAGGGGATTTTGTAGGAGACGGACAATGACTGAGAAGCTACCCGAGTACACTATTTTCGCCATCAGGTATGCGACCCGCGATGCGCGGCGATCAGACCATTTTATCGGCGGCGACCCGCACGACGGTCCGATGCCGATGGACTACTTCACCTGGGTCATCGTCGGGCCAGGGCGGGTTTTCTTAGTCGATACCGGATTCACTGCGGAAACTGCGGCACGCCGCAAACGCACGTTCCTGCGCTGTCCGATCGAGAGCTTGCGGCGTCTTGATATTGACCCGGACGCGGTCACCGATGTCATTCTAACGCACCTACACTACGATCATGTCGGCAATTTTCACAAACTGCCGCACGCGCGCTTTCATCTCCAGGAACGCGAGATCGCCTTTGCTACCGGGCGCTATGTGCAGTACCCCTACTTCGGCCACGGCTTCGAAGAGGAAGATATCGTCGGCGTGGTGCGGCTCAACTTTAAGCGCCGACTCGAATTATACGAGGGCGACCTGGAAGTTGCGCCGGGACTGACGCTGCATCTGGCACCCGGGCATACGGCAGGGATGCAGGTCGTACGCGTCCACACACAGCGGGGCTATGTGGTACTCGCCTCTGATGCGAGCCATTATTACGAAAATCTGCGGACCAACCGCCCGTTCATTGCCGTCGTGGATATCGGGGCCATGCTTGATGCCTTTCGTAAGGTCGAACGCCTGGCCGACTCGCCCCATCACATTATCCCGGGCCATGATCCGCTCGTCATGCACCAGTACCCTGCACCCTCTCCAGCGTTACAGGACACCGTCGTGCGCCTGGATGTCGATCCTAACGAACAGCCCGCTACTGGAGGTTGAAGACGCGGGCGGCGTTATCCCACAAGAGTTTGCGTTTGGACTCCTGGGGGATTGGTTGCTTGAGCATGGCTTCGACGCCCCAAGGATAGGTGCCATCAGGATGCGGGTAGTCGGAGTCCCAGGTGAAGTTATCGTCGCCGACCAATTCAACCGCAGCCTTCATCGTCGGCTCGTCGCCGCGAAACGCCACACAGACATTACTGCGGAAGTATTCGGTCGGACGCTTGGTGAGGTACTCATGCTCGGCGTTGCCACTAAAGTTCCAATGCTGCTCCATCCGCTGCAGCCAGTATGGCGTCCAGCCCCCATCCCCTTCGACATGGATGACTTTCAACTGGGGAAATTTCTCGAAGATCCCGAACCAGATCAGCCCTGCCATCGCCGCCATGGCTTCAAAGGGATGCGACAAAATATGACCGCTGGTATGTGTCTCCATGCGGTCGCCGAACGATGGCACCGACGCCGACGCCGAGTCATGCGTTGAGAGCGGCTTGCCGATCTTCTCAATCTCTGCCCACAGCGGCAGGTAGTCGTCGCACCACAACGTGCGGCCACGCACCGGGTTCGGCCGCATGTAATAACTGACGCAGCCGTTCTGCGCCGCGCGCTGCGCTTCCGTGATCGCCTCCTCGACGTCCTGCATCGGCAGTGCCGCCGCCCAACGCAGCCGCTCAGATGCCACCGATGTATACTCAGCCGCCCAGTTGTTATAGGCGCGG
>CAZCWX010000568.1:0-4548 GCA_964502465.1 uncultured Enterobacteriaceae bacterium | reverse complement strand
ATTAAAGGATTTGCCTCCTTAATGCAGGTTCATCCGGGAATCGTGGTTGGTCAGTTGCAGCGGCGCGATGAGATTTCTTACGCGTATAACCGCGAAATGCTTGTAAAGGTACGCCAAGTCATTATTAACTCGGCCCTCACTGACGGTTGGGGGGCTAAAATAGCAATGAGCATATAGGAAAGGCCGGAATATATATGGTGCGCTCCTACTCCCAAAACATGCAGCGTGTTGTTGAAGACTACCGAAAGGCAGGACAGCCGTGGCCAACCACCACTAAGCGTATCGCTGCATGGGCAATTCAAAATAACCTCTGGAAGCCTCAAGCATCAAAGATATTGACTCTAGGTGCTGATTTAATAGCAAAAGCGATGCGGGAGGAGTACATCATAGACCCCCAAGGGCGTAAGGTTCGTGCGAAGCCTGCAGCAACCATCAAGAGGGGAGACGAGCAGATAACTATCTGGGGAGATATTCGCAGCGAAAGCCGCGAACATATGGAAGTCGCCTTCAAACAGAGAAGAAACCAAATTGTCGGAGACTGTCACCAGCTAAAAACAGATGTTGATAGTTTTAATGAGAATAGAAGTGCCCAGAGTCCCATCCCTATGCTTTTTGACTTCGCTGACGATTTGGCGGAAATCGAAGCAGCACAAAACGACAAGGCAGCTTAACTTTCTTCTTTCTCCCATCTTGCCCGTGCTGCTTTTTTCGCAATTAGAGAGCGCTTTCTTGCTGAGAGCTTTGCAGCACGGGCCTTGCCACCCTTCAGCCCACCTAACCGACCGAGAGCAACAGCATGAGGATTCTTTTCCTCTTCTGGCTCTTCGGGCCTATCTGATGTGAATGACTCGACAATATCAAAGGCCAGTGCGTTAATATCGCAGGGTTCTTTCTTGCTTGACCGCTTTGGCATACGCCTACTATAGTCTACGCAATGAAATACACAAGCATAGAGAGAACCATTACGAGACTGTTCCTTTGGTGGAAGCGGCAAGTGAGGAGGTATCGGAGGATATGGGGTAACGGAAATGGTCAGGGAGAATGAGTAACTCCCTCAATTTGGAAAGAGATCTGGGGGAAAGAGATGAGTAAGGATCATACCGATATTAGAATACGACGAGGACCAGGAGGAACGGGGTGAAGACCTGCGGTCCTCCGAGGGCCTGCCACCGCCAAGTCCACCCGTACCAAATCAGCCACCATCCAGGGGTAATGAAGAGCAACAGAGTAATCGTAAGAAAAGCAGCCGCCTTGAGACAGCTCGGTTCATTGTTGAACTGATTACTATAGGACTCGGCGTTCTGGGTTTTATTGTTCTGTGGTGTACATTGGAAGCTACTCAGATAGCCGCAAATGCTGCGAAAACTCAGGCCGAGGCGGCTGTCTCTGCCTTCGCCGTGGCCGTTAAGAGACAAACACAGAGATCTATCCTGTTTGATTCGGGAGAGAAAGAAAGAGCCAAACAAAAAGAAGTCTGTAACGGCATGCGAACGATGCCTAATGATACCACTATAAGGAGCACTATTATGCCTGGTCACCAAGTAGTTGAGGGGGGCCGGCTCTTGCAGGTCAAGAAAGCTGACCTTGAAAAAGGCACTGCGCAAAACCGGGATGGATCTTCTCGTGTCATGTTGTTTATAGTTGGCTGCGTTGATTATCAGTTCACTTTGTGTCCTTCCGGTGACTCTGCTTGACATTCGCCATTGAAGCGCAGCCCTAGCTCGGCTGCTCGCGCTGGTCGCTCGACGCTGGGTGCGTCTGCCCCTCCTTCACGAGCGCGCGTGTCTGCTGCTATAAACTCCTCAGTCTTAGGCCGGAACCTGTCTGCGAGGGTGTCGAGCGTAATCGGAGGGGAGGAGTGCCCGATGAAGCGTCCCGCAGAGGTCACGCTCAGTCGCGAAGAAGGCGAAGCGCTGATTGAGCGGATCGAGCGTAATGCGTTGAGCGCGGAGGATCGACGGGTCCTGGGGAAGGTGCTCACGTTTTACTGCTGGCTACTGGTTGCCTTGCGAGAAGCGAAGCTGAGTCTCAAGCGGTTCAAGGCCCTGGTGTTTGGGGAAAAGCCCAAGAAGCGCGAGCCCCCGCCCTCGGGCAGAACGCCCGGTGGTGGAAGTGGGGCAGGCGGCACCGAAGCAAAGACGGAACCCTCAGGGGGAGTGCAGGGAGCCACACCACCGGTGCCGCCAGAGGAGAAGCCCCGCCCACCAGGGCATGGGCGACACGGCGCAGATGTGTATCAGGCGGCGCAAACGGTGGCGTGCCGCCATGACGAGTTGGCCGTGGGCGAGCGCTGTCCGGCGTGTGGGCGAGGGCGGTTGTATCGATTACCGCCTGGGGTCGAGATGCGGCTTGACGGCAATGCGCTGCTCTCGGCGGTCCGCTATAAGCTGGAGAAAGTGCGCTGCTCCGCGTGTGGGCAAATCTTCACGGCTTCCCTGCCCGCCGAGGTGGGAGAGGAGAAGTACAGTGCGCGGGCACGGGCCGTGTTGGCCCTGGCCCGGTATTATTTGGGCGTGCCGTGGTATCGGCTTGAGAGCTTCCAAGCGCTGGTGGGGGTGCCGGTGCCCGATGCCACGCAGTGGGATCAGGTGGAGCGCGTGGGCGACTGTGCCCATCCCATCTTCAAGTACTTGGAGCGATTGGCGGCGCAGGGGGAGGTGATTTTTCAAGATGACACGCCGGGACGGATCTTGGCCTTGCTTGAGGAGAACCAGGAGGCCGTCGCTCAGGCCCAAGCCACTGGCGGCGCCGCACCCCGGACGGGGATGTATACGACGGCGTTGGTCGTGCAGGTGGGGGCGCGACGGATCTGTTTGTATTAGACAGGGCGACACCATGCGGGGGAGAATCTGGCGGCGCTCTTAGCGCAGCGAGAGCCGCAGCGCGGCAAGCCGCTGGTCAGGTCGGAGGCGTTGAGCAGCAACAACGCCGAGGAGACGTATCTGCTCCGGTGTCACGGTTTGGCGCATGGGCGGCGGAAGTTTAGCGAGTGAGCCGAGGTCTTTCCCGCCGAGAGTGCCATTGTGGTGAATGCCCTCAAGGACGTGTATGAGCATGAAGAGGAGGCGCGCGACAAACAACTGAACGCGCAGGCGCGGCTAGCGTACCATCAAACCTCTAGTGGGCCGATCTTGACGACCCTGAAGACGAGGCTGGAGCAGCAAACCGCCGAGCGATTGGTGGAGCCCAATAGTAGCTTGGGCAAAGCGATCGCCTATCTGCTGGGGCACTGGGAAACGCTGACGCGGTTCTTGACCGAGCCCGGGGCCCCCTTGGACAATAATGTGGCGGAGCGCGCGTTAAAACTCTGCATTCGCCAGCGTAAGAACTCCTTGTTCTACGCGACCGAACAGAGTGCGTACATCGCCAGTCTGCTCACCAGCGTGATTGCCACCTGTTTGCAGGCGGGCAGGAATGCGCTGGAGTATCTCATGGCCGTGCCGGAGCATCGTCAGGAGGTCTTTGCCAATCCCGGCGCATGGCTGCCGTGGAATTATCCCGCTGCGGTCGTGCTGCCTTAGGCAACCTGCCGCCACTCGGGAGCCATCTGGGCGCGGTCGGGAAAGCCGTTCCCCAGTAATACGCTTAACTCCCGGGCCGAGAGGCGTACGCTGGGCGTGGCGGCGGTCGGCCACCAATGAAAGCGCCCGTGGGAGAGGCGTTTGGTGCACAGCCAAAAGCCTTGGCCATCGTAGGCCAGGAGTTTGAGCGTCGTGCCGGTGCGGTTGCGAAAGACGGTGACCGCGCCGCCCAGGGGATTGTCGCCCAGGGTTTGGCGACACAGTGCGGCGAGCCCATCTATTCCCTTGCGGCAGTCGACGGGCTGCACCGCGAGAAAAATGCGGCTGTGCGGGGTGAGTTGGAGCATCAGCGGGATTCCAGGAATGTTTGCAGCAAGGGAACCAGCGCGGGAGAGGCTTCATGATAGGTGATCCGCAGGCGGGTGCCGTCAGGTCGCTGGACTTCTCCTTCAGCGGTCGGACTATGCCAGGCAGTCGAGACTTCGACAAAGTGGGGGAAATGTGGCGGTGGAGTCGGAGCGAGAGCGCTACGGGTTGCGTCTCGGTGCCGTTTAAGCGCATGGGGCGTCAGGCCGAGCTCCTTAGCGACGCGGGGGACGGACAACACGGAGGCGAGTGCGACAGCTTGGGCCCACAAGGGCTTGGGAATGCGCCCGCGCGCTGTGGTACGGCTCTGGCGCCACTGGGCCAATTGGTGCGTTAAGTGCGTAAGGGCCTCTTCGGCGTGGGCTGGCGATAACAGGCTCATAATAAGCTCCCGTCGGGTGTAAGATGGTGTGAGCGACTATAGGCGCCTGTGCGCCTCGGTGTCACGCAGCCTGACCGGAACACCCCCCACCCGTGGATACGGAGGTCGAGAAAGGGAGGCCATGAGCCTATATCATTCATCGTGTTTCGCGGCAGATGTCGGGTTGTGCCTCCCTGCAGGAGTGCCGACACTTCGTGCTGAGGAAGCTCAGTGCGTGCTGAGTCGTTGGACTGGTCCCTCATTGAGGGACGTCAAGCACGCCTACCGGAAGTACACGCT
>CAZCWX010000567.1:0-40881 GCA_964502465.1 uncultured Enterobacteriaceae bacterium | reverse complement strand
TGCGTTGGCAAGACCTGGGTTTCCTCCGGCCCCCTGGAGTATGTCGCACTACCCCCCGTATGCCGTCAGGCCAGCCGATCTTGCCACAACCCGGGCAATTCACTTGCGCGCATTGACTCAAAACCCTACCCCTGAAAGCTTTTTCAAAGGGGGGACTCCGCAACGCCCCCTTTTTCAAAGGGGGCCGCGCGTCGCGCGGGGGGATTTATCCGCAGAGTCTCGGCTCTCTACCTCTTACCGATTTACCGATTTTGAGTGTCAAAACTCATTAGAGGCGTGTTTTCCAGCCTGGGATTTTCTTGTGCTGAGGGCCGGGCCAGCGGTACTTCTTCAGGTCAATTTTCCCCTGACGGTCGAATTCAACTCCTTCACCTTCTAACAGCCAGCGCTGCTCTTCCACACGGAGAACATCACCACGCATACTGATCCCTCCGGCGGCGTTGATCACCCGCTGCCAGGGAATTTTTCCAGAGAGAGGGCGAGGTAAGGAGCGGAGGGCGGTTCCTACTGCTCGCGCGGCCCGTGGCGCTCCCAGCAGGGCAGCAACCTGACCGTAGGTGACCACCTTTCCTCTCGGGATCTGCGATACGCAACGGTACACGTGGGTGAAAAAGCGAGGGAGACGGTCAGCCATCAGTGCTCATATAGTGTGACAATCTTTACGCAGCGACCCCGAGTTGGTGCATCAGTCCCATGGCGTCCCAGGCGACCCAGGCTTCGGCGATCTTGCCGCGAGCCACGCGGTAGATCGCGATCCCCATGACCAAGACTTTTTTGCCAGTGGCGGGAATACCCATAAAATCGCCTTGATGGGTGCCGTGAAAGGTCCAACGGCCGACAACCTTGTCTCCTTCAGCAATCAAGTCTTCAATCGCGAAGCGGACATCAGGGAAGCCCGTCCGTACGGCAGTCACAATCTGTTTGACCCCTTCTGGACCACCGCCATAATTATAGCCAGCCGGGTAGTGACTCACATAGTGACGGGCAATCAATTCATCTACCAGAGCCAGATTCCCGGTGTTCAACACATCCTCGAAATAACGGCGAAAGATCGCTTTGTTTTCTGTTGACACAAGCGCTCCTTTGTCCAGCATCTTCACGCTGCTTTCTGAGCAGGGGCCTGGTTCTGTCGCTGGGCACCCGGGACAAGCTTTGAGACAGTCGTTGCCCCCAGCCATTGACCAGTCAAGTCTGCCGCAATCACGGTGATGCGTACCATTTCACTTACTCCGCGGGGGTTTGGGGTGAGACTGGCTTTGAGTACTCCATCCTCGGATAACATGGTAACGATATCCGGCGGTGGCAGAAAGCCTGGATCTTCGGCATAGTTCCCAATCATGACTTGATACACTCGCGCTGCTTCGCGCCGGACAGACACCTGCACTGGGTATTCCAGTCCGGATGGGAGCTTCTCAGGCACCGTGATCTCGAGATTCGGAGGCTGCTTGCCAAACCGTCCATCCCGGTAGCTGGCTACTCGCTGGTCCGTGTAGATTTTCCAGCCGCCAGTGTGCTTCCGCAGTGAATGGACTAATATGTCAGTAATAATGACCTCGCCTTCACCTACGTCTCGGAAATGGTCCGTATAGCGCAGACGGATGCGAGTCTTCAGCTTCGCTTCGGCTGAGGCGGTTTCTTCAACCTGAGCGCTCTCTACCGAGAGCGAGACGCGACTCGCTCGGAGTTGCGTAAAGATTGCGGCGACCCCTTCCTTGGTACGACCCGTGCCGCTTGTGAAATCATCCGCATACACGGTGAGCACCTGAGGAACATCGAACATCTCGACCGCTCGAACGAGATGCTCAACGGTTGCCTGTAGGTCGGAGGGAATTGGCGGTGAGGGTGGAGAGAAACGAGCGCGTTCGCATCCGACTAAGACAAGCAGCAGAGCCAGGAGCAGAAAAACCCTACTGACAGGAATAACTCGGCTCATGGATGATGCTGTTACCTCAAAAGATGACTTTTCTCAAGAGTCGCCCCTCCACTTCACTAGCGAGGTGTGGGAGCAAGCAATGTGGCGGTCAGCTAAGGATCAAAACTTTAATGACTTCCCGACTTCATGAGGAGATGGAGGACCCTGTCATTGCGAGGAGCCGGGGGCGACGAAGCAATCTCTTTTTCATGCAAAGATTGCTTCGCTCCGCTCGCAATGACGCTTTCTTCTTCATTCGGAAATCGGGAAGGTATTTTGTCTCTGGCCCTAAGGCAGATGCACGACTTCGAGCTTGATGCCATCTGGATCGGTGAAAAACACAGCATAATACCCAGGAACGTAGTTGTACTCGCGCGGTGGGTCGAGAACTTTTCCTCCATGGGTTTCCAATTCCCTGGCGAGCTCGTCGATCTGGGCCCGGCTCTCACCGCTGAAGGCGATTTCACACAGGCCCACGCGGTCTTTGTGAAAAGAATCGGCGACGAATCGTGCATCAGCCTTTTTGATCCAAAAGCTGCCCGACTGAGCAGACCACCCTTTCATCTCGCCGTAGTCATGGGCGCCTGCGGCATACCCGACCTTCGGCATCAGCCAATCGTAAAATGTGCTGGCGTGCTCGAAGTTGTTCACGCTGATAATAATATGGTCAACTTTTTCTGACATCCGGCCTCCCTTCATTGTACTGCATTTGCCCTACAGTAATGATAACGGGTGCACATCCGGCCGACACCTGTCACAGGGCACATACCCCATTTCTTCGGCGCGAGTGCGTGAGGGGATGAACGCTCTATCGCCAGCAGACTGATCTTGCAATGAGGAACAATCTGGCCGGCAAAAGCAGCGGTCATGACGCCAGCCAACGTACATGTGCTGTTTGAGTATAGAAAGTCCTTTGGTTGTTTTCACCACCGGAATCCCTTCCACCTCGAGAATTTGCTTCTTAATGCCAATGAGATTGCCAGCATAGCCAGTGAGGTTGCCATCACTACCGATAACCCGGTGGCAGGGGATGTGAATCGGCACTGGATTATGTCGCAGCGCCTGTGCGACCGCCCGGACAGCTTTGGGCTGGCCAATCGCCTCAGCAATTCCTTGATAGGTTATCACTGTGCCATAAGGTACTTCAGCGGTGGCCTGGAGCACTTGACGCTGAAAGTCGCTTCGCATCAGGGCGTCATCGACAATCCACCCGAGGTCGTGTTGCTTGCCGCTGAAGTAGTCCTCAAGTTTCTGGATGAGTTCGGCAATATCTTGCCCGCCAGTTTCAATGGCAAAAGCCTTTTGCAGAGTAGTGAGTGGTGGTTCCTGTGCTTCCGGCTTCACGAATTCCACCAGCGCGACCCCTTTAGCGGTCTTGCCAATGCGAATGTCTCCTACGGGTGAGTGCCAGATCCCAAGGGATAAACGGGGTCGGGTCGGGTCAATCAACCGCGTATTGAGTGCACGGCGGGCTTCTTGCAACTTGGGCTCAGAAACTTCCGGGAGGGGTAAAGAAGACAGATGGGTGCGTAGTCGTTGGTACTGTTCCAACAATCCTGTGCACACATAACATTCTGCCAGATGGGCGTGAACCTGCTGGCTCGATGTCGGAGTTCCTTCTCCGAGTGCTTCGGCAATCAGGTCTGTTTCTGTAAAACCGCAGGGCAGCTGTTGGGAAAGGGTGTTTCGCATAGTGTTAATCCTCTTTTGCCTGAGAAGCCGAGGTGTGGAGGGAGAGGCGTAGTTTGCGCAGTGCCTGGTAGACATGAGCCCGAGCACTCTCCGGTGAGCATTCCAGATTGTCAGCGATGGCCTGGTAGTCCAACCCTTCAAATTGGCGCTGGACCAGCGCGGCGCGCTGGCGAAACGGGAGGGCCTCAATGGCGGTTATCAATGCGTGTGCGGTCTCCCGTAAGATCATCGTTTCCTCCGTATCTATAGTGGCCTGAGCAGGTGACAGGCCGTTCATAGTGTGCTTGTCTGACTCGCCAACCAACACCCGGCTGCGGCGTTGGCGGTCTCGCACGTAGTTTTTCGACAGATTAATAGCAATCCGCATCAGCCAGGCCCGGTGATCAGCGTCGGCTGGGAGCGCGGTGTAGGCCCGGTGCGCACGAAGAAATGTTTCTTGAAACAGATCCTGAGCGTCATGTGGACTGCGAGTAAAACGCAGGAGATAGCCGTACACCACTTTCTGATGAAGGGTCACTACTTCCACAAAGGAAAGCCGTTCGTCCTGTTGCTGTGCTACGTGCATGGTTGTTTTCTTACATAACACCATACCCACGGGTTTGTGAAAGCAGTTGCACCAGTGCAACTCTGCGAGTATATATTGTTTACTATGGCTAGATTCCTTACCGCAATGGGTACACTTCTCCTTGCTGTCTGGGCACTGGCTACCGCACTCACTCCGCCTCCGCCCATGAGTGGTACGGATTTCTTTCCCTTAGCCATGCATAATTCCTGGACCCATCTCGTGATCTTCTCCGGTGGAGATTACCTGTACTACATGAAAGGGACTGTGGTGAAACAAAACCTCCCCCTCTTCGAGGAGGAGTCGTACGTGATCATGGAAGAATACGAACCGCTGACGACGACGGCACCAGAGGCGAAAAGCACCGTCGCCTATTTTCGCAAGGACGGCTTCTTGCACCGCTATCCCTGGCTTGACTCTGATGGTGAAAAAATATGGGACACTGAACTTGGTGAGGGAGCCGAGCAAGTTCTCCCCAGTCCGTACCTCGGTAATACCAACTGGCAGATCGGGCTTCAGACCAATGCCTGGCCGCTCAATGGTGGACAAAGCGTCACCGCCTCAGCCAAGGCCTGGATTGATCCGGAAGAGGTCCGAGTCGTGGCTGGTGTCTTCCGCAACTGCCTGCGGGTTGAAACTATTTCGGCTAACCAGTTCCTCGATCCCAAAAATAGAACAAAAAGCTATCAACTCCATCATGTGGAATGGTATGCACCAGGGGTGGGGCTGGTCAGAGCAATTAGCAGTGAAGGCGAAGGGACGCCTATTAAAAGCGTCACTGAGCTTGTGTCTTACAGCATCCGATAGGACGCACTCACCTGGCTCCCTCCATTGACGGCTCCTTATTGACCGTGCAGCCATAGGGGTACGGCATGCCGTGCCCCTATCCGTTTGGCTCTAGCCTTAGAGAAAAGGAATCGGTATTGTCATCGCACTCAAGGAGACAAGGGGCGAGAAACTGTCATGACTGACCATGATTTCTTTCACATCCTGTATACCTGCCGGAGTATGCGCCGACTCAAACCAGATCCAGTGCCTGACGAGTTAATCTACCAAGTGCTTGATGCTGGTATTCGAGCCCCCAGCGGTGGTGGGGTGCAGGCTTGGCGGTTCGTGGTGGTGACAGAGCCTGAGATCAAACGCCAGATCGCTACCATCTACCAGCGGGGCTGGGATATTGCGGAAAAGCGGTATACTGAGGCGGGTGCCTCAATCACGGACGACAAGAATATGCGTGCCGCCGCTTATCTGGCCGAGCATCTGGCTGAAGTGCCAGTCCTCTTGTTTGCCTGCTTACGCGCCCGACGGATTCACACAGAGCGCCTCGCTGCGCCTCACGCAGCGAACTTCCTGCGTATCATCGGTGGTAGTATTTATCCTGCCGTACAGAATATCTTGCTGGCCTGCCGGGCTTTGGGCTTAGGGGCAACCCTGACCTCTATTACTACACAGTATGAAGAGGAGATCAGAGTGATTCTTGGGCTGCCTGAATACATCACGACGTATGCTATGATCCCCATCGGTTACCCGCAGGGGCGCTTCGGTCCGGTCACACGCGTCTCAGTCGAACAGGTCACCTGGCGGAACCGATACGGGACCTCGTTCACCAAACCGGAAAATACTCAATAGAAAAAGGCTGAAGGACCGTTCGAGCTTTGGCCCTCCTACTGGGCTCAGGACAGTCCTGTCTATGGGGTTCTGCTCTCTTGCTTTTTGGGGGTAGGAAACAGGTCCCGCTGCGGCGCGTGTGCCCGCTTCCATACCATGACACTACGGGTGTACTCGACGACAAGCGTTCCATCCTGTTTGAACCCACGGGTGTGAACCTTCACAATGCCCCATTGCGGTTTTGACTTCGATTCTCGCTTGTCGAGCACTTCAGACTCAGAGTAGAGCGTGTCCCCTGCAAAGACTGGATTCGGCAGAGTGATATTGTCCCACCCGAGATTGAAGCCGTTCTCGCTCACGTCGGCAACACCGAGCCCTGCCACGATCGCCAACGTCAGCCCGCTATTGATCAGGCATCTGCCAAACTCGGTCTGTTTCCCATACTCGTTGTTAAAATGAATCTGGTTAGTATTGCAGGTCAGCAGAGTGAACCACGTGTTATCGGTCTCTGTCACTGTCCGCCCGAGACGGCAGCGATAGAGATCGCCTACCTCAAAGTCCTCGAAAAATCTTCCTTCCCACCCGGATTTGATAGTCATAAATGTTTCCCTCCTCTGCTATTTTTTCGCAGCACTGTACCATGGAGCAATGATACAGGAGAAGGGCTACTGTCTCCCACGCTGTTCTTCATTTGGCCGAGCACGGGGAGTGTTTTTCAACTGCTATTCTTTAACGTGAGTTGCGGCGATCCAGAGCAAACCGGAGTTCCGGTAAAAGTACCCATTAATGGCAATTTGTTTCCCGCGCAGCGTCTCTTCGGTCAGCAAGGCCGCCAGCATGTCCCCATTAATCACCCGAATCGGCGAGCGGCGTCTTTGCATATCTGAAAACAGGATCAATTCACCCTGCTCTCTGTTTGACGTATGAAACGAGTCAACTTGGAGATAGACAATCTGCTCGGCATCAAGTTCTAACGGAAGAAGGTCTCTGTGCCGCCCTTTCTCTCCAGCTGGGGCAAGATACATTTTGCCGACAAACCGAACCGAGATCGGCAGACTGGCCGCCTCTGCCGTCGAGGACTTGGCTAAGAATAGGGGCGTAATGAGCGTGTAAAAATAGCTTGCGCACAGTACAGCCAGCAGAGAAAGCCAACGGGTCCTCGGGAGAAGGGACTGATTCTTATACATTGTATATACCTATGTATACTATGGAAGAAAATTATGAGAGCGACAACTACACTGACGACATCACCCTGCCCTAGTATTTCACGCGAAAACCGCTAATCAGGGAAAGAGTTGGTATTTTCTCGTTTACTACCCTTATGATAGAATTCTTCAGTGTCTATCTGGCGCAGTTTACAGTCGTCGGCCTCTTTACTGCCCTTGTCCTGGCAGGCCTTGGCGCACCGATTCCTGAAGATATTGTCTTGATCACGGCTGGCGTCTTAGCGCACCAAGGAGTCATTGAACTCGAGCGAACGATACCGATTCTCTACATCGGGGTCCTGACTGGAGATTTGATCGTTTACAGTTTTGGTCGTCGTTTTGGTGACGTTATTCTCCGCCACCCCCGTGTTCTTCGTTTTCTCACGCCACCACGGCAGGAGCGTATTGCGCGGTATTTTGCCCGTTACGGCAATCGTACCGTTTTCTTGGTGCGCCACCTCGCGGTCTTGCGCGCGCCGACTCATTTGATTGCCGGGGCGATGAAAATGCCAGGTTGGCAGTTTCTCTTATGGGATGGATTAGCTGCCTTGGTCAGTGTGCCAGTCATGGTTGCCCTCGGGTATTTTTTCGCCGACTCCGTCGCTGTCTTGCAGCACAATTTACGCCGCATCGAGTATTGGATCGGTGCCATCGCGATACTGGTTTTTGCCAGCTACCTGTTATTGCGTTATCGCGACATATGGTGGGCTTCACGACGAGAGTCGCTCGCCAATACGCCCCAGAAGCCTCCGCTCAAAAAAGCGGTGAACGAGGAGAGGCACTCGGGGACCAGATGAGACTTTCAGATATATCTCTCATTACTCAGCCGTGACAGTGGTGATAAGACGGAGGGGCGAGTTGACCTCACCCCCTGTTGGGTATGAAGGATGAGGTTACTTGACTGCTAACGCCGCAAAGCGATTATTGCCGTCGGGGCGTTTGAGAAGGAGAAGAAGAGGAGTATCGCCAGTCGCTTTGTCGACCTCTTGCTTCAGGGCGGTGACGGATCCCACTGGGGTCTGGTTGACCTGCAGAATCACGTCGCCAACCTGGATGCCTGCCTCAGCCGCTGGGCTATCAGGAAAAACACCGGCAACGTGCACGCCTTCACTATCGGTGATTCCCAGGCGTTTGCGTTCTTCTGGCCGGAGCTCCTGCAAGGCGAGACCCCACTTGCTCTTTTGCTCACTGGGTTCTGCCATCGCGACTTCCTCAGCGAGCTTGGCCACCGTCACCTCCAAGGTCTTCCCCCGACCATTGCGTACGACCTCTACCTGCACTGTTCTCCCCACTGGTGTTGCCGCAACCAATGTCGGTAAGGTGGAGGATTCCTCGACTGGTTTCCCGTCGTACGCGACGATCACATCACCTCGTTGCATGCCTCCTTTGGCTGCTGGGCTCCCTCCTGTCACTTCTGCGACAAGTGCTCCCCGGGTTTCGGCTAAACTCAGTGACTGGGCCAATTCTGGAGTGATTTTCTGGATCGACACGCCTAACCACCCCCGTGTCACATAGCCATGTGTTTCCAGCTCCGGTACGAGTTGTTTCGCTAAGTTGACCGGGATAGCGAAACCAATCCCAATGTTTCCGCCTCCCTGACTGAAAATCACACTATTAATTCCCACTACTTCCCCTTTTTCATTAAATAACGGGCCGCCTGAGTTCCCAGGATTAATGGGGGCATCAGTCTGGATGAAGTCATCATAGGGACCGGCGCCAAGGGCCCGTCCCTTGGCGCTGACAATCCCCGCGGTCACGGTATTACTGAGCCCAAAAGGGTTGCCGATCGCTACCACCCAATCGCCTACTTGGAGATTTTCTGAATTCCCGAGTTGGACGACCGGTAGTTTATCCTTGGGGTCGATTTTCAGCACTGCCAGGTCGGTCTTCGGATCGCGTCCGAGGACCTTGGCGGTGTACTCGCGCTTATCGGAGAGGGTAACGGTGATGTCCTTCGCGTCTGCTACAACGTGGTTGTTCGTGACAATGATACCGTCCTCACGAATAATAAACCCCGACCCCGACCCCTGCCGACGGAAACCTTCTGGTGGCTGAGGAAAAGGTGAGCGAAAGCCGGGAAAGGGCATGTTCTCGCCAAAAGGGCCAGGCCCAAAACCAAACCCCGGACCTGACTGGACAGTTTTCTCGACTGCAACGACTTTAATGTGGACCACGGCGGGCGCCACCTGTTCGACCAGACTGGCAAATGAGGGCAAGGCACGACCTGAAGGGGTAGAGACTCCCGTGTTTTCGCTATTGGTGAGATCGGCCCGAACCGGCTCAACTTCGGTGATACGACCCAAGGCGAACCCACCTAAGACAAGCGAGGCTGCCACGGTTCCAGCCAGCGCCTTCTTCTTCTGCGTCATATGATCCTCCTTCTCACAAGATTCACTTGGTTTTGACGAAGAACATAGTGCATGAAAATGAGAAGAGGATGAGAAGCAAATGAGAACTCTCTCATCCTGCAGGTTTCCGAACTTTTCGTGATCTTCTATATGAACGGTCTTGTGTGAGCGAAGGTGAGCCGCGTTCAGGAAAAACCTGTTCCTGTTTCACTAAACTACGCTGACTGTAGTTCCATAAAGGGGCAAGACGACGCGAAAACAGCTTCCCTGGTCAAACTGGCTTTCGACGGTCATTTGTCCATTGTGGAGGAGGACAATAGAACGGGCAAGAGCAAGACCAAGCCCCGTTCCCCCACGGCTTCTTGCTCGGTCGCCACGATAGAAGCGATCAAAGATCCGTGCTTGCTCTTCTGGGGCAATACCGGGCCCGGTGTCTTGGACCTCTAAAATAGCAGCTTGGCCATGCTGACTGAGGGTGATGGTGACTTTTCCTCCTGCTGGTGTATATTTGATGGCATTTTCCCCCAGATTGAACATCAGCCGAAAGAGCATGGGCGCATTGCCTTGTACCCATAAGGTCGGAGAGGAGACCACAGAAAAAAACACTCCGGCTGCGTCAGCCAACACCTGTAACGCTGGTGTGATGTCATTGAGGACCTCTGCCAGGTTGACGGGGGTTTGCGGTCGGTTGACCGCTCCGCTATCTGAACGGGCCAGGAAGAGCAAGTCTTCTACTAATGCGCTGAGCCGGTCAACTTCTTCCAAACAACTGGCGAGCACGCGTCGGTATTCTTCTTCGGCAGGTGATGAACGAAGAGCAACCTCGATCTCGCCTTTCAAAATGGTGAGGGGCGTTCGCAACTCGTGGGCAGCGTCGGCACTGAAGTATCGCACTGCAGTGAACGAGCGCTCGAGGCGGGCTAACATGTCGTTCAAGACAGCAGCCAAGCGGCCTAACTCGTCATTCTGCTCTGTTCCTGTCACGATCCGCTGAGACAGATCTTCCGCTTCAATCTTTCGTGCTGCCTCGACCATAGCATCGACTGGTGCGAGTGCACGTCGAGCGAGGAACCATCCCCCAACGGCAGCGCCACTCAAGGCCAGCGGGGTCAATCCCATCAAAATGAGGAGAAACCACAAGCGGGCAGCTTCGGCACTGTCGAGTGGCATAGCAACCTGGACGAGGTGAATAATGCGGCCCCGTTCAATGACAGGGAAGGTGAGAATCCGTACTGGAGCATGTGAGACGTCAGGCAGAACAAGCGTTAGATAGGTCTCTCGCCCTTGTTCAGCATTACGCAGGGCTTCGAGAGTAAGGGGTAGCCGCGCCTGGCTTCGTGGGATGACGCGCGGGTCAGGGCGGCCAAACGGATCGAGAAGTTGGAAGAAACGTTCGGCCAAGGCTGGTCCGAGGAAGGAGTCGAGATCTGCTCCAAAATCTGGATTTGAGAAGGTCGGACGACGCGCCGAGTCAGCAATCGAACGCGCAACAGAGAGCAGCGAAGCGTCGACGTTCTCACGCAGGACGCGGTCAAGCAACAGCAGTGCGCTGACACCTAAAACAGCTAGCATGCCGGAAAGCACGGCGGTATACCACAGTGTCAGGCGTGCTCGTAAAGTGCGCGGCCATAGGCGCATAGCTATACGTCAGATTCCTTTAAGACGTAGCCGACTCCTCGCACGGTGTGCAGAAGTTTGGGTGGGGAATCCGCATCAATCTTTTTCCGTAGGTAGTTGACGTACACGTCGATGACATTGGTAAAGGTGTCAAAATCTACTCCCCATACGTGCTGGGCAATGAGGGTGCGGCTGAGCACGCGTCCAGGGTGGCGGAGAAAAAACTCGAGCAGGGCAAATTCCTTTGCCGTCAGGTCGATTCGCTTCGCTCCACGGGTGACCTGACGGGTTACTGGATCGAGGCGCAAGTCAGCAAGCGTGAGCACTGAAGCTGGCGCTGACATCCCACGTCTGAGGAGTGCTCGCACCCGCGCCAATAATTCCTCAAAGGCAAAAGGCTTGGTGAGGTAATCGTCAGCCCCCTGGTCAAGACCAGTGATCTTGTCGGCAAGGGTATCGCGAGCGGTGAGCATCAGAACCGGTACAGTGAGATGACGTTGACGCATCTCTCGCAACAGCGCGAGCCCATCGCGTTTGGGAAGCATGACATCGAGGATCACTAAGTCATATTCACCATCGAACAAGCGAGTTAATCCTGCTTCCCCGTCATACGCAACGTCTACGACATAGTGTTCGGCTTCCAACCCACGTTGGATAAAACTCGCGACTTTCTTTTCGTCTTCAACGACGAGGAGGTGCATAGACAGCCTTGCTGAGTGGGAGTGCCAGTCGTTATGGTTGCGGCATTCGCTTCAGAGCGTCTTCGTTTCCAGTCATCAAGAAATTATTGGCGCAAAATGAGAAAGAAGACAAGGAGGAAACCTGCCGCTTACGAGTGAGCAAAAGAAAAGGGGCGGAAACGTCCGCCCCTTTCTCTGCTGCAAGGGCTTTTCTTGTACTCTTGCTTATGTTTGTCTACTTGCCCATGGCTGAGAGGTTGGCGGTGGTGTAGAGCGAATCGGGGAATCCGAGCGAATACTCGGTGTAGTAACCCTTGGACTGGACATCAAAGAAGCTCGCCCGGTTCTGTCGTACGTCTTCGGCCATGCCCCAGAACGGATGGCGCACGGTCATGTCACGCCCAGGCGTGTAGCCCATCTTGTCCATCCATAGGAGAGTCTTCCAATATTCACCAGCTCGATCATAGAGGGTTGCCCAGTAGGCCCAGTAGGCGGTCTTGTCGATGTGGAGTACGCGACGACCATAGGAATAATAGGGGTCTTTCGGCGTGGCCTCGACAACCCAGCATTGTCGCTTGGCCAGCTTCAGTTCGGTTGCGGCCCAGGCTTTCCCTTGCCAACCCGGAGTGTCGTACCCCACTTTCACACGTTCTTCAGGCGACCAGGTGATCCGAGCCACCTGACCTGCTGGAATCTGCCCGCGGTTTTTGATCTCGTTGGGATCCGCGGGGAGCTTCTTGGGCGAGGGGTCGGCTGCTACCATCTCTTTCTCAATTCCCGTCGGTGCAATCGGAACCAGGACTTCTTGCACACCAATGAACTTCCAATTCATATACTGAATCTTGCCGCCCCAGCCATAGGCATCATCCCGAGCGATGATCGACCCAAACATCCCTTCTGAGGAATTCGAGGCGGTCAGACGCCGTACCCGACGAATGGTTGGCACAAACGCCCAGATCGATTGCCACTTCTCAGGATCGGTAAACCAGTACTCTAGCGTGGACACGCCCACCACGTCATACGGTGCGACCCCAAAGATAATATCCTTCAGATAGGTCTCGTCAGGATTGTTGGTGGGACCAGAATGACGACCAATATACCAGGTGGCATAGGCACCGAACTCCACCGAACGGTCAAACCCGCCAGGGGTGGCCCATTTGATTGCCAGAAACCAGTACACATCATCGACCTGGAAGCGGGCCACCTGATGGTTGTACATGATTTTGTTCGCGGCCTTGGGATCATTCTCGTCGACATCTGGGAAAGGGAAGCCATACCAGAATTTCGGCCAGGTTTTGCTGGCCTCCTCATACATATACCCATCGTCGGTGACATAATACTTGCCAGCGTTGGCTTCAGAGCCGGCCTTAAACTTCGCGCTGTACTGGAAAGCTTCGTCTGTGACCTCAATGATCTCTGCTTCGTAGTCACCGGCGCAGAATTTTTCCATGACATGGTCAGGTAACTGCCCCTTGGCTTCCTGACAGTTTGCTTTGGTGAGTCGGTCGCCTGGCTTCAGCTCGGCGAATGCTGGCGCCGCTACAAGCGCAAGACTTGCGGTCGCTAGTGCTGCTACTCCCCATCGACTCGTTCGTGGCCACTGCATGGTGTACCCTCCTTGGTAAGCTGTAATTGTTCAACCTTGGAGACAACTCTTCTTTTACTCTGTTTAGAGGGTGGGGCTCGACCGGTTTGCCTTGGTATGCACATTTTCTTCTCTATGTGAGCGACAATCCTGTGGGGGAATACTTTATTCCCAACGATATACTCTCGCGGCGCGAGGATTCATTTCCCTTTGTCCGCCCGACATGGTACAGGAGCGGGTAAGAGAAATCAGTGACGAGTGAAGCATGATGAGCAAAGGAGGAACAACATGGCCTATCGTCCGACTTTGATGGGTACCAGAGGCATGGTGGCGACCGAGCATTACCTCTCAGCTGAGGCAGGGATGCGTATCCTCCACATTGGTGGGAACGCCTTTGACGCGGCGGTTGCTGCAACCTTGGCCGAGGGAGTGCTGAATCCGCATATGCACACTTTTGGCGGCGAGATCTCGGCCCTCGTTTTCAGCGCCAGAGAAAAGAAAGTTTTTTCCATCAATGGCAACACGGTTGCCCCACGCGCCGCTACCATCGACTGGTTCAAACGACACGATATTGCTCTTATTCCATTCACCGGAGTGCTTGCTGCGGGACCATGTGCTGCTCCAGACGCACTGCTGACGATTCTGCAACGCTTTGGCACTCTGAGTTTTACCCAGGTCGTCGAGCCGGCTCTGGAACTGGCTGAGGAAGGATTTCCTTTGCACAAAGCGTTACGTGGCCCTGCGCCTGCCTATATGCTGACTGACTTCTCCATCGCTGGAAATGCTGAGCACTTTCGCAAAGCTTGGCCTTCATCCGCCAAGATTTATCTTCCTGATGGCCGATTGCCTGAGGTTGGTGCAGTATTCAAGAATCCGGATCTAGGCCGCACCTTCCGCCGGTTGATCGACGCTGAACGCCAGGCACAAGGCCACGGCCGTGACCATGGCTTAGCCGCAGCCCGCGACGTCTTTTACCGTGGGGACATTGCTCGCACCATTGCTGCCCATGCCCAAGCATATGGTGGGCTTCTCACCGAGGAAGATCTGGCTTCGTTTCGTAGCAAGATCGAAGAACCGACGGTACTCAACTATCGCGGATACGATGTCTATAAGTGTGGTCCATGGAGCCAGGGGCCGGTCTTCTTACAACAACTAGCGATTCTCGAAGGATACGACCTTAAGGGGTTAGGTCACAATAGCCCAGACTACATCCATACTCTCGTCGAGACCACGAAGTTAGCTTTCGCCGACCGTGAACAGTACTATGGGGACCCCGACTTCGTTGAGGTTCCACTTGCCGGACTCCTCTCCAAAGAATATGCGACAAGCCGCCGCGCGCTGATCGACCCTCGCCATGCCTCTCTCGCCCAAAGACCTGGAAATCCGCGTACTGGTGCAACCTTGCTAGAGGGAGAGGAAATTTTTGCTGCCCGTAATTGGGGTCCCGGTACGGTCTACGTGACAGTCGTGGACAAAGAGCGCAATATGGCCTCCTTTACCCCGAGTGGCGCGTGGATTCCTTCGTCGCCTGTCATAGACGGTCTGGGGTTTCCTCTTGGTACGCGGGTGCAGACGTTCTATCTTGATTCGCGCCATCCTAATGCCCTGGTGCCAGGCAAACGGCCTCGGACAACGCTCACACCCACACTCGTATTATGTAACGGAGCGCCTTGCATGGTGTTTGGCACTCCTGGGGGGGATCAGCAAGATCAATGGACCTTACAGTTTTTCTTGAACGTTGTGGATTTTGCTATGGACGTGCAGGAGGCGATCGAGGCCCCTCGGTGCTCTTCCGCGCATTTTCCTTCGAGTTTTTATCCCCATAACGCGGCACCTGGGTTGCTGCGAATCGAAGGCCGTGTTCCCGCCGCAGTACGTCAGGAATTAGCCGCGCGTGGCCATACCGTCGAAGTGAAGGAAGACTGGAGCGAGGGAGATGTGCTCGGTATTTGCGTAGACCTCAGCAACGGCATCCTCCGAGGTGGGGCAGATCCACGAGGCGAGCAGAGCAAGCGTATGCCATCATACATCATGGGATGGTGAAGAAAGCTGTCTGCAGTCAGTCAGCAGCTCTCAGCCCTAAGGGGCGGAAATAGAGACAGAGACAGAGAAAAAAGACAGAGAGGAGAGACAGAGACAGAGAAGGGAGACAGCAATAGAGCGGGCACTATCTTTACCGTTTCTCTCTGTCTCTATCTCTCTCCGCGCCTCACCATCAGAGCCGTTCCAGGCTTAAGCCACTTTTGCGATTGCGCCGTCCGGTGCGACCCCACATCCACCCAAGGAGCAAGCCGGTGAGCAGGACCCCAGCGCCGGCAATAAACCAACCACGCTCCCGTTCACTTGTCGTGGTATCTTGCTGTGCCTGCAGTTGTGAAACCAACTCCGTTTGCTCATTTGCTGTGGTTTCTGCCTGTTGTTTGGCTGCCAACAGTTGGGTACGCTCTTCGCGCAACGTTGTGAGTTCCTGTTCTTGCTCTTGGGTTTTCGCTTCAAGGGCTTGAATACGTTCTTGAGACTGTTGCTCAATTTCCTGTAACCGAGCCTCCGCCGGCCTCTGATCAGTCATGTAGGTTTTCAATACATAGCCTCTCCTGCCGTTCGGAGTCGCGACGAGGTAGTAATCTCCCTCTTCACCTAGCACCGAGACTTCTTCTCCGGTCTTGAGGATGACAAGAATTTTATTCTCTAAGCTGGGGCCGGTACGCAGTAACACTTCACGATAGCCGCTCACATACAGCGATTTCCCCAACGCGAGAGTGGGAAAGCACAACACACCGCATAACAGCAGGATAGTCGGCCGCATGGTTTCTACCTCCCTTCTTCTGCCACATCATGCATCGGCCGGCTCTCGTATCGTCCGTGGCAACTCGACTGGCGCGTTCTTCTGCTCTCTCGCACCGGTAAGGCGAGACCGAAATCCTTCTGTATGTTCCATCCTGTCATGGTCCTCCCTTTCTACTTAAACTCCATCTCTCGGATATCTGCTGCTACTCGCAACGGGGCTGCGGTTGCAGCCTGCACTTCGTCTAATGGGACGCCGGGTGCGAGCTCTTTCAGTAAGAATCCATGCTGATCAACCTGGATGAGTGCTAAGTTCGTGACAATCCACGAAACGCAGCGGCGGGCAGTCAATGGGTAAGTGCAGGCGCGGAGCAGTTTAGGTGCACCGCGCTTCGTCGTGTGGAACATGAGCACAATTACGGTACGGGCACCGGCTGCCAGATCCATTGCCCCACCGACGGCACCGGCACCCATAGATGGCGTTTTCCAGTTTGCCAGGTCGCCATTGTCAGCCACCTGAAACCCGCCGAGGACGACTGTGCCGATGTGTCCACCCCGAGCCATAGTAAAGGCATCCGCGCTATGGAAAAAACTTGCTCCTGGGCGTAGGGTAACCAGTTGGGAGCTGGCATTGTAGAGGTCGATGTCTTCTTCTCCAGTTGGAGCAAGTGGGCCGTACCCAAGCACACCGTTCTCGGCATGAAGCATAACCTGATCAGAAATAAAGTCAGAAACGAGGGTAGGCAAGCCAATGCCGAGGTTGACATATTGTCCTGGTGACAAGAGGCGAGCAGCTCGCAAAGCCATGAGTTCCGGTGACAGCCCCCGTCCGCCCTCGACCGCGTTCTCAGTCACTTTGACGTTACGCCCAAGGCTGCGCATGAGATCGAGCACAGAGTCTTTTTGCAGCATAGTCTCACGACAGACAAGCCGATGAACGAAAATGCTCGGGGTTGCTATCGCTTCGGGGTCGAGGGCCCCAGGGTCGACTACCTCATCGACCTCAGCGGTCGTAACATTCGCCGCGGTGGCAAAAGGCGGGTTAAAATTGCGTGCGGTACGCCGGTATACGAGGTTGCCATAGATATCAGCTCGATCTGCACGGATGAGGGCAAAGTCTGCACGTAAAGCCAGTTCTAATACATAGTCGCGGCCATTAAAGACGCGTTTTTCTTTGCCTTCTTCTACGATGGTGCCAACCCCAGTCGGAGTGAAAAACGCAGGAATCCCTGCGCCACCAGCACGAATGCGCTCGACCAACGTGCCTTGAGGGACCATTTCGAACTCGACCTCTCCTCGTGCGATCTGTTCAGACAACGGTGTGACCCGATAGGAGTAGCCGCCAAAGGAGGCGATCAGCTTTGTGATCTGTCGGTTCTCAGCCAGGATTTGCGGAGAGAACGGACCGAACCCGGGAGAGTTGCAAATAAGCGTGAGGTTTTTGACTCTACGCGTACGGAGGGCGAGTAACAACTCGTGCGGCCATCCTTGCAGCACGCCAAAGCCACCAACGAGCACGCTGGCGCCATCGAAAATATCGGCGACAGCGGTAGCGGCGGTCAGTAGAGGTTTACGCATGTCTGCGTGACCACATGTGGTTTACTACTCGCCCCATGCGCCTTGCCATGCGGCTTCCTCCTCCGTAAGATAACCGCCCAGATTATGCTGTGCTGCGCTCCTGAGCGCAATGAGGGCTGTAAGGAGGAAGCGCTGTGGCCGACCGTCCTTGCGACTTATGTCAGCTTGCCCACTATACGCAGTGGTATGCAGAATTCCATTATCCCTTTCGCTTCACAATCCTCGATTGTGACTCGTGCGACGTGCCGATCGTTGTCCTGGGTGAACATCGGATCAATGTCACACCTGAAGAAATCGCATATATGGAAAAGGCGCTCAACCTCGTCGCTGAGCAAAAATTCAGCGGCAAGTTTCCCAAGTGGATTTTTGACCATAAGATGCGTCAGATCCCAGACCACTACCATTTCCACGTGCGGCCGTTGTTGTGGTGAAGCCGCTTGCGGTTGACTGGAGACCAAGGATTTTTCTGAGACATTACGGAAGGGCGTCAGGATGCAGGCAATGATGTTACTCGGTCCGGGTAAGCTGGCATGCGAGGATCTTCCTGTTCCTCAGCCACAGGAGGACGAACTTATTCTCAAGATCGCTGCTGCCCTTACCTGTGGGACTGACCTCAAAGCCTTCCTGCGTGGTCATCCCAAATGGCCACCGCCGATCCGCTTCGGTCATGAGTATGCCGGTACGGTCGTCGCGAGGGGAAAGCGGGTGACGGGAGTGCAGGAAGGCGACGAAGTCATGCTGGTGCCCACCGCGCCGTGTGGGACCTGTTTCTTTTGCCTGCGCGATCAGGAGAACCTCTGTACTTCTTTGATGGAGACCTATGTGTTGGGCGGCTATGCGGAATATCTGACTATCCCCGCCCGAGTGATCCGCAGGAATCTGTTTCTTAAACCGGCGCATGTATCTTTTATCGAAGCGGCACTGTTAGAGCCGCTCTCTTGTGTCGTCTTTGGGCTTGACCAGACGCTCTTACGACCAGACGATACGGTAGTCGTGATTGGCGCTGGTGCAATCGGGTTGCTGCATGTAATGGTGTTACGTGCATTAGGCGTCGAGCAGGTCTATGTCATCGTCCGCAATCCATACCGAGCGGAAAGCGCTCGGCGTCTTGGGGCCTACGGGATTATTCCCTCTGCAGCCGAGGAGGCTCGGGAAGCGGTTTTACAAGTGACAGCCGGACGTGGGGCCGATCTCGTGATCGAGTGCACCGCCCAGGTGCGTGTGTGGGAACAGGCTTTGTTTCTCGCACGGCCCGGTGGACAAGTGGTGTTATTCGGCGGGTGCCCGCCTGGGACGGCCGCTGCTTTCGACACCTGCCGTTTGCATTACGATCAAGTGCGCGTGCTCAGTCCGTTCCACTTCACCCCCAAAGCCGTGCGGCGTGCGTATGAGCTTTTGACCGCGGGAAAGATTCCAGCTGCCCTACTGATTAGTGGCACTTATCCCCTCGCTCAGTTGCCCGCTGTGTTAGACCTCTTGCAGCGGGGTGAGGGAATTAAGTATGCCATGATTCCTTAGATGAAAAGAGCAATCAGCCGTCAGTTCTCGGCAAGACAGCAACAACCCTGGTGTTTTGCCGATGGCTGAAAGTTCATTGCTGAAAGCTCAAGAGGGGCCTATGAAATTTGTCACTCCGACTGAAGCGATTCGTACTATTCCTGACGGGAGTATTGTCATCTTTCCCCATGGGTGCGTTGAGCCGATGACCCTCTACACTGCCTTTCAGGAGGAGGTCGAGCGGTTCCACAACCTCACCATCTATTCTGGACTCGCATTCGGTGACTACCCGTTTCTGCGCAAAGGGTTAGGGACAAACTTTCGCTACGTCACCTGGCAAGCTGCGCCGCGCATCCGCCAGTTTTTCAAAGAAAAAAAAGTTGGGTTCGTGCCGATGCGTTTCAGTGAAATCACCAAGCTGGTAAGTAAAGATGGGGTGATCAAACCTGACGTTGTCGTTACCCAGGTGTCTCCACCGGATCGAGAGGGCATGGTAAGCCTGGGCATCTCGGTGAGTTTGTACCAGGACTTTATCAAGAGTGCCAAGCTGGTGATTGCTGAGATCAATACGCATATGCCGGTGACCGCAGGCAACAGCCGGGTCTCGGTGGAGAAAATCCACTTTGCAGTGGAATCCTCAGCGCCGTTAAGCGAGTATCATACGCCACACCAAACCGAGCGCGACCAGCGTATTGCTGAGTACGTACTTGACCTCATTCCCGACCATGCCTGGGTACAACTGGGTGTGGGTTCAGTCCCTGATATGGTGCTGTACCGTCTGGCTGAGAAAACCGGTATCAATCTGTACTCTGGGATGCTCTCGCAGGGGTTGATCCACTTTGTCGACCATGCGAGGCACACTCCGAAGCTCGTGACTGGTGAGTTAGCTGGGGACCAGGAATTGTACGACTTTTGTGGTCGGACCCCATTGGTGGAAATGGTGACCTCCAGTGTCACGCATAACATTCTTCTCTTAGCCAAATTGCCCCGCTTTGTCTCGATCAATTCCGCGGTCGAGATTGACTTGCATGGCCAAAGCAACGGGGAAACGATTGGTGAGGTGCAGATCAGTGGGGTAGGTGGGAGCTTAGACTACGTCGAAGCCGCTGCCCTTTCTGAGGGGGGGATCTCGATCATTGCTCTGCCATCAACGACCGAGGATGGCAAGCACTCGAAGATTGTGCCGCGCTTGACCGCTGGCGCAGTGGTCACAACTCCACGGTTTTGTACGGATTACATTGTTACTGAATACGGGGCGACCCGACTGAAGGGAAAAGATCTCCGTGCCCGGGCCGAGGCGCTGATTGCCATCGCCCACCCCAATTTTCGTGATGAACTGGCAAAGAGTCTGTGAACAGAAAACAGCAAACGGTGAAGAGTAAAACGTAATGGAACCTTGGAGCGGGAGGCTCTCTTTTTACGTGGTAGGTGTGACGCCCCACGGTTCACCCATGCGTGCTATCATTCTCTTTCTTGCCACTGGCGCCTACAGTGGGTATGCGCCGGTCGCTCCAGGCACAGTTGGCTCACTCGTGGCGATTCCACTGGTGTATGTGTCTGCACAGCTCCTGGAGATTTCTCCGGCTCTGCACGTTGTTTCGCTCCTCCTGGCTATTGTGGGTGCCTGCTGGGTTGCGGGCAAGGCCGATCCTTATCTAGACGAACACGACAGTGGAAAGATCGTAATAGACGAGATCGTGGGTTTATTGACGGCTACGGCCTTGCTAGAAATAAGTCTCAATCGCTTGGTCGTCGCCTTTTTTCTTTTTCGCCTCTTTGATATCCTCAAGCCGCCGCCAGCCCGGTATTTTGATGAACGCGTGCCGGGTGGGGCAGGGGTCGTGCTCGACGACGTGTGGGCGGGCATCTATACCAATCTTATTGTGAGGGCATTCTTATGATTGAACGTGCGGCTATTCTCAGTACCGGAGACGAAATCACCACTGGTAAGGTTGTTGATACCAACGCAAACTACATCGCCGATAAACTGGTCGAAGCTGGGGTCGATGTTGCTGCTGTGCTCACCGTAGGTGATGTCGCTGAGCGCATTGTCTGGGCATGGCAGCAGGCCATGGTCCAGGCCGACGTCATCATCTCGACCGGCGGAATAGGGCCAACAGCCGACGACCTGACGACCGAACTCGTCGCCAAGGTCGCTGGAGTTGACCTCTTCTTTTCCGAGGAGGTCGCTGAGCGTATCCGCCGCATCTTTGCCTCGCTGAACCGTCCCATGCCGGAAAACAACCTCAAACAGGCACGGTTCCCCGTAGGGGCAGCGATCATCCCCAATCATCTGGGGACAGCGCCAGGTTATCGGTTGGACCTCAATACGCCGCACGGACGGAAGCACTTAATCGTTCTCCCTGGCGTCCCACGAGAAATGAAGCCGATGATGGAAGAGACTGTCCTGCCGTGGTTACGGGAGATGCGCGGTGGAGGTGACGTATTCCTCACCCGGACGTTCCAAACGTTTGGCATCAGCGAGTCCGGTCTGGACGAATTGGTGGTTGGCACGGTCAGTGACGAAGAAGGTCGGTTGGCCTTTCGTGCCAGCTTTCCGCAGATTTCCATGCGGGTGACCGTGCATGGCAAAGCCCATGAAGTAGAAACCAAGCTCGACGGATTATCCAACCGCATTCGTGCTCGCATTGGTTCGTTTGTGTATGGTGAGGGTGAGGTCACCATGGAAGAGGTGGTCGGCCACTTGCTGAAGGAAAAGGGGAAAACCCTCGGTTTGGCGGAAGCCTGCTCTGGAGGGTTAATCAGTCATCGTCTGACCAACGTGCCCGGCAGCTCAAACTATTTTCGGGGTACGGTCATTGCCTACTCTGATGTTGCCAAAACGGGCCTCTTGGATGTCAAGCCTGAAACCCTCCAGCAGTACGGATCAGTCAGCGAAGAGACGGTACGTGAGATGGCCGTAGGAGTACGCGAACGATTAGGCACAGACATTGGTATCGCAGTCACCGGCATTGCTGGTCCCGATGGCGGGACGCCAGAGAAACCGGTTGGCACAGCGTGCCTTGCCCTCTCTATAGACGGCACCCTGGTGTCGCGTCGCTATCAACTGTGGGGGAATCGTGAATGGATTAAGACCCTGATTTCACAACTCGCGCTCGACTGGGTCAGACGCGCGCTCTTCGGGATCACCATCGCTGAATCTGGATTTATTCGCAGGTAAGAGGAACTCCCCTTGATTCGAGCGTTTATCGCGGTTAATCTGGCTCCATCAGTGATCGAAGAAATAGCGAAAGTACAAGCCGTCCTGCAGGAAGCAAGAGGAGACGTCCGTTGGACCCGTGTTGAGAGTCTCCATTTGACGTTGAAGTTCCTTGGGGACATTGCCCGTAATCAAGTCGAGCCGATAGTGAGCGCTTTACGCGAGGCGCTGCGTGAGCGGCCCTCATTGCACCTCGAGGCTCAAGGGGTAGGCGCGTTTCCCAACCTCAAACGGCCACGAGTATTATGGGCTGGAATTCAAGGAGCAGGGATCAAGGAACTCAGTGAGACGATCGAAACTGTGCTCATGCCGCTGGACTTCCCGCCGGAAGAACGAGAGTTCACGCCGCATCTCACTTTGGGACGGGTGCGTTCACTCCGGGGGTGGGAGCGTGTCCTGGGCGTCGTGAAAAAGTACAAGCAGACCTATTTTGGCAGGAGCATTGTTGATCAGGTCATCCTCTATCAGAGCGATTTGCGACCAGAGGGGGCAGTCTACAGCGTGCTCGGGGCAGTGTCCTTGCTCAATGTTTCACCCCCCTAGGGGTGGTGGCCTGCTGGGTCGCCCAAGAGCGGGAGAGGTCCCATTTCTCCTTTAGAGTTGAAGAGCACAGTCGTGAAGGAGTACCGTATGGCGAATGATAAGGACCGCGAGCGTGCCCTTGAACTGGCAGTGAGCCAGATCGAAAAACAGTTTGGCAAAGGCTCGATCATGAAGCTTGGGGAGGAGGCGATTGAACGTGACATCCCCGTCATTTCCACAGGCTCGCTCAGCCTGGATCTTGCCTTAGGCATCGGCGGGTTGCCGAGAGGCCGGATCGCGGAGATCTATGGTCCCGAAGCTTCTGGCAAAACAACGATGGCTTTACAAGTCGTTGCTCAGGCTCAGCAGGGCGGTGGAACGAGTGCCTACATCGATGCCGAACACGCCCTTGACCTCGGATATGCGCAGAAACTCGGAGTGAAAGCCGAAGAGTTGCTCGTTTCTCAGCCTGACAACGGTGAACAGGCGCTGGAGATCACAGAGACCCTTGTACGGAGCGGTGCAGTGGACGTGATTGTCATCGACTCGGTTGCGGCCCTGGTGCCGCGGGCGGAAATCGAAGGAGAGATGGGCGAGCCGCAAATGGGTCTTCAGGCACGACTCATGTCTCAGGCCCTGCGCAAGCTCGTGGGCACCATTTCGCGTTCGCACACGTTGGTGATTTTCATCAACCAGGTCCGCATGAAGATCGGTGTGATGTTTGGGAATCCTGAAACGACCACTGGTGGGAATGCACTAAAATTCTACGCTTCGGTCCGTTTGGACATCCGCCGTACCGGTGCAGTGAAACAAGGGGAAGAGGTGGTGGGGAGTCGCACCAAGGTGAAAGTCGTCAAAAATAAAGTCGCGCCACCTTTTAAGGAAGCAGAGTTCGATATCCTCTATGGCAGCGGTGTGTCTAAAGAAGGGGAGTTGATCGACATTGGTGCCGAACAGGGCATCGTTGAGAAGGCTGGCGCCTGGTACTCGTTTGCTGGCGAACGCATTGGTCAGGGGCGGGAAAACGCCAAGGAATTTCTGAGAGAACATCCAGACATGGCCCACGAAGTGGAAACCAAGGTCCGGGAGAAGTTTGGCCTGACACCCTCAGCCGTGCAAGAGGCGGAAGCGTAGTCTTTGCTCTTCAAGTCAGATGTTGTTTCCCCTCTTTCAGTTATTCTTTCGCGTGCGGGTAGAGCAACTCGAGCTGTGCCAACAACTCTTCCTGACTGTCTGAGGAGGGCTCTTGCTGGGGAAGAGGCGTATCCTGTTGAGGAGGAGACACGTGATGATCTGTATCTGATCTTCCACGCGCCTCAGCTAATTGACGTTTCAAAGCTTTCATCTCTGCGTCTCGTTCTGCCAGTTGTTGGTACAGCTGCTGCACGAGTGCCACAAGTTCTGCATGGCTCAGAGACTCTATTGCAACGGGTGCTGTCATGTTTCCCTTCTCATCATAGGGACAAACGCTTTGCAACACGCCTGTCTGGTGCATAGAGGCTTTGACAGCTCCTGGGCGGCTTGGTACTCCGTACCGTCATGGAGACCGAACTGCGACAGGCTATCGATTCTGCGGTAAAGGCGGTGTGGGGGAAAAGGACACGAATCAGTCAGGTCACTCCTCTGGCTGGAGATGCTTCCAGTCGGCGTTATGCGCGGCTCTCCCTCGATGACAATGAGCCAAAGACTGCGGTCGTCATGATCCTTGCTGGCAGCGGCTTATCACTATCATCCGATGAACTGGCCGTTTTTACCGAACCTCTGAAAGAGTTGCCCTTTCTCAACGTCTATCGCTTCCTCCGGCCACTGGGCGTACGAGTACCGGAAGTCTACTACGATGGGCACAAGGAAGGATTTTTGCTGCTCGAAGATATTGGTGACCTGCCTTTACGCGAGGCCGTGCAGGATCTCCCGGCGAGAGAGGTCGAACAGTTATACCGACAGGCAATCGACCAACTCGTGCTGCTGCAGGTTGAAGGCACACGCTACCGCAATGATTCCTGCATGGCTTTTCAGCAACGCTTTGATCAGCGGTTGTTCTTATGGGAGTTCGAGCATTTCATCGAATGGGGTCTGGAAAAGCGGGAAGGACAACCGCTCCCTTCAGCCGAAGGGCAGGAATTGCGCGGCATCTTCGAGCAAATCGCTTCCCAACTTGACCAGGCTCCCTGCTTGCTCAACCATCGTGATTACCATAGTTGGAACCTCTTTGTGCATAACGATGAGATCCGCGTGATTGATTTCCAGGATGCCCTACTGGCGCCGGCAACGTATGATTTAGAAACGCTGCTGAATGACCGCGATACCCCTCTGGTGATTACCCCGTCGCTGGAGCAGGCTTTGGTAAAATACTACCACGCTGCCTGGCACAAGCGCGGCGGCGACTCGTTCCCATATGAGCGGTTATGGGAAGAGTACAATCTGTGTCTGTTGCAGAAAGCCTGCAAAGTGGTTGGCCGTTTCTACTACCTTGAACTAGAGAAGGGAAAAGTAGGGTACTCTCGCTACATCCCTCCGACTCTTGCAACAATCCGCCGAGTGCTCACGCGGCTCCCGCAATATAAGCGACTGCAGGACATGATCATGGCGCACTTCCCGGAGTAAACATGCGCGCGATGATTCTCGCTGCGGGCTTCGGGACGCGGTTGCGGCCGTTGACGAACACAGTACCAAAGGCGCTCGTTCCCGTGGCTAGTCGACCACTCATTGAATATGGGCTGTTATGGCTTCACGCTCAAGGCATTGAGGAAGTAGTGATCAACCTTCACCACCTGGGAGGAAAGATCCGTGAAGCGTTAGGCGATGGGAGTGTCTACGGCCTCCGTATTACCTATTCGCCAGAGGATCCTATTTTCGATACCGGCGGTGGCATTAAAAAAGCTCAGCCATTTCTCGATGGCGAAACATTTCTCGTCCTCAACTGTGATACAATTATTGACCTTGATCTGAACGTCTTATTGGATACTCATCGCCGCACCCATGCTCTCGCGACACTGGTGCTGAGGGCCGATCTAGCAGCCAATCGCTACGGCATTATTGAAACCGATCGCAGCGGGCGCATTCGACGCTTTTTAGGTCAGCCGCCTGAGGTAAATGCGGCTCTTTCGCCATTCATGTTTACTGGACTGCAAATACTCGAGCCGCGCATTTTCGATTTCATGCCTGCAAATAGGGCGTTTGGCACCACACGTGAGACATATCCCCAGATGCTTCAGGTTGGTGAACCTCTCTGGGGATTTGTCCATACGGGGCCGTGGATGGTCATTGATGACGCAGCAGGGATGGCGCGGGCGACGCAGGCAATCATTGCTGGACAGCTGCGCTTGTCCTATTTACGACCGTGAGCGGCTTTCGACAATCGTGACAAAATTTTCTAAGCACCGTTGTGCCGCTGGGGTGTCTTGCACGGAGGCAAGCACCCAGTCGCGCAGTGGTTGCGTATCAGGCTGCCAACGGGGAAAAACCTCTGGCGGGAGAACCGCCGTCAAGGCATGGATGAGGTTCTCCATAATCATTGGTGTGAACTCAGGGTGAAATTGTGTTCCCCAGATGTAATCGCCCAATTTAAACGCTTGATAAGCCCAATGGGTGTTTTGTGCTAGAGCAACGGCACCTGACGGTAATGCAGTGACAACATCACCATGACTCATCTGAGCAGTAAAAGACTCGGGCAGGTCAGAAAAGAGGGAATCGGTTTTTCCCTCTTCCGTCAGCGTGAGTGGCACAGTCCCGAGTTCCCAGCCATGACGGCACTTCTCGACTGTACCACCAAAGGTTTGTGCCAGGAGCTGGTGGCCGAAGCAGACCCCATAAAGCGGCACAGAATGATCTGCCGCCCTTCTGAGAAAATCCTCGCTCCGAGCGATCCACTCGTCGCCATCGTAGGTTGACGCAGGTGAGCCTGTCACAATCACCCCTGCCCAGTCGGGATCAGGCAGGGGCTCCTTGCGAGCATCAACAACGACAAACCGCTCATCACCGAGCAAGTTCAAAAATGCCCGCTCGTAAGGACCAAGGTTTTCAATGACTCGCCGGGGGAGTTCACCGGTTTTGAGGATAAGAATTTTGTTCATAGGTTTCATGGAAAAGATTATGAGCTTATTTGCAATTCGTCTAATACCAACACACGTAATTCCGTTACTCGCTTGAGCGTAGTGTCATTAGTAAGGAACGTTTCGTAGCCCGCAGCAAAAGCAGCGGCAATCTGAAAGGCGTCAGTGAGGGACAAATTATAGCGTGCCCGAAACTCGGCGGCACTTTCGGCAACCGCGTCTACGCCAACATAACGTGTATGGAGGCCTGCCATAACGACATTACGGAATTGCTGCACGAGTTGCATATCACCGTGCCGGGATAGATGCACCAAACATTCAGCAAGGGTCACTGATGAAGTAATCGCTTCAAATGTCCCATGCCAAATTTCTTGAAAGATTCTGTCAGTCAATGGCTGATAGGCTGCAACACCTTCTACATGATAAATGACCGGAGCTGTATCTAGGAATAATCGATGGACCCCTTTGAGGGTATCGGTGATATTTAGGGTTTGTGTCGCCACTGCTTTTCTCGGTTTTCATCTGCCTCGCGCCGTGTACGCGATACCCACTCCTGAGCGTCCTCGCCGCCTAGCAGGGTTGGTGCAATACCTCGAACAGACATCCAATCGTAACGCTCCGGCTGTTCCCCTTCGGCGGGCTGTGTTCTCAGATCGTGCACAGTCATTTCAATCAGGCGCAGGCGTTCTTCGACAGGCAGCGACTTGATGTGCTGCGTGTAAATCTCCTCGACGTTTATCTTCTCCATTCGGGTACACCTTTGCGCAAAATAAGGATAGCCTCTGTTTTCTTACATATAGCCATATCAGCAAGCCCTGGTATGATACCATCAATTTGTGCGGTTGCCATCTGTGGCTCAGTGGTGACTCAGGTGACTATTCGTGTAAAATCAGCCTCCTATGTCCGACGAAAGCGAAAGGAAGACACGCACGAACAGGATTGACCCAGAGCTACGCTGGGCAGGCTGGAAGGTGGTCCGCTTCGATCCGAAGAAGTCTCTGGCCGCCTATGATGGATGCGCTATTAAAGAGTACCCCACAGAAAACGGGCTGGCCGATTATGCGCTGTGCGTTGGCGGTCAGATCCTCGGCATTGGCGAGGCCAAGAAGCTGAGCTTGGGTCCACAGATATCTCCCTGCTAGAAAATAATGGTGACGCGGACGTGCAAAACTACCAGTCAGCTGTTAGGAGCACCTAACAAAATTCCCTCTCCCTTGATGGGAGAGGGCCAGGGTGAGGGTGATGCGACGTCACTAGGATCCCAAAAGGCACTGCGAAGCGCTTGAACGGTTGGCTTGCGATAAGTGTTGTTGCACAGGTATCCAGGACAGGGGCGACGGATCAACACAGACAGGAGGAAAACAATGCCAGCGATACAGCCTCGTTACAGCAAAGAGGAATTCGCTCGACGCGGGCAGGAAATCTACGACCGCGACATCCGCCCTCATGTCAAGGCAGAAGACGAGGGCAAATTTGTTGCCATCGATATCGAAACAGGCGCGTATGAGATGGATGAGGACGACTACACGGCAACTGAGCGCCTCCTTACCCGTAAACCCGATGCGCAGATCTGGCTCTTACGGGTTGGTCATCGTGCAGCATACCGTATTAGATTGCGCCCGGTGGGAGAGGCCGCATGATAACTGGCGTCGTGAACGCACGCCATCGGCCGGCGGCGGCAGATCCTAGCAGTAGCAGATGAGCGACTGAGGGGATAAAATTCAGAGGGCTTCCGGAGCGCGGTGAAATGGTGAGAAAGGATAAAATATGCTGACTGAACTAGGTACTATCTTCCTGGCGTTGGCTGTCGCGCTCAACGGCTACCTTGCGTGGTCAACGGCAAGAATGGTCGCCAGGGTAGACGAAAAGACAGACGCCATTCTCGAGACAACAAGAACCTCGTTGGATGCGTTGATTGAACTCCTGAAGAGGACAAAGACGGTGTAGACGTGGAGGTCCCGCTCCATTCGCAATGAGATGACTATCAAGATTGCCTACTACTACGATAAGAACGCAACCAGCACAGCTGACGGCAAAGCCAGGCATGAACAGATTTGCTTGCTCCTGTCTGACCTTGAGCATGCTTCCAGGATTGATAGATTTACCATCCAGGAACGTCAAGAGGCATTCCCAACTGAGGAAGCCAAGAAGGCGATACTTGAGCGGCTTAAGGACTTCAGCCTGCGGCATCACGTAAAACTGCGCCGCGTCTTTGGCAGCAATGGGTACGGCTTTTGGTATCTGCCCCAGGAATTCCTGTTCGTGTACGAGAACGACGAACTGCGAGAAGTCTTTCCCTGTGAAATCGAGAGGACACCTGTTGACGTACTTGGGTTTCTAGAACGAGTAGTGAAGGGTGAGGCATGGACTGTCCATGGTGTGGTGAGACGTAGAGAGCGGGGGAAGCATAAGGAATTGGTCGATCACATTGTTAAGAATCCGGATGTGCTGGAACCAGGCTTGAAGTTGCATGGTAGCAACGTGCACGTGTCGCGTGAGTTCGGAGAAGTAGGCTACGTTGACCTGGTGTTCATAGGAGGGAACGGGACGTATTTGTTAGTTGAGGTGAAGGGAAAGCCAGAAGAGATTGATAAGGCTATTGGGCAGATCTTGAAACACCGGTCGTTGTTTGCCTCACAAAACCTTCTTCAGCCAAAGAAGATAAGGATAGCAATTGCCTGTCCTTTTGTTCCTTCGCATTCGCGGAAAATCTGCGAGGAAGCAGGAATACAATGCTTCGAGGTTAAGAGAGAGCATGTGTGAATGAAATTGTGTTGAACTCTCACCGTATTGGTCAAGGATCTGGAGGACCAAGTCGAGCAACTCCTCCAAACGTGGGGCCTAACGTATCGGCGAGGACATGCTGTGACGACGGACTTTGGCTCCCGGTTCACTGCTGACTTCTGGCTACCCGCGGTGTCCGGTCGGTCACCCGTGGTAATTGAATGCAAGAACTTCGGTGTTGCTGCGAAGAGCCTCCCCAACTCCCGTACCCGCAAAGCCCAGGAGGCCTTCTATCTTCTCGCGCACGTCCGGCGACATTGTGCCCAGACCAAAGATTCCCGAATCATTCTCGTGACCGGGACTCAAGGCTTTTTGCCGGAACAGACCGCGTTTCTCTCCACGGAGCTCGGCCCCGACTTTCACATTACTTCGGTTCATGCTCGCGAAACCATCAGGGCACTCATCGTCTAGCTCTCGGCCGACCTTCCGTAGCTCCTTGCACCATCCGAACCTGGTGAGTTAGTCGCGCAATCATCCGTGCCTAGAAAGGTGTAGTCTTTATATAAAAATTCAGCTTATAGAAGAACTATTTCGCTTTTAATATATTCCTCTGATAATCTTTAGGTTTGTAGGCTCGGGGTCTGGCGCTGTTTGTTTGACAATCCGCGCTTGAGAGGAAAACGGTACCCGCTAGCACTCCCCGCACCAGGAATCCTTCTTCTGGCTATGAGCTTCATTCATGTACAGCCTTCCATGATGGATAAAAAGGTCTTCACAAATTTATAAATGATGGCAAAATTATCCAATCATGGTTATTCAGAAAAGCATCAGAAGGGCGGAGGATATCTTTCACCGCCATGGGGGGCTTCTCAGGACTTCCAAAGCCCTGGCGCTTGGAGTTCACCCCCGGACTCTCTACCAAGCCGTTATCGATCCCGATGATCCCGTTGCTGCCCTGGCGCTTTCGGATGGGCATACGGGTGCGGCCGGTCGGTTGCAACCTCAAAAGGAATCGCCGCCATGCGCTGCAGGCTGTCTTTGAAAATGGCGACGAGCTGATCTTCGGCGGCATAATTGAATGGATCTTGCAGCCGTTTTTCGATTTCACCACCCCGTTCGGGAGGATGCTCCAGGTACCACTGAACCGTTTTGGCCAAGGCTTCTTCAGGTGGGAGTAAGTCTTTGTATCCCAATTGGTTTTTGATTTTGGTCAGATCCACCACCCGATGATTGGCAGTGGCTTGCAAAGCCATCGGCCGCGCAGGGTAGGCGACTTCATTGGGCATGCAGATGATCTCCCATTCGTACCCCATCGCCTTGGTGATCACCTCCACCACCTGATGCAAGGTCAGCTGGGTCTCGTCGCCGCAGTTGTAAATTTGCCCGGCTGATGCGTCTGGCTGATCAACAGCAAGCAGCACTGCATGAGCCAGATTAGCCGCATATCCGTGCGTGCTGAGTGTTAAGCCTCCGTCCGGCAAAATCATATACGGTCGTTTATCGAGAATACGTCGGATCACACACCACTCGCGCGGAACCAGTTGATACGGGCCGTAGACGTACGGGTAACGGAAGAACGCAGCAGTGGGGTGAGTTTCCAGCACAACCTGTTCGGTCTGCGCAATGAGATAGGCAAAGCGCAGTTCTTCCTCGCTGTCCACAACTGGAGCGTCTTCTGGAATAGGGCACTTCAGACCGACTGGGAAAACCGCATAGGGATCCATGTAGCCTCGATAACTGGCGACCCCGCCGATGCCGATAAAGCGGGGCGTTTTTCCTACTAACGCCTCAGCCACAAAACGGATGCGGCCATACGTGACAACGGCCAGATCAAAGGTGCGTCCACCGAGTGCGGCATCAATCGTTTCGCGGAAATGTGGATCACCGTGAATGTGTTCCACCTCTGGTGGGATCTCAGGAATTTCATGCGTGCCACGATGAAAAATGGTGACCTCATACCCGCGTTGTAACAACCCGTTCACAATGAATGGTCCTGTTGGTCCGGTGCCGCCGACAACAAGTGCTTTCATATGCCTCCTTTTGTGACTCAGTTTTTGGGAAATCAGAGAGACGCAGTTTCCTCCGTCTATCTATGAGGGTTCACCTCGGAATCACTGGCAGGATGAGGTGCGAAGGATAACGGTTATCATGGAAGATGGTCTGTTGTGCCGAGCGCAGTTCTGTATCCACACCGAAGTCGTGTCCTGTATTGGGATTGCGATCGTAACGTGGAAAATTACTAGATGACACCTCCAGCCGCAAGCGATGTCCAGCCTTGAAGACATGGCTCGTGGCCCACAGATCGATCGTATATGCGTACACCTGCTCCGGTGTGATGAGCGTCGGATTGGTGAGCGCTTCGCGGAAGCGGGCACGAATTACGCCTTCAACGATATTCTGTGCATAACCATCCGGACGCACATCAACCAATTTCGCGGTGAAATCGGTATCTGGTGCTGAAGAGGCGGCGAACAGCTTGAGCGAGATTGGTCCAGTGACTTCTATGTCTTCCGTGAGTAGGTCACTGGTGTACACCAACACGTCTTCACGTTCTTCGATCTTGGTTTGATCGAACACGCCCAGTGCAAGGCCGAGTGTCGTGCCGCCTCGAGTGGGGACAGGATCTTGCGGGTCATAGGTGTAGCGATCTGATGGTTCTTCTCCTGGCGTGACAAAAGACAAGCGACCGTTCCCACGCAGCGTGTTCGCTTTGCCACTGCTGTGCAGGTAAACGTTCGTATAATGCGTACGCGCCAACGGCCATTCGTACTCATCACGCCAGCGATTCTCTCCCATGACAAAGAGGCGAATTGGCGCTTCATCGATCACGCCATTGTTCTTGCCTTTCAGGAAAAAATCGAACCAGCGCAGTTGTATGGCGTGCAGTTCAATCAGGGCCTCAGGTCCGAAGTCGATATCGCCGGTGCCACGGGCAGTTGGCACAGCATACGGCAGCAAGTGTCCCCACGGTCCCATGAGCAGTTTCTGACCGCGTCGTGCCTCTGAGGTCGTAGCTTGCTCGCGCAGACCGGTAAACAGGGTGAGTGTGTCGTATTGAAAGGCGTCGTACCAAGAGCCAACATGGAGCATCGGGACATTGATGTTATTGAACTGCCTCCGCAGATCAGTTGCCCACCAGTATGGGCCATCAGTCGCATGTTGCAGGAAGTCAGCAAAGTACGGTGCACCGTCCTTGAGCCGTTCTCCCCACTCACGGAGGGGTAAATGACGGTACACCTCTTTCTTGCAAGGAGAAATCGGCAGATCTGGATGCGAAAGATAGCTATCGAACATCGCACGTTGCTGTTCGTATAATCCTTTTCGTTCCAAGGTGTTCCTGGCCATAAAGGTGAAGTACGCCAGCATCCAGCCGAGCTCGAACACCCCTCGACGGTAGACACAGTTCTCGAAATATGTCACTGGGCCAGATACTGGACTCATGGCTTTCAAATGAGGCGGGCGTGACGGTGCAGCAAAATATTGCACTAAACCGAGGTACGACTGACCAACGGTGCCAACATGGCCATTCGACCCCGGTAGTGCGGCAGCCCACTCAATCGTGTCGTAGCCGTCTTGGGTTTCGTGAATAAACGGATAAAAGTCCCCTTCTGAGCGAAAGCGCCCACGGGTATCTTGGACGACCACAACATAACCGCGTGACGGAAAATAATCCTTTTCCGTGAGAGCCATATCCTGGCTTTTGTCATAGGGGGTACGGACAACCAGAACGGGAAACCGACCTGGTGCGTCTGGCCGATACACATCGGTGTAGAGCGTAACCCCGTCCCGCGTACGCATGGCAAGGTCTTTTTCCACAACAACTCGATATGTGGATTCGTTGCCTTGTGTCGTTGTCATACTTCCCTCCTTGTAAAAGTCATAGAGAGTCATGAGTCATGAATGCTAAGGACTGAGTGCCTGCTTAATTGCGGAATAACAGGTCTGTATTCTGACTCCTGGCTACTGAATTCTCTCCTTAATATTCAGTTCTTCCTTGTTGCTGGCTTTCGTGCAAACGACGAAACGCCTCTTGTTGTTCCTGTTCAAACTGGCGTCGTGTTTGTTCTTGCTTTTCTTTCAGGCTCACTTGAGGATCTTCTTGCTGAGTGAACCAGCCTGACACGGTTCTTTTTACGCTTCGCGCAGCTCGGTTGTAGAAAGGGTCATGATGTGTGGATGGTTGCCAGCCAAACTCACGTCGCAACTCTTCTAGGATGCTTTCGTCTTGAGGTGGAGGAGTGTAACGACGGTATGGCAATTTCTCTGTCTGTGTCACACAACCGAAGCCAAAGAATAGGCTGAACAGAAGAACAGTGAGGAGTCGTTTCATCGTTATCTCTACTGTTTCCCCGGGTAGGGCAATTGGCGCACACCCTACCACATGTGGCACAGTTTACAAAAGTGTGACATGCTTGACTCATCTTTCCGACAACAAGACCTTCGGTGTGAGTGAGAATGCTATGGCAGACTCAAGCAAGATTCTTCTAGACGAGACTGAAATCCCCAAAACCTGGTTTAACATCGTGCCAGTTCTTCCTCATTCCCCGGCACCAGCGTTGCACCCTGTTACGCATCAGCCAGTGAGTCCAGCGGATCTGGCACCACTCTTCTGCGACGAAATTCTTCAGCAAGAGGTCTCGGCTACACCGGAAATTGAGATTCCAGAACCAGTGCGAGAAATCTATCGCTTATGGCGTCCGACTCCACTCTATCGTGCGCGACGCTTAGAAAAAGCGCTCGATACACCAGCGCATATTTACTACAAGTACGAAGGTGTCAGCCCGGCTGGGAGCCACAAACCCAACACTGCCGTGGCACAGGCATACTACAACAAACAAGCAGGGATTCGGCGGCTGACGACCGAGACTGGTGCAGGACAATGGGGCTCAGCCCTGGCTTTGGCAGGGACGTTCTTCAATATCGAAGTCAAAGTCTACATGGTACGGGTGAGTTATGAGCAGAAACCGTACCGGCGTCATCTCATGGAAACCTGGGGAGCGCAAGTCGTTCCAAGTCCGAGTTCGGAGACTGAGTCTGGTCGCAGAGTCTTAGCTGACCAACCGGACTCTCCTGGCAGCTTAGGGTTAGCCATTTCTGAGGCAGCAGAAGAGGCGGCGGGTCGAGCGGATACGAAATATGCCCTTGGCAGTGTGCTTAATCATGTGCTTTTGCAGCAGACGGTGATCGGGTTAGAAACACTGAAACAATTCGCGCTTGCCGGCGAGGGGCCAGACGTGCTCATTGCCTGCTGTGGCGGAGGGAGCAACTTCGGCGGGTTCACGTTTCCTTTTGTCCCACGTAAGCTTGCTGGTGAAAACCTGCGTATTATTGCCGCTGAACCCACTGCTTGCCCGACATTGACCAAAGGGACCTATGCTTATGACTTTGGGGACATGGCCAGGTTGTCTCCACTGCTCAAAATGTACACGCTTGGGCATGATTTTGTGCCGCCAGGCATTCACGCAGGGGGATTGCGCTATCATGGGGACTCCTCATTGGTGAGTCAACTCGTTCACGAAGGTATCGTCGATGCCGTTGCTTACTCGCAGAGACAGATCTTTGCGGCGGCTCTTACCTTTGCTCGGACCGAAGGAATCGTTCCAGCACCAGAGTGTGCCCACGCGATTAAAGCAGCGGTGGATGAAGCATTGCGCTGCAAGGAAAGCAGAGAAAAAAAGGTGATTGCCTTCTGTCTGAGTGGCCATGGACATTTTGATATGGCTGCATACGACCGTTACTTGTCAGGAGACATACAAGACATTGCGTACTCCGAAGAAGAACTCCGTTGTGCAATGGCGCAACTGCCTCGGGTCAGTAATGTGTAACGCTGACGGCAGTTCCTTCTTCTTGTGTATTGACGAGAATCTTTCCCTTAGACTCCTTCATGTCTCTTGAATGTCTCTCGTGTGTATTGTTTTAATACATAACGAAGGTCGCAATTTGTCTTTTTTTAACTCACGAAAAGAAGCGTTGTTTGTTTTGCAGAGCGAATATTTCAGAAAATCCACAAATTTTCACGACTTTTTATTGTTTCCTCTTGGCACGTTTTCTGCTGTCTCTATTAAAGATCACTTGTGAACAGGCGATCGTTGTCTTCAGAAGAGAGGAGCCAAAATGTCGAATCAATCTTTGGTGGAAGAGCACGCCTCGGCAACGCTAGAAGCGGACTTGATTGTCCCTTCACAATTCTTCGATCGGATCAAGGCCGAACACTCGTCTCAGCCTGAAAAGAGATTGATGCTCGCGGTGATGGAAGATGCCGTGGCAACCTTTCAAAAATCTGTTGCTGGTGCGACTCGGCGGCAGCGTCGGCTGCTGAAAGAGACGGAGGAATGGATCAACTCCCATGATACCGCCTGGGCGTTCTCATTTGAAAACATCTGTACCGCTCTTGATATTGAGCCGGACTATCTGCGCAGTGGGCTCAAACGCTGGAAAGGAACGTTACTGGCACAGCGACAACAGCAAGACCCTACAGGTTCCCATTCGCCATTTCGCCGAGTCAGTGGCAGACGCCATGCCCTATCGGCAGGTCGTCCCTCCCATTCCCGACGCATGCAAGCCGCGTAATCATAAGCGTCAATCGGGCTCATTGAGTCCGTTGAGTCTATTCAGTCTGCTGATGAGATTGTCTCACCTCAACAGACGCTAGAGACTCAATGGACCCAGTGAACTGCTAGCCGTCTTTGTCTTCAGCTTTCACGCTTTTTTCAATCTCTTCCCGAAATCTTGTAGTCTGCGACAGTGCGTGTTCATACTGCTCGACGGTGAATCGGCCACGCAACAACTCAACGCGCAGGAACAAGAAATACGTCTGTATAACGTCATGGCGGCAGTAGCGAGCGATAGCTTGCAGGTGTCCTGCTTCCCAGAGCTGCTGAACCTTTGACCCGTCGATTGCCGTCTTCCCCGGTAAGCCAATTAATTTGGCGAGGATGTGAAATCCTCCGCGCAGTCTATGCACACCATAATTGGTGAGAAAATCGTAGAGATCATAATGTCCCTCTTCCGAGTAACGGTAGCGCGACTTGCCAGCAAAATAGCGGGGGGCCTGACAGCCATACTTGAGTGCCTGTAATTCAAGCACTGGCAGGTCAAAATTCCGCCCGTTGAAAGTGATCAGCGTACCGTGGAAGCGTTCTAGCCGCTGCCAGAAGGTGCGAACAATTGCTTCCTCACTGTAGGTATTTTCGTTGATTGTCTCGACCGCAGTCAGTACCCGTTCTTCGTTGACCTGTCCCACAGCGATCGAAATTGGGGTGTGCAAAGAGAGAGGAAAGAAGTCGTTTCCTTGTTCCTCCTGCAGGCGCTGACGAACCTGCAGATAGGCGTTTTCTTCGGAGATCTCCTCGTGAGGAAAGTAAATTGCCTGCACAAGCGTTTTGTCGATGCGGGTCTCAATGTCAACGATGGTATACTGCATGGGGGAAATTATTGACGCAGTTCGGATCTTCGAGCCAATTCGTCCTTCCCTCTCACACAACCTAGTCATCCGGTGACAGAGCCAGAAACCGTTATATCCTGTCTCTGGGTTGCCGTTATAGACAAATGAGACAAAGCTATAGGCTGGTTTCGCAGCGAACTCAAAGCTACTGCGCAATAAACTTTATGTTGCTGTCTTCCTCAAGTCTCCGCACCTGCCCGTCGTACATCAAGAGGTGAAGATGAGCCAGGGTTTCAAAAGTCGCTGCAAGCAGGTGAAAGATTGGACGCTCTGTCCCAAGATCAAAGACCTCCATGGCAATGTCGTAAGCGGTCCGTGCTTGTCCGGTAATCGTATCGTGGATTTCCTGCAGACGGAATTTGTGGTGCTGAATGATCTGCTGAGCGCGGTAACGATGGTCTTTGAAAACCGCCCCATGCGCTGGCAACACCAATTCCACATCGAAGTGCTGGACTTTCTGTTGGGAGTGAATGAAATCCTGCAGCGGGTTGTCCGGTCCCGTGTAGAAGACCCCAACATGTGGAGTAATTTTGGGCAAGAGATGATCTCCCACGATCAGCACTTTGTCGTCAGGAAAGTAAAAACAACAGTGTCCGGGAGTATGCCCGGGAGTCCATACCACCACAAGCTCGCGGTTACCAATCTGGACCGTGTCTCCATCGTTGAGGAGATGATCAGGCATGACCGGGGCATAAAGTGTCCCGAAATAGCGCCCCGGTGTTGGGGGCCCGTCTGGCGAGTCAGGCATCGGCACGCCATGCGCACGAAAAAATGCGAAGGCTTCGGGCGAGGGAGTCGAAGACTGCATGCGCTCAATCCGCGGGAGTTCGAGCGGATGCAGATAGACCTCGGCGCCAGTCAGGTCTTTATAGGTGCGTGAAGTACCGAAGTGGTCCGGATGGTGATGGGTACACACCAGCTTGCGGATCGCAGAGAAGGAGCACCCGACTTCCTGTAAGGCTTCCTTGAACGTGGCAATACTATCCTCGCTATGCATGCCAGTATCGATCAATGCCCATTCGTCTCCACCCCGCACCAGGTAGACGTTCACAATGCTCGGCCGTGTAGGAAGAGGGAGATAGATCTGGTAAATACCCGGGGCGACCTCACGAATTTTGGCATCCATAGATATCACTCATGTACGCGGTCCTTGACTGGGAAGGTGGCTTTAATCTTGACTTTCCAACGAGCGACACGGCCATCCTCAACGATTGCTGAGATATCGGTGAGGTTCACCTGGTAGATCCCGCTGATCGTCACTGCCGCACGCGCCACAGCTAGTGAGACCGCCTCTTCGATGCTGGTGGCCGAAGAACCTGTCAGTTCGATGGTTTTCTCAACCATACGACCTCCTTTGTCGGAGTGAAGATGCAAAAGGAGTTGTAGCACAAGAAGAGAAAGAAAGTAAGCCGCGCGCCCTGAATTGATGCGCTGCTTATACCATGGCAGGCTACACAGAAAAGTGAGAATAGCTGAGAGCAGCAGGGACGCTCGTGTCAGAGAGTTTCTGGTAGATGCCTTGGACGTACGCCGGTTGGGCTGGAAGTCTCACGCCGTGGTGGGTCTGAGCTCAGAGCCAGCGAGGTATTGTCATAGTGTGAGGAGCAACAGAGTCGTGCACGCACAGTTTGCTTAAAATAGACGCGGAGGTCGCGCAGAGCCACACCATCCTCGTGCTCGACTAAGCTTTGTAATAACAGTCCGTTCAACGTTGCCATGAGCAGTGTTGCGTCCTGGGCGGGTTTGACCTGCGGAGGAAAGATGTGTCGCTCACGCCCTCGCTCGAGAATAGAGGTGAGCAGTCCGCAGTACATCCGGTACAATTCACTCACGTGTGCAACCACCTCTTTGGAGTTCTCGTCATTGCGTACGACCTGCCCAAGAACGAACTTTACTGAGGACAGATGCTCGACGATGAAGTCGTAGTAGTCGTCAATAAGTTTTTCGACTTGCGCATGCTCGTCCAGACCCAGAAGCGCTTGGGCATCGATCTCATAGGGTGTAAGAAAATGCTGCAAGGCAGCATGAAATAAAAGTTCTTTCCTGTTGAAGTACCAGAGAACGAGCGCTTTACTCACTTGCGCCGCGCGGGCCACTTGCGCAAGCGAGGTCGCAGCATAGCCACGGGTGGAAAAGAGTCGTGCTGCAGTTTCGAGAATTTTTTCGCGTGTTCTCATGTCAGCACGGTAAGAGGAAAAATTTCCTCTGTCAACGTGCAGGGGCTTGTCAAGCATGAACGTGTGGGGTATTGGGAGCCCCCATGACTACCGTCCACCTGCGTTTCGGGGTCGTCTGTCTGGTGGTGGCAAGTGTGTGGAGCGGTATGATACAACCTCGACCCCCTGTGACATCACTCCTTGTAGAGGCTCCACAAGGAGAATTATATCAACCGATAACCGGGCCAGAACCGAGCATAGCCGACACTGAACTGAGTGTGGCCGACGTGCAGCGGCGAGGGACCATTACGTTCCTGATGCATCACAGCGCTGCCTCGTACTTCCTGTACCGTGGCGCACAGATGGGCTTCGAGTACGATCTCGCCCGAGAATTTGCAAAAGAACTTGGCGTCGAGCTGGAAATCCGTACTCCCCCGCCAGGCGTTGCGCTCACCACGTGGCTCAGAGAAGGAAAAGGCGACGTGATTGCGGGGCTCGCGACGGCGAACGAAAGCGACCTGGAGCCGCTGCTTGTGTCTGTGCCGTATCTTGAGACGACCGCCGCGATCCTCACCCTCAAAGAAGCACAGAGGACTTTCGCTGACGTGCTTACCCTTTCCGGGAAGCACTTGATCGTGCAACCCGATTCGCCCTACGCCTCGCAGATCCTGCCTTCCCCCAGTACTCTCCCAGTTCCTCCGATATTGAAAGGCACTGAAAGTGATAATCCTTTTGGGGAGGCGATTCATGCCGTGCTGCAGAACGAAGCCGCAGGTGCGCTACTCGTGTCTCCCCTTGCCCGGATCGTTCACGCCGTCTATCCAGAGAGACTGCGAACCGCTCTCCACGTCACTACCCCGGTGCGTATGGTGTGGGCCGTGCGGCCAGGTCAAAATGAGCTGCTAGAATCCATGAACCGCTATCTGAAAACAGTGAGCCGTTCTGGGTTGAGAAAAATCCTCTTTGAGAAATATTTTGTTGACGCACGGCACTTGCGTACGCCCGAAAACGCCCGGGAAAGCACTTTGCTGACCAAGCGGTTGTCTCGCTATGATCACCTGATCGTCCGTCATGCTGAGAAAGCCGGCTTTGACTGGCGGTTGGTAGCGGCGCTGATTTTTGAAGAGTCCCGTTTTGATCCGAAGCGAGTCAGTGAAAGAGGGGCGTATGGGCTGATGCAAATCACGCCGATTGCCGCACAAGAAATCGGCATGAGAGACTATACAGCACCGCCCAGGAACATTGAGGCAGGAGTGAAATATTTACAAACGCTCAGTCGGCAATTCCCGTATGGGCGGTTACGAGATCGGCTGGCGTTGATCTTGGCCAGTTACGTCATTGGACCTGGGCATGTTGAGGACGCCCAGCGTCTGGCGCTTGCTTTAGGCTATGATCCCCACTGTTGGGCTGAATCGATGGAGGAAGTGCTCCCCTTGTTGGAAGACCCACGCTATCGGCAACGAACGCTCTACGGCTTTGCTCAAGGCCGGCACGCTGTGCAGTATGTCAACGCTGTCCTCAAGCGCTATGCCTTGTATAGTCGCTATATCCCTCGTACGCTGACCCCGCCGCTTGTGGAGGCACAAGCGGCAGGGTTCGGTCACGCCGCCTCTGCAGCGGGATAAGGAGTGAAGGTTAAGGTTGACCCGTTCCAATCGACCACGACGTGGGAACGTTCGGTGACTTCCCCAGCCT
>CAZCWX010000566.1:0-16938 GCA_964502465.1 uncultured Enterobacteriaceae bacterium | reverse complement strand
CACCGTCCCTGTCAGCAGAGTACGGCGCAGTTCGTCTAGTGCAGCGGCTGGCATCTGACCTGCCGTTACGACGCGTTCGATCTCTCGATGCCAGCGGTTCAGTAAGACAAGGCAGACTGCGCGGCAAGGCATCACCCGGATCACTTCATCGACACAGCGCTGGAGTAGAGTGTCGAGATCCAAAGTGAAAAGGACTTGATTGATTGCCAGCAACTGATGAGCGATCGCTTTATCAGCTTGCGCCTGACGAGTGCGGCGTTGTTCCCGGTGCAGCAGTATTCCTCCTATGCAAAGGCCAAGGAAAAGACCAAAGAATGTATCCAGACCAGGGGCAGTGAAAAAGGTGTGCGTACCGAACACCAGAAAGAGTAACACGACAAAGCCAAGGAACACTCCTAAGCCGATCCAGAACCATTGCTGAGGCCTCGCTGTGTTTCCCACACGATGTGGGTGCACAGCTGCTGTAGGCCCTTTAGTGGAGGGAGGAGAAAGCGGCGACGGCAACGATTTTCTCATAAGCTGCGTTCTTTCTTTACTCTTGACTCCCCCCTTTTGTCCAGCACATCTGGTTTTCTCCGGGAAAGAGTCGTGCTAGCGTAACATTGTAAAATGATTTTTCGTGCACAACGACCTCGCTCGGGAGGAGCGCCTCTATGCGGGTGAAAGCGATGGTACGAATAGTTGGCTAAGAACAGTCTTATTGTCTCCGGGTTGAGCAACTCCTGGCACAAAGTCGGGGCCGCGAAATCGAAGTCTATCTGCCCCCAGAACCCCCACGTCGGGTCCATTGCCCGAGATTGCAACGCTGAGCGCACGGTACGGCTGTACGAACTCGTCCACCCAATCCGCCGCCTCAGTGGCAGGCGCGCCGTGTGGATTGAAACGGGAGTGGGAGAATTGTTACATCCGTCGCTCAGGGGAACACAGTCTGAGGTGCGAGACGCATGAGCGCTCTGATTGCCCTCCCTACTGAAATTGGGACTGGGAAGGTGCGGGAGGTTGAGACCCTGTTTGTTGATTCCTGGCGGAAACTGGTGTGCATCAGACTCCGCCAGGGAGCCTTGCTGGCGGACCACTCGGCCCGGGTGCCGATTACGATTCACACCCTGTTCGGGAAAGGATTGCTCCGAGTGGAAAATGAGGAGTACCACCTGACACCAGGCATGATTGTGCCAGTTGACGCTCATGCCATGCACAGCGTTCAGGCTGATCCCGAACTTGCCATATTAGTGACGTTCTTTCGCCAACCAGCAACCGCCGCTGGGACTGAGACTCCCGCGTAGGTTGCTTGATGTCCCACGCCTCGTTCTTGCCACGGACGAAAAACAACAGTGTTCGGTATGTTGCCTCTTTCTTGAGAGGAGTGCCTCTTTTCCCGCGTGTTCCCGAAAGATTCGCCCAGCGCTTTCTGTTCCTTTGTATACCTGCACCCTGGCCTGGGAAAACGCTTTGCCGTGTATACCAAGCTAAAAGAAAAGGAAAATGTGCCGATCTATATCCATATTCCTTTCAATAACGGAGGATGCAGGAAGAACTGAAGGTGGACTCCTCTGGCTGAGGATTGTGATGGATGAGGACAGACTTGCGCGCTCATCGAGCGCTGACATAAGCCCGGTGGAGTTGCGTACTGCGCTCGAAAAGATCATGCGCGAAAGTCTACGGCCATACGCAGCCGGACTGGGAGTGCTGTATGTTATCTTTGCGGTGAGCCATGCGCTGCTAGAGCCCCGCGCTATTGCTGTTCCGATGACGAGCGTGGCAGCAGGAACCGCAGCGGTCCTGTTCGCTCTCTATGGAATACTCCGCCGATGGACGGTGCCCATTCGTTGGGTCCATCCCCTTGGAGTGGGAGTCGCTGGGCTGGTGCTCCTAAACAGCCTGTTGCATTTGCACCTGACCTCTGAGCCACAACAAACAACCAATTTGATGCTGCTCGTCATTGGGGTCGGCTTTTTTCTGCTGTCTACTCCCTGGTTTGCCCTGGTTCTTGGTCTGACCTGGGTTGGTTGGGGGGGGGTGGTATGGATGGCTGCTCCATCGCCTTCTTGGGTGCATTTTGGGTTTGGGCTGTTGTCTGCCAGTGTGCTCTCTGTCCTGGTGTTCACCGTCCGTGTCAGGTCGTTCCGTCGGCTGGAGGTCCTCCGCGTTCAAGACGAACGCCGGAGAAAAGAACTCGAAGAGGCAGTACAAGATGCTCAACAAAGCGAACAAAAGTACCGCAATCTGGTGGAGACCGCTCGGGATGTGATCTTTACCCTTTCTCTCGACGGGACCCTTGCCTCACTCAATCCTGCTTTTGAAACAATAACGGGCTGGTCATGTACTGAATGGTTAGGGAAGCCGTTTGCGCCTTTATTACACCCCGACGATGTGCCCCTTGCTCTCGGACTTTTCCAGCGGGCAGTCCAAGGGGAAACCTTGTCACTTTTTGAACTGCGTATTGTGTCCAAACCCGGTGACCTGCTCTTTGGCGAATTCACGGTAACTCCACAAATTGAGAATGGGGCAACGGTTGGCATTTTGGGCATCGCGCGTGACATCTCCGAACGTAAGCGGACGGAAGAGACCCGGCTGCGGGCTGAATTGGCCGAGGCAGCTAAGCAGGATCTCGAAAAAGAAGTTGCAGAACGCACTCGGGCTGAGGATGCCTTGCGCCGCAGTGAAGAACGCTACCGCGAACTCTTTGAGAACGCCAATGACGCCATCGTAATTACTACCCTGGATGGGATCATTACCGACATCAACCGAGCATTTGAGACGATGGTTGGCCGGTCGCGGGAAGACTTGATTAGGCAGAACTACACGCAGTTTGTGACCCCTGAGGCTGCTGTTGAAGGGGAGGAGCGTACTCGTCGCGCCCTGGCAGGAGAGGAAATCTCCGAGATTTTTGAGTTTGCGTTTGTCCGCAAAGATGGCAGCATTGTGCCGGTCGAAACCCGCGCACGCTTGATCCGCGACCAGGAGGGGCAACCTCTTGGTCTGCAAGGAATTTCGCGGGATATTTCTACGAGAAAAGCTCTGGAGCAGCAGCGAGCTGATTTCCTTGCCATGCTCACCCATGATATTAGAAGTCCTCTCGGGGTGATTCTCGGATATACGGATTTGCTTCTCGAAGATGTTCAGGAGGCAGACTTTTCTGAAGAAAAAGATCTGCTCCTGCACCTTAGAAACAACGTTCTTACTGTTCACTCTTTGCTTGCAAACTATCTCGATCTTTCCAGAATTGAGGCTGGACAACTGGCTCTTTTCCCAATACCGGTCGCAATCAATGACCTTCTTCGTCGAGTCAGCCAACAATACGAGGCTGAAATCCAGCATAAATTTTTAACCTTTACCTTAGAATTGCAGGCAGAAGTGCCTATGGTTAAGGGTGATCAGTTGGCGCTCGAGCGAATCTTTGCCAATCTTTTGCTGAACGCCTTTAAGTTCACTCCAGAGGGAGGACAGGTGACGGTGCGCTCTGCGTTGCACGGTGACGAGGAGGTCGTTGTGGTCGTAGCTGATAGTGGACCAGGAATTGCCCCAGAAGAGATTCCGCTGATCTTTGAAAAATATCGGCGATCCGAACGGGCACAGTTCCAGGTTGGGACCGGGTTGGGGCTTTTTATCGTGAAAACGTTAGTCGAAGCACAAGGAGGGCGGATTGAGGTGCAGAGCACGCCGGGGCAGGGATCGCACTTTTTCGTCTTCTTGCCCGTGTCTTCACTTTCTTCTCTTGCTGCGCTATAGGGGCGAGGCAAAAACACAGAGGAGGAAAGATTATGCTTTTCATGCTTAAGGCCCATTTGTCCAAACCACAGAACCTCTCGAATAAAGAGTTCTATGGCGTCTGGCTTAAAGAAGCAGAGGCAGCAGTGGCAGCCTATAAAGCTGGCGTGATCAAGGCGATCTGGAAAGTCCCAGGCCAAACTCAGGTCATTGCGGTGCTCGATGTCGATTCAGCAGACACTCTGGAAGCTGCAGTGTTGAATTTACCTATCTGGAAACTGGGGTACTCCCATATTGTGACCAGCATTGAGTGGACTCCCTTACGTCCGTACGAAAACTGGTACGAAGATTTGAAAAAACTTGCGGCAGAGTAGTTTTATTGACAATTGCGGATTTGGGATTGCGGATTTTTAGGAGGAACAGCCACAATTTGCAGTCTACAATCCGCAATGCTCTCAGGTTTCGACCTTCACTCCGGCTAGTTGCTCTAACACTTTGACCAGAGCTTGGGTGCCCTCGTTGCCCGCCCCCATGGTTTCGAGCGCGTTAAACAGGTTGTGCACTAAGCTGGTGGCTGGAAGCGCGAGCTGCAGCTGATCCGCCTCATGTAGCACCAGACGTAAATCTTTCTGCTGTAATTTCACCATGAAACCTGGTGTGAAGTCACGTTGAAAGATACGGGGGGCGAGATGCGATAGTTGCCAGGAACCAGCGGCACCACCGCTGATCGCTTGGTGCATTTTGTCGATATTCACTCCTGCCTTTGCCGCAAAGATCAGCGCTTCGCTCATGGCTAGATTGGTGACCGCCACGGCGATCTGATTGCACAACTTGGTAAGCTGCCCACTGCCGCTTTCTCCCATGTAAATAATGTTTTTCCCCATACTCTGAAAAATAGGCAAACAGGAGGTAAACACCTCTTCGTCACCACCCACCATGATGGCAAGCGTACCGGCAATGGCCCCTCCTTCGCCGCCACTGACTGGAGCGTCGAGAAAGTGCACCCTCTTGGCTTTCACGGCGGCCGCAATGTCTCGTGTCGCAGAAGGCGAGATTGTGCTCATGTCGATGATGACTTTTCCGGTGCGCATCCCTGCCAGTATGCCGTTTTGTCCGAGAATCACCTGCTGTACGTCTGGGGTATCGGTGACCATGGTGATCACCACGTCCGCCTGTTCAGCCGCTTCTTGTGGTGAACTCGCCCCGGTCGCGCCATCAGCTATCAAGGCTGCGATTGCGCTCTGTTGACGACTGTAGACTGTCAGCGCATAGCCGGCTTTGAGCAGGTTACGGGCCATAGGTTTGCCCATGATACCGAGACCGACGAAGCCGATCTGCTTGTCCATTGGATTCCTCCTTGTTGCCCTCTACAATACCCAATCGTATTAGAACTGTGTTGTAGAGAGGCAAAGATCAGCGTTGAGATGTGCTCTCTGGGGTAAGTGAGGTTTTTCTGTGAGAAGAAGGCCGAGGCGATTGGTCTTTGGCTAGGAGGGAACCAGGGACATTGATGTCCCTGGTTGATACTCAGTTAGGCTGGGGTGTCTAACGACACTTCCTGGAAACCTTCGACTTCTTCCTCAAGAAGGACGGACTCGCCTCCTTCTTTTTTGCCCCACCCCCAAGAGTCCTCTTTGTCCTCCTCGGGTTGGGCGGAGCGGACTCGCCCTCGCATCTGCATGCGATTCCGTACCTCACGCCAATGGAAGCTTTCTGGCGGGCTTTGCAACCGCTGAAAGCTGGCGAGCAAGAGTTCTTTGCTGTCAGCGCGGCCGAAGCAGTGGTCCCCAATCCACATCTCCCATCCAGGACGGACACTGCCGTCTGGGGCAGTAATGTCACGACGGGCAAAGACTGGGGAAGGGACCAAAGGAGAAGGCGTGGTTGGTTGATGCTCTAGTGCTTGCTCTTTGTTGATCTCGTTTTCCTGTTCTTTACGTACTTGGTGAGCAGTACTCTTTGCCGCAGCGTGTTTGGCGGGCCGTCCGGAAGACGCTTGTGGCCGTCTGGCGCTGGGCTTGGCTTTGGCGGTGGTCTTTTCCTGCTCAGCAGGATGAAGCTTCATAACTCTGTTCCTCTCTCCATTTCTTCTGGCTTTTCCAGAAGAAGTCTATAGGTGATAAAAATCCACAGTCGCTCGTCTAGGAGATAGTTTTCTGTGCTGTCGTCACCGAACTGTTATCAGTAGAGAGATTGAGAGGTGAACACGGTGGTGCAGCAGACAGAAAGCAGCTGTGGGCTCTTGATTTTTAGACGAAAATAGGTATGGGAAATTCGCATCTTTTCACACGTAATTCAATCCCCTATCTGTAACCACAGTCCCTTCAGGTATGCTCCCTCCGGATGGGCGAGGTTCACTGGGTGGTCGGCTGCTTGTGCTAGGTGCTTGAGCACCTGTACGTTGCGTCGAACATCGGCTGCGGCAAAGAGTACTGTTTGAAAGAACTCAGACGCAGCGAGATGCTGAGAACAGCTAAACGTATACAAATGCCCACCAGGCCTTAGAAATCGCAACGCTTGACGATTCAATTCTTTATACCCGCTGACACCTGCCTTGGTATCTTGACGGCGACGGATGAATGGTGGGGGATCCAAGATAATTATGTCGAACGTCTCAGTGCCCTCGCGGAGATACGAAAACATATCCGCATGCACAAACTCGGCGGAAGAATCGCAGAGATTGTTCCTCTGCCAGTTTTGTCGAGCAATCTGTAGCGCTGTGGCTGAACTATCAACGGAAATGACCGAACTGGCTCCATGTTTAGCGGCAAAGACACCGAAGCCACCAGTATAGGCAAAACCGTTGAGAACCCGCTTTCCCGGAGCGAGAGAACCCACTAAGGTACGGTTATCACGCTGATCGAGAAAAAACCCGGTCTTTTGGCCTCCGCGAATGTGTACCAAGAAGCGGCAGCCGTTTTCTTGGATCGTCAGTAAGGCTGGCGGTTCTGTTCCCCACAGAAGGCCGGTTGTGTTTGCCAACCCTTCCTCCTGCCTTACAGTTCCCTCACTTTTTTCATAGATGCCCTGCGGTGAGAGGAGGGCGATCAAGGTGTCGACTACCAGAGATTTCAGCAGATCGGCTCCAGCGGTGAGGTATTGGCAGACGATAAAGCAGTCATACACATCGACGATGACACCAGGCAGGAAATCTCCCTCACCGTTAATGAGACGATATCCTGTCGTGTTGGGGGGCAAAACTGATCGCCGCAGAGAGAGCGCACGCTCTATGCGACGGCGGATGAAGGTCGCTCCAATCTCTTTTGTGTGGCGAGTGAGCAGGCGTACAGCGATGGAGCACCGCGTGTTCAAGTAACCGACACCAATGGCGCTGTTGTCAGAGGCGATGATTTGCGCAAGAGATCCTGCTGGTCCCTCTCCGATAATGTGGTCGATGGCTCCAGAAAACACCCAAGGGTGTCCGGCACGTACTGGTCTTTCGCGACCAGGTTTGAGCCTGACCGTGATCATGCGGCCCTCACATAGGTGCCGCTTTTGCCTCCCGTCTTTTTCAACAGACAAATATCCGAGATGATTATATTTTTGTCTACCGCTTTACACATATCATAGATTGTCAGTGCGGCGATTGACACTGCTGTCAGCGCTTCCATCTCCGCGCCTGTCTTGCCCTCAACCTTTACCTTTGCCTCGATAGTAATGGTCCCTTGGGATTCATTCGGAGTACATTCCACACTGACAGACGAAAGGGGTAATGGGTGACACAGAGGAATCAACTCTGGTGTCTTTTTTGCCGCCATGATGCCGGCGACACGTGCTACCGCTAGCACATCACCTTTTGGCATTTGGCCAGCAACGAGCAGCCGGAGCACGTCTGTCTTCATACGGATTGTGCTGGTGGCTACTGCCTCGCGAACAGTAATCGTTTTATCACCGACATCAACCATGCGTGCGCGTCCTTGGGTGTCTACGTGGCTGAGTTTTTTCATCGCTCCCTCGGCATGTATGTCTACTGAGCTTATGGCTTATAGCGTATCGTTAAGCCGTCGATAGCCAGTAATTGGCTTTCCACTCGTGGAATGATCTCCTCTGCGAGTAATTCCAAAGTGATGCTCAGTCAGCCGCACTGGCGAGATGCCCACTTCTTCTGCCCGCACAATTTGATCGAGTGCCTCGGCGTAGACTTGCTGAGGCGTGACCTTGAATTTAGCTGGAGCCTGCAAGCTGTAGAAAACCGCGTATTTCATCGTTGCTCTTCTCCTTTTAAAAGCTTACTAGGTCTGTTGAGGCTGTTGTGTTTGTAGCTGAGAGGAACGTCTTGAGCTACTAAGGCCTGGTCAGACTCACCCAATAAACCGAACGAACTCAATAGACCCTATCGACGTAATGCTTGCCACGCTGTCCTTGACGCGCCCGAAACTGATCGTTAGCCAGAACGAAGGAGGCACGCATGCTCAATGCTGTGTTGTTTGTCGCGATCGGTGTGTGGTTGGGAGCGATGATATTCTTTGCCGCGGTCGTTGCGCCTACGGTCTTTGGTACCTTGGAACCGCAGCTCGCTGGGCAAATAATCCGGCGTGTCTTTCCACGCTATTACCTTTTTGGTCTGGTTTGTCTCTCAGTGGCAACGCTTGCGAGCTTGTATGCGTCGGTTACAACACCTTGGGTCACTGTTGCGTGCACGGTGATGCTTGGGGTCACGTGGTATGCCAGACAAGTCTTGCTGCCACAGGTCAACGAAGCACGCGAGGTGATGTTCGCACGGAATGAGATGCACTCCTCTGAGTTTGACCGTCTCCATAAGCGGTCAGTGCAGCTCAATACGACTGCAATGGTTGTCTGTCTGGTGTTGTTGTTTACGCTGGTATCGTAAGGGCGGTTCACAAACCGCCCCTCTCCCGTGCGGTTGTTAGGCAAAACGTAACAAGCGGTCTGCGCGCAACAGCTTCTCTTTGATCGGGATCTCGAAAGGGCAGGCGTGTTCACAGGGGGCTCTACAGTCCACACACTGCGAGGCGTTATGCGCAACAGGAATACGGGCATATTCTTCCATGCCGACACGCTGCTGACCATAATTCTCGTAATACATGGCATAGCGGAAGATATCGTCAATTGGCACTTCAGACGGGCACGAAGATAAACAGGCGTCGCAGCCGGGACGGCAATATTCTTTCGCGATTAAACGGTCGTACTTTTCTAGCAAATCAGCATCGGCTTGCTCAAGCGGCAGCCCAGAGGCATGCAGGTATTCGTCGATTTGCGTGAACGAATTGATGGAAATCACCAGGCCACTGACATCTTGATTAGACAGCACCCACTTAAAGGCAGCTTGGGCAAAGGACTCTCGCTCGGTTGGCGTGAAGTCTGAGAGCACGGTATGCTTTGCGCCCTTCAGTGTTTTCATTGCCACCACCCCTACACCCTTCTCTTTCGCATCATGGAAGATGTTCGTGAGGTCGGGCCAGTTCTTGAAGTTGTACGCCACCATAAGGACATCGAAACGACCGGAATCGACCGCATGACGCATCACCGTTTCCAAACGAGGGGTGTGTGAGGAAACCCCAAGGAATCGCAACTTCCCTTGCTCTTTTAGTCGATCGAAGGCTTCGTGGATATTCGGATTCATGAGACGCTCGATCGAGTTGCAGGCATGGATATGGGCAAGGTCCAGGTAGTCGGTACCAATACGTTGGAGGCTCGCCTCGACTGCGGCCATGACGTCTGCGACCGGCGTATCGTTGCTCAAATGCCCATTTGGTGTACAGAATTTAGAAACGATGAAGAGTTTGTCGCGGGGATATCCTCTGATCCCTTCGCCGAGAACCCGTTCTGAACCTGCCCGAGAATAGTCTGGCGAGGTGTCAAAGTAATTCACTCCACGATCCAGGGCCCGCTTGACCACTGCAACATTATCGAGACCGGAACAGCCAAAGGAAATATCTGATATTTCCATCCCGGTGCGACCAAGCGTGCGGTAGCTACGGATCTGGGCTTCTTGCCAGTCTGGACTTTTGGCCTTCGCTTCTTTCGGTGCACTTCCCAACAAAAAGAGTTGTGATCTATATTCGCAGCCAGCAACAAGGGCTGTTCCTGCACCAGCGATGCTTAAACCAGCAGCACGAAGGAAGCGCCGACGATTAGGCCCAGAGGCGAGAGAAGATTGGGGAGGAGCGGAGTGAACCGCCTCAGGAGTCTTCTTTTTCATAGGGTGTCTCCTGTTTTATATAGAATCAGATGGAGGCGAGAATGCCTTTCCCTTTTATGTAAGGCTACCACCCTTTCTTTACGTGTACAATCAATCCAGTGAGAAACGGTGGATGGTCGCTGCTCGGGTGTAGGTATCAACGACTGCATATGCCCCACGGCGGTCCTGGTCACGCGGTTGAGAACAGGACCCTGGGTTTATCACGATGACACGCCCGGCCTGATGAACAAACGGCACGTGGGTATGACCAAAACAAACGATATCGTCAGGAAGCATGGCGAAACGCTCGAGTCTCGCGCTCCCAGGATAGATATATTCATCGTACGGTTCCCAAGGGCTGGCATGAACCAGAAGGACCTTGGTTTCATCAAACTCTAGATGACGGGACACTGGCGCGGTGGCTAGAAAGTCGAGCGTTTCCGAAGAAAACATGGTCTGGCACTTGGTCAGATATGCGGGGTTGCGTCCACCAAAGAGGACGAGTTCGTGATTGCCCTGAATACAGAGAACGTGTGCGTGTTGGAGAATTGCTACCGTCTCAGGGCAGAATCGGTATTCACTGATTGCGTCTCCTGGGCATAATAACGCATCGGTAGAAGGCATGTCTTCCAAGGCGCGCCGGAGTGCTGTGGGGTCCGCATGGATGTCTGAGATGATGCCGATTTTCATGCATGATTCCGATCTCACGAAGAGTCAAGGCGGTTCGCCAACCGCTCCTCTGTTGTAATAGCTTCTCCCAGAGCAGGCAAGGGGTGACGCATTGTTGTAGTGAGCGGTCAGGGGTAGGATATGAAACAAGATCAAAAGTATGGAGAGTGCTTATGGCGGAAATCGATACCCTCTGTGGCTGGGGTGCGCAAGGCAAGGTGGACTATTTTGTTGAAAACAGTGCACTGATCATTCCCAACCGGAAAGAACAACTGGACTTTCTTGTTGATCTGTTTCCCTGGCAGTGGGATGATCCGATTCGGGTGCTTGATTTGGGCGCTGGTTATGGCGCGGTCGCTGAGGCGATCTTGCACCGTTACTACAAAGCAACCGTCATCTGTATAGACGGCTCGGAAGCTATGATGCAGCACGCTCATCCACGATTGGCGAAATATGGCAAACAAGTAGAACTCCTGCTGAGAGATCTAGCCGATCCCACCTGGCATAGAGGTCTTTCAGGCCCTTTTCATGCCGTAGTCTCGGCGATTGCCTTGCATCACTTGACCAACGAACGAAAGCAACGGCTCTGCCGCGAAGTGTTCGATTTGCTCCTCCCTGGGGGCCTATTCCTGAATGACGATGTCGTTGAGGCGCCGCCTTTCTTTCAAGAACATTTCGCCAGCCTGACTGACCGTGCAATCCAAGAGCACGAGAAGGCACGCACCGGGGTCACGCGATCGATTGAAGACATTCGGGCTGAGCGGGCGGCTCGTATGCGTCCTACTGGTCAGCAGAGCCATATTGCACCGCTCGGCGTCCAACTCGACTGGTGGCGGGCAGCGGGATTCACCTCTGTAGACTGTTACTGGAAATTTCTCAATCTGGCGATCTTCGGCGGGGTCAAAGCTGCTTAAGACGTCTGCGTTGTCAGGAACACCTGTTGCAAAGCTTGGCTGATCAGCAGGCTCCCAACCGCTCGGCTCAGGGCCATGCTCATCACTTCTCCTGGGGTGGCATACAGGAAATCATGCTCGCCTAGCGGTGGGTCATCGACAGCCTCAGTGACTGTTCCTTCCCACAGCACCTCACCTGAAGGCCAACGATAGAGCGTCAGCGCGAGAGCGACGTGTGCACGGGTCGGACCACGGATGGGAAAGTAAAGAATATGATGATTGAGAGGATTTTCCACGACGACTTCTGTATGGCGCTCGAGGCTCACCAGAGAAAATTCCTCAATCGTGCACCCTACTGCGTAGTGGGCCTGTTCGTTCCTGGCTCCGGGGTCGCCGGGTGAGGCAAAGTTGACTTGCTGTGCGGGGAGCCCAGCCTCATGGAAATGCGTCACAATTGCGTCTTGTACAATAATGGACAAACCAGGAAGGGTAAAAATGCCACGCGCTACGTCAGGTTCCTTGCTAATGCCCGCTTTCATACGACGTTGTGCGCCTAACTGTGATGAATTGACTTTAATCGCGCCCTCTTCAAAATTCAGTCCCCAGATGCCCAAGATGGCGATGTGATCCTGCGAGGCTGGCAGCAGGTCTCCTTTCCTCATTGGGTACGGATCGCGGTTGTCTATCGGTCGTAATACCAACACGCGAACTGGTGGGAACGCCGGGCGGTTTCCTTTCACCAGATACGGGAGATAATTGACTTCAACCTGAATGATGCGCGGAGGACGAGGCGAAAAAAATGAGCTTGCTCCGCACCCAGTACAAAGAACGAGTCCGAGCAGCCACGCTTGCCACGTTTGTCTGGTCTTCTGTCTCGCACGCAGCATACAAAGTTCCTTGTTCTTTTTACTCTATGAGAGGAAGCGGAGGGATGGAAGGGGAGGGAATGGCTGACCCTCGTCGATGGAGAGCGAGATAATTTACCCACTCGTCAGCGATAGGTATGGATATTACTATCACACCCCTGGATAAGACCCATTGTGACACCCTCGCTGCGCTGGAGCTGGCCTGCTTCGGTACGGATGCGTGGCCTGGGGAGGTATTTACTGAATTACTCCACACGTATCAGGAAAGCCACGACTTTCGCGGCCAGGTGTGGGTCGCAATTGATGACCGTACACAAGCAGTGGTGGGATATATTGTGTTAGAGGTCAGCAGTTTAGGGGAGGCCGAGCTGACCAACCTGGCTGTCTCTCTGGTTTCTCGCCGGCATGGGATTGGACGGTTGCTGGTCTCCTTTGTGGTGAGCATTTGTCAGGAGATCGGGGTGAGCCTTTTGTGGCTGCGTGTACGCGCATCGAACGCGCAGGTGGTACAATTCTACGAGACCTGCGGCTTTGCTGTACGTGGTGAGTTCCGTGATTACTACGATGATCCGCTGGAAGACGCGCTCATTATGGCTATCGACCTGCCAGATCAAGACGAAGAGGATGAGGATAGGCAATAGGCACAATTTCCTTCTCATTCCTCTTGAAGAACGATATGCTCTCCTGGCAAGAGCGCGAGGTCTACGGTCACATTCAGCACGCATGCCTCAGCAAACGTGTGGAGGAGAAGATTGCTCACTACTCGTTCTTCGCCTGAGCGATCTCGTGCACCTTTTTTGAGAGTCAGCGAATACACCCGTTGCTGTGCTCCGTTGTCGATTCCGATATGAGCGCGGTGGGCACCTTTCTTAGGCCGATCGGTGACGAGCGTGGCCGTGCACGAGAGGCCACGCACAGGAACGTGAGGATGCTCCCGCAACTGCTCTGCTCGTTGGTAGGCTCTGTGGGCCAGCGCGTTGGCATTTTCAACAGAAACCGCCTGAGCCGGAGCGACGCCAAGAAATGCGGCCAGCGACTTCTCGCTATACGGGACAAGAGCCTCAAGCAGGGTGCGGGAGGCTCCTGGAACTGCCAGCAGGTCGGCTATTGCTTGCACACCTCCGCCAGTGACGACGATGACCGCCATCACCGGGGTGGCATGGATTTGGGTGATGAGGGAGGTTGTATCCAAAAGGGAATGCCCTCACCCTAGTCCTCACCCTAGCCCTCTCCCGCATAACGGGAGAGGGGAAGAGCATGGGGAAAACATAACAATCTGCGATCGGTTTACGCTTCCAGTATCTTCCGCGCTTCGTCTGGGGTCGCGACTGCATGCCCCATGGCTTTGATGACAGAGACTGCACGCTCGACAATCTGTGGATTCGTGAGTTGTCCTTCGTGAGTGTATTGATAGTCTTCGAGACCAACCCGAACGTGACCGCCGAGACTGACAGCGAGCGGGACGAGAGGGAGATTGTCCCCACCCAAGGTAGCGGCAAACCAATTGCACCGTACTCCTTTGAGCATATCGAGATAGGCTTCAAGGCTCTTCAGCGTCGGTGGTAAGCCGAAGGGAAGTTCTGGGCCACCCAGATAAAATTTGAGCAGCAGGGGCTCAGTCAATAATCCCTGGTCCAAAAAGACCAGAGCGGCCCGAAGAAAGCTTGGGTCAAAGATTTGCAAAGTTGGCCGCAATTTGAGTTCACGCGAACCTTCCAGAAAATAACGGATGGTATCGTAAGAGTTTTTGTAAATGAAATGACTGCCCGAGACGACCTTTGTGCGGGGATCGTACGACACTAAATTGACCGACCCCATATCTCCGGCTCCCAGGTCAGGCTTCGTTTTGGGGTCCTTCGCAAGTGCGAAGAAGTGACTGAAACGCGGGGCAGGATCATCGCCAAAAGGAAATGTCGGCCACAAAAGCGGCTTGCATTGTTCTCGCGTCCGTTTGTACACTTCGGCGTAATAGGGCACATCTTGTACCCACTCGCCCGTCTGTGGGTTACGGACGTGAAAGTGAATAAGCGCGGCGCCAGCTTTGCACGTGGCAATCGCGTCGTTGGCGATTTCCTCTGGACTATAAGGAATGTGCGGATTCCGCTCTTTCATCGCATTTCCGTTGATCGCCGATTCGATCATGATCTTGGCCATGGTTCCCTCCTTTATTGATTTGAGATGCAGAACGCTTCTTAGCGTATTTCTCTGGCACGTGCCAGTTTGCGGGGGAAGACGTAAAACGTAAGGCGTAAAACGTAATGAGGAGCAAGCGGACAGGCCTTCTTTTTACGTTTTCCGTTTTATCAGGCGCTAGCTCCGTATCTTCACCCCTCGTGCTGCGAGAAACTCTTTGCACTCGCGGATCGTATATTCGCGATAATGGAAAATCGAAGCAGCGAGAGCAGCATCGGCACCACCCACAGTCAACCCTTCGTAAATATGCTGCAAGGTGCCTACTCCGCCTGAAGCGATTACTGGAACTGTGACGGCTTCAGCGATGGCTTTCGTGAGTGCGAGATCATAGCCTTCCCGCGTGCCATCGCGGTCCATACTGGTCAGCAAGATCTCACCCGCACCGTAGGTTTCCATCCGTTGTGCCCATTCAATGGCATCAAGTCCGGTTGGCGTGCGACCCCCGTGAATATACACTTCCCAGGTTAATCCTTCTGCTGACTGCTGACCGCTGACTGCTGACTGTTTTTGCTTGGCATCGATGGCGACGACAATACACTGTGCACCAAAGCGCTCCGCGGCCTCTTTGACAAATGCTGGACGGTTGACCGCTGTGGTGTTGATCGATACTTTGTCTGCTCCCGCGTTCAGCAGAGCGCGAATATCTTGAATCTCGCGGACTCCGCCGCCAACCGTGAGCGGCATGAATACGGTCTCTGCAGTTTTGCGGACGACATCCAAAATAATTTTGCGCCGTTCGTGTGAAGCGGTAATGTCAAGAAAGGTGAGTTCATCGGCGCCTTCGGCATCATAGCGCTGGGCAATTTCGACTGGATCCCCGGCATCGCGCAACTCGACAAAATTCACCCCTTTCACCACGCGACCATCTTTCACGTCAAGGCACGGAATGATGCGTTTACACAGCATAGCAAAAGTGTCAGGTGTTTACGGAGAGGTGTCAAGGGGAGAAGCGGCCTACGATTCTGAGGGAGAGGGGAGGGGGTGTTCTTCTGCATCCTCTACCCAAACAATTTTTCGGTAGTCGAACCGAGTTGGTTCAATCATATTGAATTTCACGATTTCGAAGTAGGGAGAAAGATCAAAGTCTCTCGGTGTTACCAGAGTGGGGTGAGCGCGGCGGAAGATCAGCGAGGAATCATGCCCATTCGTCGCCGGTAGTAAACGACGCCAGAATCCACGGCGCGGAGAGTCTCCATTGGGGGTGCGCGCCGCAACCTGTGGCCTGATAGGAAAGCCAACTTTGCCAAAGGCCGCTGCCAACATACCCGAACAGATCACTTGGGTGGGGAGGCCGCTGCCGAACTGCAGGGCCTTCCGGCGGAAGCGACGTGGGACGAGACTGACTGGCAAAAAATACCGGGCCAGATCGAAGATGTTTTGCAAGTCATAAGCATAGCCGAGCCGGCTAATCACATCGTCCAGGATGAGTTGCAGGTGATCTTTCCGATGCTTTTCGTATCTATTGTCAAAAAAATAGTATAGCAGAAACCAGGAGACGGCCAGACTGTGTGTTCGCTGGAAACACAGTACAAGGATTGTGTACAATATTTGTGCAGAGGAGCTCTATGAACCAGGAAAAGAATTGCAGGCCTGAAACCTTACCTGAGGGGCTGGGCGAAACCGTGCAGGACGCATTCACTCAATCTCCTACCCGAGTGGCCGAGGTCATGACGCGCGAGGTGGTCAGCCTCTCTCCGGACCAGTCTTTTTTCGAGGCATTATCTCTGTTAGCCCGCCACCGTTTCCGGCATCTTTTGGTTGTCGGGGCGGACCGGCGTCTCGTTGGGGTTATTTCGGATCGTGATCTGTTGCGTTTTACGACTCGGAGGCCAACGTTGGACTCAACAACTGTGTCCGACTTTATGAAAAGGGAGATTGTGACCGTTCTGCCTGAGGCCTTTTTATCAGAAGCAGTTGCTGAGATGCTTGCGCACCGCATCAATTGCCTACCGGTTATCAATGAAGCTGGGCAGGTGTGTGGGATCTTGACTTCAACCGACCTCTTGCGGGCGTTTCAGCAAGTCCAGCAATGGATCGAACGAGTGATCGGTCGGTAAAAATAAAGCATTTCCCTCTCTGACCGAAGTGAGCAACTTGTCTCGGGCTGTTAATGCTTTACCCCTCTATGGATTTGGCGACCGTAATCGCCTCCGCCAAGTTTACCGCTCCCGTATACAGCGCCCGACCAACGATCACCCCGACAATGCCGTCTGCTTCTACATCAGCGAGCTGTTCGATGTCGTGTATACTGGCAACGCCTCCGGAAGCGATAATGGGGAGTAAAACCGCTCGTGCCAATGCGAGTGTGGCAGCGAGGTTCACGCCTTGCTGGGTGCCGTCACGTGCAATGTCAGTGTAGACAATCTCGTTGACTCCCAGGTCTTTGCAGCGCTTGGCTAGATCGATCGCATCAAGCTCTGTTGCTTCGGTCCAGCCTTGAACTGCAACCTTGCCTCCACGGGCATCG
>CAZCWX010000565.1:0-4236 GCA_964502465.1 uncultured Enterobacteriaceae bacterium | reverse complement strand
AAACGAACCTGTCAGATTTAGTAATGGTTGTCGCATGTGGGTTACACAATCTCCGCGTACGGTACCGCAAACGGCGGCTGCGAACATGAGCGAAAGTTATTCCGCATAAGGTCTATTATCGTGGGGAAACTCAGCGCCTATGCCCGCAAGAACAAAACCCGCCGTGCGCTCTGGGAGTATGACAACATCATTCGGAGTCTCTATCTTTTAGAGTACCTTGACTCTCCACCGTTACGCCAACAGGTGCAGCGGGCACTCAATCGGGGCGAAAATTATCACCACTTACGCCGCGCCGTCGCCTATGCCAATTTCGGCAAGTTGCGCTTTCGCACCGAACACGACCAACAGCTCTGGGGGGAATGTAGTCGCCTCCTCACCAACGGCATCATCTATTACAATGCCAGTCTCCTCTCCAATCTCCTGGCGTTCAAAGAGGCGCGGGGGGACGTGGAAGGCGTTGCGTTGCTCGCGCGGGGGTTCTGTCAGGAATCAGCCCAACTTGTATCTGAGAGCAGCGGCATGTAGACAGGTGTATCGAGGAGGATGGGGAAGATGCGGTGTCCACACTGTAAGTCTACAGCTACTACTGAACGACGAGAACGGACCGAACTGGGGTACCAGCGCTTTCGGTGTCGAGAGTGTCAGCGGGAATTCAACGAGCGCACCGGGACACAGTTCAATCATCTGCAGTACCCGACTGACATCGTGTATCTCGTAGTGCTGTGGCGGGTGCGCTACAGGTTGAGCCTGCGCGATCTCCCGGAAATGTTCCTCGAGCGGGGTATGGTCTTTACGCATGAAGCAGTCCGGGAGTGGGAAGCGCAGTTCGCCCCTCTGTTGAGTGAGATGTTGCGGAAACACCGGCGAGGACGCATCGGCCCGAGTTGGTATGTAGACGAGACGTACATCAAAGTGAAAGGACGCTGGACCTACCTCTACCGCGCGATAGATCGCGAGGGGAACCTCGTCGATGTTCTGCTGAGTGAGAAGCGGGACAAGGCCGCAGCGGAAGCATTCTTCCGATCCGCACGCACGGTTACCGAAAGGGTCCCTGAGCGTGTGACGACCGACGGGCATGACGCCTATCCCGGCGCGATCAAAGCGGAGTTGGGGGAAGAGGTGTATCATCGCACCAACCGCTACTTGAATAATCACCTGGAGCAGAACCATCGCAGCATCAAACAACGCATCCGTCCGATGGGGGGATGCAAGAGTGTCGAATCGGCCAAACGCTTCTGCCGGGTCCATGACGAAGTGCGCAACTTCCTACGCCCGCGTTCACGGCGGAACGAGAGAGTCTCACTCGCCCGACGGCGGCTCCTCTACACGGCCCGCACTCGTGTTCTCCTGACCTCCTTGGCGGCGGCATAAATGAGAACACCGAGTGACGTTACTGCAACACCTCCTCTTTGTTGGGGCGAGTTCTGACACAACCCCAGCGAGTGGTAGGGGTGTGACGCCGAAGAGTGTGCACGGCGAGGTCGGCATGGACATGATTGGGCGTCGCACCCCGTCGTTGTCTGCGCGGCGCAAGCCGTAAACGTACTGCGTCGCTACGAGCCTGCCGAGATCTCCCAAAGAACACTGTTGCAGTGGCGCCCGTAATGTCGATGGGAACAGGAGGGAATAAGCTGCCACGTCTCCTGTCATCGTACGCGGTTCCTCCATGGCTCACAGTGTTCCAATGCCCGTCTCTCATGCCCAATGCCGTGCAGCGGAATCGCAGCGGTATTTGGTGTACGATACCCTTACGAACAACATGAAAGAGGGCAGAAACGCCACTACACAGACGGCGGACGATGGTCGTGAAGAGGGAACAATGTCGTTTTCTCCCCGTTTTTCGATTACCCATGCGATTACTGGGTCACTGACCAGGATTGAACGCGCGCGCGGATTCTTGGAAGCTGCCCGCCTGTCGGAGGAGTGGTTGGCGGAGATGCGCGCCCGCGCCTTGGTCCTCGAGGCGCATTACACCACCCACATTGAAGGCACGCACCTGACGCTGGAGCAAGCCGAGCGCGTGTTAGCCGGCGAACCGGTTCCCGACACGAATCCAGAAGAGCGCCGCGAGGTGTTGAACTACCGTGACGCCTTCGACTTTGTCGCGCAGTATCTGGAGAGTGGCGAGCCGGTCACCGAGGGGCTCATCCGTGAAATCCATAAGCGGTTGGTGCGTGGAGTGCGCGGCGACGCCGCCGCGCCCGGCGCGTACCGTCGCATCCAGAACTACGTGGTGAACGCACGCACGGGAGAAACGATCTATACGCCGCCCCCAGCCTATGAGGCGCCGCTCCTGGTGGCTGAACTTGTCGAGTGGTTGCGCCTGGAGACCGAGACGCATCCGGTCTTACGCGCCGGGGTCGCGCAGTTCCAACTCGTGCATATTCATCCCTTCCTCGACGGCAATGGGCGTACGGCGCGTTTGCTCTCGACCCTGGAATTGTACCGGAGCGGCTATGATTGCAAGCGGCTCTTTACGATCAGTGAATTCTATGACCGCGACCGACCGGCGTACTATCGTGCGATCCACAGTGTACGCGCGCAGGAGATGGATATGACCGCGTGGCTCGCGTACTTCGTGGAAGGGTTGGCGACCCAATTGCGGGAGGTGCAGGAGCGTGGTGAGCGGGTCATGCAACGGGATATCTTAGCGCAGCGCTATGATCTTTCGCCCCGTCAGCGACTCGCGCTGGGCCACATCCTCGAGCGCGGGCGGTTAATGATGCAGGACTATGAACGCCTCTGCCCCGGGGTGTCTCGCCGCACCTTGCAGCGAGACCTCAAAGCCTTGATCGACGTAGGGCTCTTAGTTACGGAAGGAGAGACCAATCGTCTTGCCTATGTGCTTGCTGGCGCAGGATCATAAACTTGCGACATACTTGCGACAGAACTTGTGACATGCTGGAGCGACGTACTAACCAATGGTGCTAGTTTGACCGGCTCTTGAAAATCGTCATGCGGTGTTTCCAAGCTGAGGGTTGCGACGGCACTGTCAATTTGGGAAAGGTTGCGGCAAACTCACCCGCTATGGACACCCAACCTTCTCCATATCGTGGCTAGCGCTTTCCGCCTGAGATCATTTCATACGCTGTCTGGCTCCACCATCGTTTTTGTCTCAGCTTCCGGGATGTTGAAGAGCTGCTGGCCGAGCGGGAGATAACCGTCAGCTACGAAGCGATCCGTCAGTGGTGCTTGAAATTCGGGTCTTCCTTCGCCAAGAAGCTGCGTCATCGCCACGGGTGTCCAGGGGACACGTGGTATCTGGACGAGGTATTCGTTACCATCCGAGGGGAGCGTCACTATCTGTGGCGGGCCGTGGATCAGGACGGACAAGTGTTGGATATCCTTGTCCAAAAGCACCGAGACCAGCGCGCCGCCAAGCGCTTCTTTCGCAAGTTGTTGAAAGGGTTGCACTATGTGCCTCGGCTCCTTGTCACCGATCAGTTGGGCAGCGACAGAGGTGCACGCCAGGAGTTATTGCCTAGTGTCGTTCATCGGCAAGACCGACGCTTGAATAATAGGGCTGAGGTTTCCCACCAACCGACTCGCCAACGAGAGTGCCAGATGAGACGCTTTCAGTCTCCTGGGCAAGCCCAGAGGTTTCTTTCAGCTCATGGTCCGATCAACAATCTGTTCCGCTGTGGCCGACACCTGATGAGAGCCGCTCAGTATCGAGTGTTCCGAGAGCAGGCGTTCGTGACATGGCGTAAGGTGACGGGGCTTCCACAGGCCGCATAACAATAACGACCAGTAAAAATAGAAATCCTCTCACTCTTTCCTTGAACAACTTGACAACACCCTATACAGCGCGTACCCGTGTCCTGTTGACTTCCTTGGCGGCAGCATAAACATGAACGCCGAGTGACGTCACTGCAGACATCCCTTGCGGTTGGAGCAAGTTCTGACACAACCCCTACGTCTTCTTAGAAGAAGACAAAGGCTCGGACCACGACGTTCTTGCGGCAGGGCGCGTCGGCGGGTGCGGTGGGGTCGATGCAGGCAGTATGGAAAGACCAGCGCGAGACGGAACCGTCGGTGACCGAGTCGTAGCACTTGAGCATCGAGACCTCAGTGGGCTTCTGCTGGGGAAACCAATACCACTCGTGGTCGGGGCGGTAGGTGAAGCGGGTGGTCTCGCCGACGCGGTCATCGTAGATGCGGTAGCTGGTGATGTACGGCTGGTCGGCGAACGAGGGCCAGGCGCAGAGCACGAAGGGGTGCTGGCGCACGGTCTCC
>CAZCWX010000564.1:0-6984 GCA_964502465.1 uncultured Enterobacteriaceae bacterium | reverse complement strand
CAATGCGGTCTTTCTCTTCGATGTAGAGAACCAGACCTTGGCCGCCATCCCAGCTGAGCCTCCCTTTTTTTGTTCGTGCGTGGATGCTAGTCTGCGCCTCGTGCAGCCTTCGTAAGGAGGATCAACTATGGCCAATACCGCCGAGAAAATAGACAGCGAAGAACGATCTCTGCGAGTCGTGACTCGTCCCACGCCCGAGGAACAGGCCACCGCCTGCCCCAGTCTCAAGTGGGCTGAGTTGCGCGAGGTGTTCGAGCGCCATCGCGGGGAGAAAACGCTTGTGGTTCTGACAGGCTATCCAGATCCTGACAACATCGCTTCAGGTTTGGCCCATAAGTTCCTTGCGAAAGCGTTCGATATTGAAACCACGCTCCTATGTTTTCAAGAAGTCAGCCATCAGGAAAACCGTGCGTTGGTGAAACGCCTCGAAATTGATCTGCAGTTGTACGACGAGAAATTTGATCTCCGTCCGTACAGTGCCTACTCTTTTGTCGACACGCAGAAGACGGACACTCCGATTACAGAGAAACTGGCGGAGAAAACCTTGCTTTCCTTTGTCGATCACCACAAACGGTTGGGAGAGATTCCGGCCGAGTTCGTAGACATCCGCGAAGAGAGTGCCTCAACCTGTGCCATTTATACGGAATACCTGCGCGCCCACTACCCTGGTGGACTGAACCCCAGTGAGGCAGACCAGGTACGCCTCGCCACGGCACTCATGCATGGTATCCGTTCAGACACCTTAGACCTGCTCGAAGCAAGCCGCACCGAATTCGAGGCGGGCGCTTATTTGTGGCCCTGTATTGATCAGACCTTGTTGAAGAAGATCTCCGCCCAATCTATGGCTCCAGCGGTCATGGACATGATCCACAAAGCACTGGAGAAAAAACAGGTGTTCGATAACTTTATTTTTAGCGATGTGGGCTTTGTCCGCCGTGAACACCGGGACGGCATTCCGCAAACTGCAGAGTTCTTCTTGCAGCGGGAAGGCACAGACACCGTGCTAGTGTTTGGTATTGTCGATGGCAAGGCAGTCGATGGCTCCTTCAGGACTCGGAGTGATACGATCAATCCAGATACGTTTTTGAAGAAAGCTTTTGGCTTTGACGAAGGCAAACAAACCTACTACGGTGGTGGCAACATCAAAGACAAAGGGGGATTTCAAATCCCGCTGGGATTCCTCGGGCAATATACCGACCGTGAGTTGCTCTACCGGATGACGTGCGAAATCATCCAGGAAAAGTTTCTCCACGCTATCGGCAGGAAGGAATAATTCACCCTTTCCCTGCTCCTCGTGTAGTGAGAACAGGAAACAAGGAATCCGTTCTTGACGGAACACGTGCTGGTCGGGCTCGCGAGTGTCATTGTATTAGGCATTGGAGCACGATGGTTGGCGTGGCGGCTCCGCTTACCTGCTATCTTGCTTCTCTTGCTCACAGGTCTCGCTGCAGGGCCAGCAAGTGAACTCCTTGATCCCGATGCTCTTCTTGGTCATTTATTATTGCCGATCGTGTCCCTCTCCGTTGCAACTATTCTCTTTGAAGGCGGCCTCAGTTTAAGGCTGAGAGAGTTACCCCATATTGGGCGTGTGCTGCGCAACCTGGTGAGTATTGGCGCAGCCGTTACTTGGTTCATTAGTACCTGTGCCGCTTTCCTTCTCTTGGATCTCTCTTTCTCCTTAGCAGTACTGCTCGGCGCGATCTTGGTGGTTACAGGACCGACAGTTATCGGTCCACTACTGAGAGACATCCGGCCAACTGGGCCGGTCGGACCGATCCTGAAATGGGAAAGTATTGTGATCGATCCGGTGGGGGCGACGCTTGCAGTATTAATCTTTGAGGCGATTCTGGCTGGAGAACTGCAACAGGCCACTACTATAGTCCTCCTTGGTGTGGTGAAAACTATTGCTATCGGTAGTGTTCTTGGTTTTCTTGGTGCAGGAACCCTGACTTTCTTGTTCAAGCGTTACTGGATTCCTGATTTTTTACAGAATCCTGTTTCTCTTATGCTGGTCGTGAGTGTCTTTACTGCATCGAATTTGCTGCAGTCAGAATCTGGTCTGCTTACCGTGACGGTGATGGGCGTAGCCTTAGCGAATCAAAAAACAGTGGCGATCAGGCACATTGTTGAGTTTCAAGAGAACTTACGTGTTGTGCTCATCTCCGGTCTGTTCATTCTCCTTGCCGCACGCCTCAAGTTGGAGGACCTCATTGGCTTAGGCACTGGCAGCATTGTGTTCATAGGAGTCTTAATTCTCTTCACTCGTCCAGTGGCAGTGACTTTCTCCACACTCCGGTCAGGATTAAGTTGGCAAGAGCGAGTCTTCCTGGCATGGATGGCTCCTCGTGGTATCGTCGCCGCCGCTGTTTCTTCTATCTTCGCCCTGCGCCTGACAGAAGCAGGCGATCCCCAGGCAGAACGTTTGGTCCCGTTGACCTTCTCGGTCATTATTGGGACTGTAGCTATTTATGGCCTCACCGCTGGCCCGGTCGCACGCTGGCTCGGTATTGCCAAGCCGCATCCTCAAGGAGTGCTGATCGTCGGTGCTCATGCTGCGGCACGAGCTATTGCCACCGTATTGCAAGAGGTGGGTTATCAAGTTTTGCTGGTCGATACTAACTGGACCAACATTGCGGCTACCCGTCTTGCTGGGTTGTCAGCACGTCATGGGAGTATTTTGTCAGAGGAGATCGTGGACGACGTGGCGCTTGATGGTGTCGGTCGCTTGTTAGCGCTTACCGCCAATGATGACGTCAATGCTTTGGCTGCCTTACATTTTACAGAGATCTTTGGTCGTGCAGAGGTCTATCAACTCTACCCGAAAAATACTGAGCGGAGTCGCATCGAGCCGGTCCCGCAGTATCTGCGAGGCCGTCTTCTGTTTGGGCCAGGAATAACTTACCAGGTACTCACTGACCGTCTTGCTGCCGGCGGAAAAATCAAAAAGACCTCTCTGACGAAGGAATTCGACTATCGTGCTTTTCAAGAACAAAATGGTGAGGCAGCAACGCCGCTCTTTCTTATTGACGGTTCAGGAAACCTCATTGTAGCCACTACAGATCAGCCCCTTCTCCCTCGACCTGGTCAGACATTAATCAGTTTGATAGTCTCGCCGGCAAAATCGGGTATACAGGAATCGCTAACAGTAGATCTCAGTGTGGTGGGGGAATGACGAAGGCGGGGGAACCGAGGTGCAGGAAAAGTTGCATCTTTTTCAGATAACTCCTTCATTTACAGCTCCCCTCTTTTTTATCCACCCAACCATTCGTCATCGGTTTTCTATCCACACACTCAGGAAGCTCAATCCCCTTGACCAGGTTACTCACCGCCCCTTTACTCTTGGCCCAGAAGCGTTTATTTTCCCCGCGATGCGACAGAGGGTTTAGTGCCTGTACGTCTCTCTGACTCCAAAGGATAGAAATCCTCAACGATATACCGCAGGGAGGGAATGGAAGGATGGACATTATTGCTCGCACCTCGCCGATTATCGGACTGATCGGCTTAGGAGTGACTTTTGCACTGTACATGGCGGTCCGGAATCGTCCCGACGGCAACGAAAAAATGCGGGAGATCGCCAGCTTAATCCACGAAGGCGCGATGGCGTTCCTCAGGCGAGAGTACCAAATCCTCGCGATCTTTGTTGCAGTGGTTTTCCTTCTATTGTCCTGGAAAATCGCCTGGCAAACCGGCATCGCTTTTCTCTCCGGCGCGCTGAGCTCGGTCCTGGCTGGCCTCTTGGGTATGCAAGCGGCAACCAAAGCCAATGTCCGTACTACAGAGGCTGCGAGAACAAAGGGAGAAGGCGACGCTCTCTTAGTCGCGTTTGATGGTGGCGCAGTGATGGGCCTGGCAGTCGCGAGTCTGGGACTCATCGGTGTCGGTATTTTCCTCGGTTTCTACCATGATCCGCAGACTTCACAATACATCAACGGCTTTGCCATGGGAGCGAGTTCCATCGCCCTGTTTGCCCGTGTCGGTGGAGGAATTTACACGAAGGCAGCAGACGTCGGCAGCGATCTTGTCGGCAAAGTCGAAGCCGGGATTCCCGAAGACGACCCACGTAACCCTGGGGTGATCGCCGACAACGTCGGCGATAACGTCGGCGATGTAGCCGGCATGGGTGCCGATATTTTTGAGTCGTATGTTGGCTCGATCATTGCCACCATTGCGATTGGGGCAACCCTCTACGGCCCAGCGTTTACCAACCTTGCTCAAGACCCTAGCGTAACTGAAGCGCATTTGCGTAGTGCACTGATGACCCTTCCCCTCAACATGGCAGTCATTGGACTGTTGGCATCGCTGATTGGTATCGCCTCCATGCGGGTGCTGAAAAATATCGGGCCGCAAGCGGCGCTGCGTTATTCCACTTTTATCGCCGCTGGCATTTTTATCCTCGCGGCCTTCTTCTTGGTACGTGCACTAGCGGTCAGCAACTCAGTGTTCTGGGCAGTGGTCGCTGGAACCGTTGTTGGCATCAGTATCGGGCTGATCACGGAGTACTACACCTCGGCTGCTCCGGTTGCCCGCATAGCAGAGGCCAGTAAGACAGGGGCTGCTACCAACATCATCCATGGCCTCGCTGTGGGATTAGAGAGCTGTGCCCTACCGGTCCTGGCAATTTGCCTCGCCATATTTATTGCCAATCATGTCGCTGGACTGTACGGCATTGGCATTGCCGGCGTCGGCATGTTAGCCACCGTGGGAGTCACCATGACCGTAGACGCGTACGGTCCAATCGCCGACAATGCCGGTGGTATTTCCGAAATGGCTGGTCTCGGCCCTGATGTGCGAAAGATCACTGACGGCCTAGATGCGCTCGGCAACACTACCGCAGCCATTGGCAAGGGATTCGCCATCGGTTCAGCCGCGCTCACGGCGTTAGCGCTGTTTTCGGCTTTTACTCAGGCTGTCGATCAAGGTCGTATGCAAGCTGGGTTGCAGCCCCTGCAAATTGTGGTCACGAACCCAACAGTGATGATTGGCTTGTTTATTGGCGGCATTCTGCCCTTCTTCATCGCCGCCCTCACGATGACCGCAGTTGGCAGAGCAGCAGGGCAGATGGTTGACGAAATTCGCCGGCAATTTCGTGAGATTCCAGGTCTCCTGGAGGGCAAACCAGGAGTCCGCCCAGATGCAGCCCGTTGCGTCGATATTTCTACCACCGCCGCCCTAAAAGAAATGATTCTCCCAGGAGTCACCGCGGTGGTCGCACCGGTGGTTGTCGGGTATGTCCTTGGTGCCGCTGCCCTCGGTGGGATGTTGGCCGGTGCGACTGTCACGGGTGTGCTGCTCGCGCTGATGATGGCGAACTCTGGCGGAGCCTGGGATAACGCCAAGAAGTCAATAGAAAAAGGCGAAGTACCGGGCGAGAAAAAAGGGACTGAAGCCCATAAGGCGGCGGTCGTCGGCGATACGGTCGGAGATCCCTTCAAGGATACGTCCGGACCATCGATGAACATCCTGATTAAACTGATGTCGGTAGTGGCGCTGGTGATTGCACCACTGCTGGTATAACGCGAGGCAACTTGTTTTCAGGGCGATCTGTGTGATCGCCCTTCCCCCCCTCTCCTCTTTCTCTTTCCAATTTTCTTGCCCCCAGGGATAATGAGAAAGCGAGCGTAAGCCTTAACAGTAGGCATTGTCTACGGAACACGGAGATTACACCGCTCAGAAAAACTGTAAGGACAACGTCAGAATCCCCAAGAAGGAGAGAAACCCACAGATATCCGTACAGGCAGTGACGAATACGTTCGAGGCAATGGCTGGATCGATCCCCAACCAGCGCATGGTGAAGGGAATCATACTGCCGACAAAAGCGGCAACAAGCAGGTTGACCACGAGCGCAAGGGTTAACACCGCCCCCAGAAGCGGTTCGCCCTTCCAGAAATAGGCCACGAGACCGGCAGCCGCCCCCAAGGCAATCCCATTGCCTAATGCAATCAGGAGTTCATTCAACAGCACCTTTCTGACATGAGACAGACTGACCTCTCCCAGAGCCAAACCGCGGACGATAACCGTCAACGTTTGGATTCCCGCATTGCCCCCCTGTGCCGCAACGATGGTCATAAACGCTGCAGCAATGGCAACAGCTTGAATCGTGCCCTCGAAGAAGGAAATGACCGAGGCACTCAAGGTTGTCGTCACCAGATTCAGCCCGAGCCAGGGCAAGCGGCGCCGCATGGACCGCCCTGGGGCATCCAACACGGTTTCTTCCCCACCGAGTCCGGCAAGTCGGTATATGTCTTCGCTCGCCTCTTCTTCAAGAACGTCAACCACATCGTCAACCGTAATGCGGCCGAGCAGAACACCGTCAGCATCAACAACTGGCAAGGACACTAAATCGTACCGTTTAAACAACTGCGCCACTTGTTCCTGGTCTAAATCAACCCGCACGGAAATGACCTGGCGGTCCATGAGGTTCTCTATCAGTTCGTTCGGCCTCGCCAGAATCAGTTTACGCAGCGGCAAAACTCCCACTAAGTGTCGGGCTTGGTCAACGACAAGGAGATTGTGAATGTCAGAGACCTCGTCGATATGACTGCGAATAATCTCGATTGCCTGCTCAACCCGCGTTCCTTGGGGGACCGCGACATGCTCAGTTTGCATGATTCCGCCAGCAGTATCGGCGCGATAGCGCAGGAGCTGTGCCATTTCAGCAGACAGCTCTTGAGGTACCTGGTCGAGGACAGCCCGGGCTTGTGCTTCCGGCAAGGATGCCAGCAAGTCAGCAGCATCATCAGAGTCGAGCCGCTCAACCAAATCCCCGAGGATAACGCTTGAGAGTTCTTCCGTCAGTTCTGCACGGGTACGAGCAGAAACGAGGCTGAGGACTTCCGAGGCAAGGTCAGGGTCAAGAAAACTGAAGACCTTTTGTTTCACCTCAGGCTCTTCGAGCACATTCAGTAACTCTGCGATATCGGCGGGATGCAGCGTTGCCAGCCCAGCCCGCACCGGCTCATCCTGCTCAAGCTCAGCAAGCACGAT
>CAZCWX010000563.1:0-14840 GCA_964502465.1 uncultured Enterobacteriaceae bacterium | reverse complement strand
ATTCTCAGCGACGCCCATCTTGCCGCCCGGGAATTTCTGCTGGCGATCGAGAAGGCTGAGGCTGGCATGCATCTCTATCCTGGATTTGTCCCCCGTTTTCATCAGACGCCGGCTGCTGCACCCTTGCCAGCTCCGTGTTTTGGTGAACATAATGCGTACGTCTTTGGGACGATCCTGGGACTTCCTGCAACAGAAATTGCACAATTAGCAGCAGAACGGATTATCAGCCAGGAGCCGATCTTTCCGACATTATCCAGTTGAGCAACCACCTCGCACTCAAAGGGCGGTTTACGAACCGCCCCTACTTTTCTACATATTCGATCGGGGCTTTCGAAAAATCCCACGCTTGGATCTTCTTCGGGATGATCTTGGTGCATACCCGTCCCACATTATCTTTGAAAATCTGACTGTCCTGAATATCCTGGCGGGAGAACATATCCCTGAACGCGTCGCGTGTCATCCCGAGGGCACCGTCACGTTCGAATAAGCCATAACGGTTAGTGAGCATGGCAACTGCCTGTTCAGGGGTATATTCCCCTTTCCACGGCCCAGCGCCAATGGTCACCTTCTTTCCTGAACCAACTGCTGTCATTTCGGCATCGCCGATAATGAGCACTGCCTTGGCGAGGTTACTCCGCATGCCCATGAGCGGGCGGTCATCCATATCGATCACGGCAGAACAGCGTGGGTTCTGTTGCAGGTTCTTGAGTGACTGACGGTTCTTGGTTAAGGAAACATACAAGCACTCGCCATCCCAGTAATACCACAGTGGGGCAATATGCGGGTATCCGTCCTTCCCCAGCGTCGCCAGTCGCACGACCCAGCGGCCGGAGAGAAATTCATCGATCTCCTCTTTTGTCATTGCCACTTCTGGATGCCACGCCAAGACACCACTCACTTTCATAAACGCCTCCTTCTCGCAAAGATTGGTCATTGGGCTAAGATTTCTACGCTATTATACACAACAACAGAATCTTCTCATCTTTCCTGTTTTGCTCTTCTGTGGAGGCAACAATGGTGCTAAAAGGTGTTTGGGGAGGGGAGTTCCGATGAGCGGAGAAGACTGTGGCCCAGCGTCTCCTTACACGCTCTTTCACGACCCCGTTCCGCCTGCGAGACCGCTACGGGTCGCAACGTACTTCCTGAGGACTGGACTCTCTCCACTTGAGGTCAAAGAGACCTTCTAGGGAGTGCACCTTCATGCGTAAGCACAGCGGTTTTGTTCACGCTCAAGACCCAACCCCTTTCGTAAATGGGCCGCCCGGCGGATGTAGTTCTCGTTTTTCTGCCGATCCTCACTACCGGGCACGGCAAATTGAGGCCGAACAGGTCAAGCTTCTATACACCCAGGCCCCTGCAGGTTTTGTTGCGACAGTCTTCAATGCAGGGGTTATCCTTGTTGTCTTCTGGGAGATGGTCGCGCATGCCCTGTTGCTGACCTGGTTTGCCTTGATTGTTCTCATAACGCTCGCTCGCCTCCTGTTAGTGCGGAGATACCAAAAAACGCTTCCCTCAGTTGACCAGCTTCACTACTGGCGGACACTGTTTCTTCTTGGTGCTGGTGCTGCTGGTCTCGTGTGGGGGGCCAGCGGCATTCTCCTGTTTCCGCGCGAATCTTTGATCCACCAGGTTTTTTTAGCGTTTGTTCTGGGTGGTATGGCTGTAGGAGCTGCCGGCCTGTTGTCTTCGGTCATGACGGCTTTTCTGATGTTCTTTCTTCCCACCGTGCTGCCGATCATCATCCGATTTCTCGTCCAAGGTGGTACCGTGCCTGTTGCCATGGGACTCATGGGGCTATCCCTCTCGGGGGCACTCTTTACCATCGCACGTCACCTCCATGCCTCGATCAAAGAATCCCTGACCCTCCGCTTTGAAAATCTCGAACTGATTCACGATTTGTCGGTTGCCAAGGAACAGGCGGAAACAGCCACTCAGGTGAAGTCGCAATTCTTGGCCAATATGAGCCATGAACTCCGTACGCCGATGAATGGGGTGCTGGGGATGATCGAGTTGCTGTTGCACTCTGCTTTGCCGGAGAAACAGCAAAAATTTGCTCAACTTGCGCACCATTCCGGTCAAATGCTGTTAAATATTATCAATGACCTCTTAGATTTCTCGAAGATTGAGGCTAACAAGCTTGCATTAGAAAATATCGACTTTGATGTACGCCGGACAGTCAGTAGAATAATGGAGGTGTTTACTGAAAGTGCACAGCGAAAAGGGCTGACCTTGAGGTGTACGATCCAAGATGATATCCCTCCAATCCTGCGCGGGGACCCTGGCCGCTTAGGTCAGGTACTGATGAACCTGCTCGGTAATGCCATCAAGTTCACAGAGCAAGGGGAGGTGGGAGTCGCGGTTCGGTGTCTAGGGTGCGAAACTCCAAATCAAACTGTTCACCTCAGCTCTCAAGCCCCAAGTGCCCAGACTCCAGATCCTGGGCGCAAAACTCTCGACTCACAGGTTTTGCAGTTTGTCGTGAGAGACACTGGTATCGGGATTCCTGCTGATGTCCAGGCACGGATCTTCGATTCTTTTTCCCAGGCTGATGGGTCCATTACACGGAAGTACGGTGGCACGGGCCTGGGCCTGGCAATTGCGAAACAACTTGTGCAGATGATGGGGGGAAACATTGGAGTAGACAGCAACCCCGGACAGGGGGCAACCTTCTGGTTTACGATTCGCTTAGAGGGCCTGCCAAGTGTTGATGAAACGCCGGCAGTCCCTGAGAGCAGGCAAACGTTCGAGCAAACCGGAGAGGAGTACGACGCTCATGTTCTGTTGGTAGAAGATAACCGGGTGAACCAGGAGGTGATACAAGCCATACTGGAGAGTACAGGCTGCCACGTCGAAGTAGCAACCGATGGTTGTGGAGCACTCGATCGGCTCTCTCGGACGTCCTATGACGTGATTTTCATGGACTGCCAAATGCCTGAGCTGGATGGTTTTGCGACGACGAGAATGATTCGAGACAGAGAAGCGAGTGGCTCCTTGGCTTCTTTTGCTCCTGATTTTACGCAACAGCCTCTAGATGTGAGACCCGCTCATATTCCCATCGTCGCGTTGACGGCGCATGCTATGAAAGGAGATCAGGAGGCATGTTTGGCTGCCGGCATGGATGATTATCTCAGCAAGCCGTTCAGTCAGGAGCAGTTGCGCGCCATCTTGAAGCGTTGGGTGCCGCACACACTGGCCAGTGGTCTTGCCTCGAATCGAAACAAACTAAGAGAAAGTGCGGGTAGCGCTGGCCGCGGAACTCCCAGAGAGTGAACCATGACAGATCGAGATGTGCAGAGAGACCGGCCTCTTGTCTTAATCGTCGATGATGATGCGACTATACGCCTCTTGATGCGTGAGTCGTTGGAACAAATAGGGGTCGCCGTAGAGGAAGCCAGAGATGGGGTTGAGGCAATCGCTATTTTCACCCAGCTCAAGCCAGATATTGTGCTACTCGACATCCTCATGCCAAACATGGATGGTTTTACTGTCTGCACTATACTACGCACCCTCCCTGGTGGTGCGCATACGCCAGTCCTCATGGTGACAGGGCTCGACGACATTGAGTCCATTAACCGTGCATATGAAGTGGGAGCCACGGATTTTATTACGAAACCCATCAACTGGATCATCCTGGGGCATCGCGTGCGCTACATGCTGCGGGCCAGTGAAGCAATGCATGCGTTGCGGAGAAGCGAAGCAAAAAATCGCGCCCTGCTGGAGGGTATCCCGGATCTGATCTTTGAGCTCAGTAAGGACGGTACGTATTTGGACCTCAAACCGGCGAAGGACATTGCGCTGTTGTTGCCGTCAAACGAACTGCTTGGGAAAACACTTTATGATGTACATCAGCCAGAGGTTGCGCGGCAATCAATGGAGTGTATCGCGCGTGCATTGCAGACAGGCGAGCCGCAAACCCTCGAGTATCAACTGCTGCAGCAGGGGGAGAATCACGCCTACGAAGCGCGGATCGTTGTCAGCGGAGAAGAGGAGGTCCTGGCTATCGTGCGTGACGTCACCGACCGCAAGAAAGCGGAAGAGGCATTACGAGAAAGTGAAAAACGTTACCGGCTGCTTGCCGAGAACGTGACAGACATTATCTGGACTCGAGATATGAACTTGCAGCCTACATATATTAGCCCTTCGGTGACGAGGATACGGGGCTATAGCGTTGAGGAAGCTATAGCCCAAATGCCAGAGCAGATCTTAACTCCTGCCTCCCTCGAGGTAGCCATGAAAGTTTTCGCAGAAGAACTTGCGAGGGAGAGCCTGTCACAAAAGAACCTACTCAGATCACGTGCATTAGAGCTTGAGTGTACCTGCAAGGACGGCTCTACGGTGTGGATTGAGGAAGAAATGACGTTCCTGCGGGACGCCGGTGGCCGGCCGACCGGGATTCTTGGAGTCTCCCGCGACATTACTGAACGCAAGAGAGCAGAGGCAGAAGTACTGCAGGCGAAAGAAGCAGCAGAAGCGGCAAATCGTGCAAAAAGCGAGTTCTTAGCGACTATGTCTCATGAACTGCGTACGCCCCTGCACGTCATCTTGGGTTATATGGACCTTTTGCTCGAAGGCAGCATTGGTGCGCTGACAGACGAGCAGGTGGAGATTTTGCAGCGGATCCGTAGAAATGCCCAGGAAGTGCTCGAACTCATCTCGACAATTTTGGAAGTGAGTCGTCTCGCGGGCGGACGACTGCCGGTAGAATCGAAAGAGGTGGATGTGGGCGAGTTGCTTAAGGAGATCGAGGTTGAGGCTCGAGAGTTCTGCGAGCAGGCAGGTCTTGCGTTTGTCCTTCAGGTCGAAGCGAATTTGCCCGCCATTTTCACCGATTCTGCAAAACTCAAGGTCGTGATCAAGAATCTGATTAATAATGCAGTGAAATTCACTCAAGCGGGCCGCGTCGCTGTTGACACGCATATAAGAGATGGTGGCCTAGAGATTCGCGTGACTGATACGGGAGCCGGTATTCCTCCAGAAGCCTTGTCTGAAATTTTTGAACCTTTTCAGCAACTCGATGCGGCGAAAACGAACCGACATGCGGGAATAGGACTGGGACTCTATATTGTGAAGCGCATGCTGGAATTGCTAGAGGGGACGATCGCTGTTGAAAGTGAGGTCGGGCAAGGATCGACGTTTCACGTCTGGATACCAACCGGCAGGACCGAGACAACGGAGACCCCTTGATCTACCAGCCTGATCCGCCTTTCCGCATGCTGGGGGAGAGAGAAAGGGGAAGGAGTCCACGTTGATGCGCCAGCACAGCGGTTCCTCTCAAGATGAGACTTCACCTGTCGTCTCACATGGGCGTCCTCATCTCTCTGACTCGCCTGACGTGCCTCACGTCCAGGATCGGACCTGGCAAATCGAGGCTGAGCAGGTCCAGCTTCTGTATCGGCACGCTCCCACAGGTTTTCTTGTGGGAGGGCTTACTACAGCCATCGTGCTTTTCGTTCTGTGGGAGGTGGTGGCGTTGTCTCGCTTGATTGCCTGGCTGGTGATCATGGGGGTCGTCACTCTCCCGGTCTTCGTGATCGTGTGGAAATTCTCCCGGGCAAAACCAACGCCTGACCAAATCCGTCCCTGGCGCACGTTGTTCATCATCGGATATGGCCTTGCTGGTTGTGGCTGGGGAGCTGCTGCGCTCCTCTTGTTTCCTCATGATTCGCTCGCCCACCAAGTGTTCCTCGTGTTTATCATTGGTGGGCATGCCGCCGGGGGGATGTCGGCTCTGTCTTCGGTTCCAGCCGCTCTGCTCGCGTATCTGCTCCCGACGACACTCCCTCTTATTGTCCAACTGTTCTTGCAGGAGAGCCGGGTCCTCGTTGCTATGGGGTTCTTGTTGCTTACTTTCGGTGTAGCTCTGCTGGTGATAGGGCGACAGTGGTGTGCCTCATTCGTTGATGCGCTTCGACTCCGCTTTGACAATCTCGATTTAGTCCACAACCTGTCTCTGGCGAATCAACGGCTGTCGATTGCCAAAGAGCAAGCGGAGAGCGCCAATCAAGCCAAGTCGCAGTTTCTGGCAAACATGAGTCATGAACTGCGGACTCCCATGAATGGCGTGCTGGGGATGCTCGATTTATTATTTGATACCTCCTTAACAGAAAGGCAACGGTGGCTGACCCACACTGCGCGCCACTCTGGTCGAGCGCTGTTGTACATTATCAATGACCTGCTGGACTTTTCCAAAATTGAGGCAGGAAAGCTCGCACTTGAAGCCGTGAATTTCGATTTGCCTCAGGTTGTTGAAGAGGTCAGAGAGTTGTTCGCCGAGAGCGCTGCCCGCAAGGGGCTCTTGCTGATTTGTCGTATGGGCGATGAGGTTCCGCCCGCTCTCTATGGGGACCCGGGCCGCCTGCGGCAGGTCCTGATCAATCTGGTCGGAAATGCCATTAAATTTACCGAGCGAGGAGAAGTCGTGGTCGAGGTACAATGTCTCGGGTCTTGGGTGCAGAGTCTGGAGTCTGAAGGCCAAAACCACGCCTTACGCCTCAACTCTCAACCCCGAAGTGTGCAGGCGTTTGACTCGAGATCGCAGACTTTAGACTCATATGTTTTGCATTTTACCGTGCGAGACACGGGTGTTGGTATTACCCCTGAGGCGCAAGCGCACATCTTTGCTTCTTTTTCCCAAGCTGATAGCTCTACCACCCGCCAGTATGGTGGGACAGGACTGGGGCTGGCTATTGCGAAACAATTGGTTCTGCTGATGGGAGGACAGATCAGTGTCGAAAGCGAGCCTGGGAAAGGAGCAACCTTTCGGTTCACCGCACACTTGCAGAAACAGCAGTCTACTGATGAGAGGGTGCACCCCTCCCAAGGAGACTCCCAGAGGCTGTCGAGATTTATTGGCGACGATCCGGTTCCTATTCACCCAGAAAGGGGGGGGCAACGGTGGCGCGCACGGATCTTACTGGCTGAAGATAACCCCATCAATCAAGATGTGACCCTGGATATGTTAGAGAGTGCTGGCTGTCGGGTGGATATTGCGACAAACGGGCGAGAAGCCTGTACACTGTGGTCACGTCCGTCTTATGATTTGATTTTCATGGACTGCCAAATGCCCGAAATGGATGGGTTCGAAGCGACTGCCGCCATACGCGAACGCGAAGCGCGATGGTCAGCTATCAATACTCCGTTACCAGTTGCCCATGACCCCTCTGCAGCATGCCAATTGACGACTGACACCTGGCGACCGTCCACTCCTCATGTTCCCATCGTTGCTCTGACTGCTCACGCCACGAGAGGATATCGTGAACAGTGCCTCGCTGCCGGTATGGATGATTACCTCAGTAAACCATTTGACCAGGAGCAACTTCGGGCCATCCTCAAGCGCTGGTTGCCGCAGAATTTTGCGGAAACGATACCAGGGAAAAAATCTGGCGATCCCACTGAGCAGTCTCCCCGTTCTCTCTTCACGGGAGAATCCTTCGTTGGGTCGACACGGCGTGGAGCACGGCCTTCCTCTATTGACCATGAGGTATTGGAGAAGCTCAATGCTCTGCAAAGAGCAGAGGCCCCTCGCCTCCTTGCCAGAATCATTCAGAGTTACCTAAAAACCTCGCCACAACTGGTGCAGACCATCCAAAACGCGGTTGCATGCAACAACGCAACCGCCCTACACAGAGCGGCCCACACGCTGAAATCAAGTAGTGCCAGTCTCGGCGCGATGACCCTGGCTGTCCTCTGCAAAGACCTCGAAACCATGGGTCGAACAAACGAGAGCACACAAGCAGCAACGGTTCTCGCTCAGCTTCTTGTCGAATATGAAGCCGTATGTATTGAGTTGGCAGCGGTACTACACAAGCACGGCTGAAGGCAGAGCAGAAGAGCGCCATCATTTGTGCAGGAAGAAGGGGGTCGGTACCGCTGAAACGGTTGTTGAGAAACTGAACACTGGGAGGAGGGAGACCCATGGCTGGAGCACTGGAAGGGGTAAAAGTTGTTGAATTGGCTATCTGGGCGGCTGCACCTGCGGGAGGGGGAATCATGGCGGATTGGGGAGCTGAGGTCATTAAGGTCGAAGACCCGGATGGTGGTGATCCCTTTCGCGGTTTTCTCTCTACAGGAGTGGGGGCGGCAACCGCGTCTTCGATCAATGGCTCTTTCGACAGCGATAACCGTAATAAAAAGAGTATTGCGGTGGACATTCGTACACCACAAGGGCAAGAGATCGTCTACCGCTTAATTGAAAAGACTGACGTGTTTCTTACTAATTTTCGGCCTGCTGCGATCGAACGATATGGCCTGAGCTACCCACTGCTCAAGGGACGCAATTCTCGCCTCGTTTATGTGTGGGTTACGGGGTATGGAACGGTCGGACCAGAGAAAGATCGTGCCGCCTTCGATTACGCTGGCTTCTGGGCCCGCTCCGGCATGATGGCAACGATTGGCGAGCCAGACGCACCTCCACCTGGTCAGCGGCCAGGGATGGGCGACCATACGACTGCGATAGCAGTGGCAGCCGCGACTGCTGCTGCGCTCTTCGCCCGTGAGCGCACGGGCAGAGGACAGGAGGTACAACTCTCACTCTTCCGAACCGGCATGTGGGTGGACTCGATGGATATTCAGACTGCGCTTTTAAGCCGTCAAGAGGTCCCCCGTCTGAGCCGCAAGGCAGTCGGGAATCCTCTCTTTAACGCCTATCGCACCAAGGATGGAAAATGGTTCCAATTGGTGATGCTACAGAGTGACCGCCATTGGCCGGGCCTTTGTCAGGCTATCGGTCGAGAAGACCTTCTGCACGATCCTCGCTTCGGTGATGCTGCGGCTCGACGCGAACATAGTAGAGCGCTGGTGACGCTGCTCGACGCGGCACTGGAAACCAAGACCCGGTCTGAGTGGGCAGCAATCTTTGATGCCGCTGGTCTTTTCTGGGGACCAGTCCAAACCGTAGAAGATGTCATTCATGATCCCCAGGCACGGGCAAACGGCGCCTTCGTGTCAGTAGCGCATCCGTCGGGGCAGGAGATCGAAATGGTTGCCACGCCAATCGACTTTCGCGAGACTCCTGCGGAGACCCGTCAGGCAGCGCCGGAATTGGGCCAGCATACCGAAGAAGTCTTGCTGGCCGCTGGGTATACGTGGGAAGACCTGGCCAGATTGCGAGAACAAGGCGTGATTGCCTAGAGGAAAAACCGAAAACGTAATGAGCCATTGGACAGTCTTCCCCTTCTTATGTTTTCTGCTTTACGTTCTACGCCTCACGTTTTACATTTTCTGTCCCTAAAACCGTGCAATCACTTTCTCGCTAAACTCCCGCACGAACGCTGAGAACGCCTCTGGTGGCGAGAGAAAGGCGACCTGCTTGACTCCAGCCTCTTCCAAAGCGTGTAGGCGGTTGAGGAGGGCTTCTGGTGTGGAGGTCATAGTCGTCGTTTGGATGACTTCGGGCGTGACAAAGCGGGCTTCCTCGGGCTGCAGGTACAGGCCGTGACCGTCGTGCAGTGTGAGATAGTAGTGGTTGCTTTCCTGGAGTCGCTGGTCGATAAACGCTTTATAGGTGGAAAAAAGGGGGCGAATTGGCTCCGGCGCCGCGGCTGGATTTTGTACCTTTTCGTATAAAGCGTGCAAAGCGACCATTGCCCAAGGGCCAACTTCGGCTTTCACTCGTGGTGAAGCATAGCTTTCCCCTGGACGAAGCAGGCAGGCTGTAGTCAACAGAGTGGTATAGAGACTGGTCGGATCTCTTCCTGCCTGCTCTGCTCCGTGGCGCACCTGAGCCCAAGTCGCTTGCCAGCCCTCTACTGTGTTGGTACGTGAGGTGATGAACCCATCGCCGATCTCACCAGCAAGCTCCATAGCTTTGGGTGCGTTGGCTGCGAGATGGATCGGTACGGCATCGTGGGTATTCATGAATCCCTGCTCTTGATGGAAGAACTGAATTGTCCGCCACTCCGTTCCTTCTTGGTACTCGACCGCTTCACCCCGAACTAGCCCACGCACTACTCGCACGTGCTCACGCAGTGCACGCAATGAGCGCGGCGGCAGGCCCATGGCTCGCCACGCACTGTTACCAGTGCCAATGCCCAAAATGACCCGACCAGGAGCAAGCTGGTTGAGCGTAGCGATGGAGTTCGCTGTGACCGGCGCAATGCGAGTACCGACTACAGCAACTCCTGTCCCTAGCCTCACCCGCTTCGTTTGCTGAGCGATAAGCCCAAGACACAGGTACGGATCTCCGGCCATCATTTGCGTGTCACTCACCCAGACATGGGTAAAGCCACACTCTTCGGCGAGTTTGGCATCTGCTCCGCACTGATGTGGTTTAGGCAACACACACACGCCAAAATCCATGCGCCTGCCCTCCTTTCGGTGATTGACTCGCCCCTAGCCGTTTGTGCTCTCGCTGTCAATTGTCCTTGCAGCTTTACAAAAACAGCACAAGCAGATATCGCTGCCTGACGAAGGAGAACGGTACGTGTCGTATTATCAGGATCAATTCGTCTCGGTAAACGGTCTGCGACTCCACTACCTCGATTGGGGGACTGCAGGGAAACCTCCCTTTGTTTTGCTCCATGGTGGATCGGCATACGCGCATTGGTGGGATTTTGTTGCTCCAGCATTTGCCACAGATTTTCATGTACTCGTCCCAGACCAACGGGGACACGGCGAGAGTGAGCGCGCTGACCCCCCCGCCTACGGGACTCGTCACTACGTATCGGACCTGCGTCAATTCATGGACACGCTTGGACTACACAAGCCCGTGTTGATGGGGCATTCCATGGGTGGACACAATGCGCTGATCTATGCGACTCACTATGCGCAAGACTTGACCGCCCTCATTTTGGTGGACACTGATGCCACTTATCCTGACGCGGCCGTGCAGTTTTTACGGAGGCTCGGGGAAAAACCAGCCAAAGAATACGACTCGTTTGTCGCGGCGCTCTCCCGGTTCCAACTGCTCCCGCGTGAGACCTTGCTATCGACTGAAAAGCTTCGCTCTCTGGCGTCTTTCGCCTTTACAGAACGACCGGATGGGAAATGGACTGCCAAGTTGGACCGCAGAACGCTCTTTCGTGAACCGATTGACGGGCGACCCCTCTTGCCCCAGATTACTTGCCCCACACTTGTCGTCAGGGCTGAACACAGTCCGGTCCTTTCTCACAACAAGATCGAACGGCTCGTCACTGGCCTTCCCAATGGCCGTTGGGTTGAGGTCAAGAATACTTACCATCATGTGATGCTCGACAACCCTGACGGTTTGGCGGTTGCAGTACAGGAGTTTCTTGCTGACTTGCCGTCTTGAAGCCGGGAACAAACGACCAGAGAATTTCACGCCCTTATCGAAGGAGTTCGCAGGCCGGCGACAGTGCTGAAAACTAACGCTGGGTCATTTAACCGGATAAAGAAACAGCCGATCTCACTCTCTAGACCAGCGATAGAGACGAGTGTGATTGATGCTGTGGACAACCCGCTCTATAAGTGCAACTCGCGTTTTCCGGCAAGGAGCAATCGGCCTCTCGCTGCTTCTCTGCTGTAATGGAGCCCAACTCTGGGCGCAAACAACGATCTATAGCTGGACCGACGCAAAGGGGGTCCGGCATTATTCGAACTCAATGGCGCCTTCCCGAGACCATGGACAAGTCGAACAGATAGTCACGCCTTCTCATGCTGCAACCCTGGCGTCTGAGGCAAGAGCGTCTGAAAGTATTCCCTTGGTAATCCTGAATAACGATGCTTCGCAAAAGTTTGTCCGTGCGACACTGGAAGGAGAGCGCACTACGCAAGAAGTGTTGATGTTGGTGGACACTGGAGCGCAAATCACCTTGATCGATGAAGACCTGGCAGAAGAATTACATCTCGAGCATGTACAGGATGCGCTCCTGAGCGGGGTGACGGGGACGGCGCAAGGGTGGATCGGGCGATTGCCTACGCTTCGCTTAGGCAGCGAAACGGTGAATGATTTGTACGTGATGGTTGGCCCGCTGCCGGGCCGCTTCTTATTAGGGATGGACGTCATAGAACGGCTCGAACTTTCAGTCGGGCCACGTAGCTTGCACCGGTCCAGATGAACGTCCAGGGTTCTCGGGCCAATGCGTGATTCAACCACAAAGGAGAAGAAGAATGAAAAAGTCACTCACTCTTGTCAGCGTGCTTGTTGCTGGTGTGATCGTTACGGGTTCTGGGAACGTCTCTGCCCAAGGTTTTTCCCGAGGCCGTACAGTCCATGAAACCCCTGCCGGTGGTGTCAACGGTGGAGTTGTCTCTGGCGTCAAAGGTGCGAACGGTGGGGCTGGCCGCATACATGGTTTTGCTACTGATGGTCGGGGCAATGCCGCTGGAGGCAGCGCTGGCGCATTTAAGGCTCCGGGCGGTGCCAAAGGTGCGCGTGCGGGAATGACGGTGCGGTCTGCAGACGGAAGTGTCCATCATCAGAGCGGAGGTGTGGTCAGCGGCGCGAGCGGCACAGCAAGCACCTCTGGCTCTTTTGATAAGAAGGCCGATGGCACGGTGAGTGGTTCGCGCAGCACGCAGATGCAGAGCAAGACCGCTGATGCGTCGTATCAGGGTCAGACCACGTACAATGCGACCGACGGTTTCCAACATAGTGCTACCTGCACCGGCACTGAAGGAGCAGTGGTGAGTTGTCCCGGTCAAAAATAGGGACAGACTGGTGACTCACGCTAACCAAATGGAATAGAGGGCGGGTTTACAACCCGCCCTTTTTTGTTCTCGAAGCGAAGAGGAAAACTCAGAAGAGGGCAGTGCGTGGTGATACGACGAGCATGCCCGATCGGTCTGAGATGATTGTTCTCTTTGTTGTTTTCTCTTTCTTTCTCGCCGTGTCGGGCAGGAGCGTCCGACCTGTCTGCCTCAGTCTCTGAGGTCTTACTGTACTCATGCTCTCTTTCCTCCAACCATGGTTATCACCTGAGAGAACAAAAATGCTGTAAAGTTCGCCCGGTTCCGCTGTCGGTGAGCTGGAGAGCGACGTACCCTACCTTTATGGCATTCTCTTTGCTCTCTTATACAAGCAAGTTCGGTTAATGTCTTCCCTTCCTCCTCACGTAAAGGGCCGCCTGCGGGCGGCCTTTTTTTTGGTGTTGATCCTACTCCTTTTTTTCACCCAGCCGTCGGTGGCCCCAGACATAGCTGGATTGGGCACACCCCTTCTCTCCAGAAAAAAGAGAGGAGAGGCTTCCTGTACTTATGGCTCTCCTGGCACTGGGCCGAATGCCGGCGGCGGCACGCGGTGTTTTGTGGCGGCTTCGTATGCCGAGGTCACCTTCAAGAGGGTTGGCTCATCTCCGGGGCCGGCCCAAAACATCATACTGATCGGCATGGACTGGGGGAGCGATGATTGTTGGGTGTTCAGGACCGAGCTGTAATTCGTTTTGGCGGCATTCAACGCATACTGCCCCTCGAATACGACTTGGGTATAGCCTGCCGGCACGACCATTTGCGGAATTTGCAGCAGGGCGGTGAAGCTGCCACAGCAACTGCCAGGCCCAATGCTCGGGCCGCCAATCTTACCTGGAGGGGTGGTATTTTCTGGATTCACAAACACATCAATGTTGTTTTCCCACATCACTTTGAGAATCGCCAGCCGTGCGACATCACTCCTGGCTAAACGACTGGTCCTTCCCGCCACCCCCAAGTCGTCCATCAGCACCCAATTTTCGGCCCCCGCGCGGGAGCTATCATCACGAAATTTCGCATTGGCGACCCAATCGGCCCAATCTCGTATTCTGTCATCGCCTCTTTCGAGCAGATAGCGCTCAATTTCAAACTTGAAGGTGTGCGTCGTTGGCAATGCGCCCGTGATGGTACGGAGGTTTAAATTCGAAGCGAGCGGGGCCTCGAGTCGGCTTAACGCGAGCAGGTACTCATACGAGGTCACGTCATAGTCAGGGACAGCAAATTGGAGCGCGCCCGAAGAGGCGGTTCGCGAGAACACCTCAGGGGCAAGACGCAGCGGTGGATAGTATGGGTGCGTGTTGGTTTGGATGTGATCGGCAAGGTTTGCCAATTATGGGGCGCGAGAGAAAGTCTTGATTTGTTGTGCTGTGTGGAGTTATACGCGTAAGGCAGGGACGATGCGGAAGGGAGGCGGGATATGCTCAAGACGATTCAGTCAGTTCGGAGACTGCGAGAGCAGGCAGCGAAAGTGGTCGCGGCGTTAGAAAAAGCGATCGCCACCCAGGAACAGGATCTCGCAGTGCTGAAGGAAGCAGTAGTACGGCAGTAACGTATGTGAAAGGGGCGAGCAATGGCGGATACAGTCAAACAGGTGCAGTATTTCTACGTTGAGGTTGCAGACAAACCGGGAGAAGGGGCACGGTTGCTGTCCCTGTTCAAGGAAGCGGGAGTGAATCTGCTTGCCTTCTCCGGCTTTCCCCAGGGGCGGCGTGCCCAGATTGATTTCATCCCGGCTGATCCGGCGGCGTTTCGCGTCGCGGCCAGGAAAGCCAAGCTCAAGCTGGTAGGACCCAAGACGGGGTTTCTCGTCCAAGGTGAGGATCAGGTAGGGGCGGTGGCTGAACTCATGGCTAAGCTTGCCGAAGCCAAGATCAACGTGACCGCGTGCGATGCGGTGGCTGCGGGAGAAGGGCGGTACGGCGCGATCCTGTGGGTGAAGCCCCCAGATGTACAGAAGGCGGCGCGGCTGTTGAGAGCGGTCAAAGGATAAGGAGGAGGATGGCCAGGTACCACTTAGTAAAGGCGAGGATCAGAGACAGAGGGAGTGATTGCGTAGATGGTTCTGCAAGTTGCCCTTAGGGTCGGACGACATGGATGTGACGAACAGGAGCTAGGGAACAGCCGTTTACACAGTGTGATTGTCGAGTGAGTCGCCCGACTCGTCCATAACGCTAGGAATTCGGAGGGAACTTATGGCT
>CAZCWX010000562.1:0-7203 GCA_964502465.1 uncultured Enterobacteriaceae bacterium | reverse complement strand
ACCAGCCACCCGTCGCGAGCAAAAGTCACCAGGATTCGGCACTTCCGACTCATGCCCGGCATAGATCCAGCAGTGCTCGAAAATCCGTTCTTTCTCAACTGCTAAGATCTCCGGGCTCAGGAACGCCTGGCGGTTTACCCGAAACAAGCCGTCGGTTTGGTTATCAATCACGAGTCCTTCAAGGGGAACGTGTGGCATACTGCCCCTCCTTATTGTGATTGTGGTGCAGGCGTCCCGCCTGCATTATAGAGTGCAGGCCAGAGGCCCGCACCACAAAACCTGACCAAGTTCTTCTTGCCCAGGTCCTTACTGCTCCGGCATCCACGCCCAATACCGCGCCACTGTACCGGCATCGACCCGCAGATCCATGCCGGTAATCATCTCCGCATCATCCGACGCTAAGAAGGCAATCGCCTTCGCATAATGCCGTGGGCTGGGCAGCTTTCGCATCGGCGCGCCTTTACGGAAGGGCTCGAACATCTGCACGAGTCGCGAATCACCAGGACCCCTTCCCCATCGTTCCGCCCGCTCCATTCCTTCTTGCGGATCAGTCGCCGTCGGCGTGAGACTGTTGACGCGGATACCGTATGCGACCAGCTCCATCGCTACCGAACGGGTAAAGTTCAACAGACCGCTCTTGCCTGTGCAATAGCCGACGTTTCGTGGCTGCCCCTGATGACCTGCAGTAGAAAGAATGTTGATGATGTTGCCCTGCCGGCGCTGGTCGATCATCAACTGGGCGACGTACTTGGTAAAGAGGAACGTCCCGGTGAGAATGATGGACGTTTGCCGCGTCCACTCGTCCAGCGACATATCTAAGACACCTTTTTGATTGAAAATGACCGCGCTATTGACGAGCAGGTCCACACCGCCGAACGCTTTTTTCGCCTGAGTGACGGTTGCTTTGACTTGTTCTTCGTTGGTCACGTCACAGACGACACCGATGGCTTGCCCGCCACGCTTGGTAATCGCCGCCGTGCACTGATGCGCGTTGTCAGGCAGAATATCGACACAGACGACTTTGGCTCCTTCGTCCGCCAGCCCTTCAGCGATGCCGCCACCGATATTCGGACTAGTTCCGGTAATCAGCGCCACTTTGCCTTGCAGCTTCACGGTTCCCCTCCGTACCAGACCGCCATAGACTATAAGTAGGGGCGTCGTCAAGCAGTATCTTCAACTACGTTCATGACCTCGTTCGTTTGCTCACCTCACCGGAACATGCTAGGTCACAGGGCATAATAGTGTACTGCGAGCACAGAAGAAGGAGGATAATGCGATGAAAACGTTAGAACAGCAAATCCAAGAACTCACGGATCGCGAGGAGATTAAGGAACTGACCGCGCGCTATGCCCACGGTGTCGCGCGCGGAGAAGGGGCTAAGGTCGCGGAGTTGTTCACCGACGATGGGGTATTTATCAATCGCCTCAATCCTGACGAACCGCCAACCGTGGTGCGGGGCTGTGAGGCGCTGCAGAAGTTTTATGGCAACATCAAGCGGAATGTCGCGGTGCCCTGTATCCACAATCACCTCATCACCCTGGCGGGAGACGAGGCGACCGGAACCTGTTCGATCGAGGTGCGCATCACCAGCAAGGGTCGCAGTATGATTGGGTCAGGGTATTATGAAGACCGCTTTCGACGGGAAAATGGACGGTGGAAGTTTGTCGAGCGTGACTGTACATTCTTCCATTTTGTCCCGCTGCAGCAGGGGTGGGCAGAAGCGGCAGCAGCCAAGAGCAGCCAGTGATACCACCGCTGCAGTATCAAGCTGCAGTGAGTTGGAGCATCACCACCACAGAGGAGGGTTTATGAAGCGATGGCAGATCTCGTCTTTCTCGGTGGGTGAGCTCTTTTCTGTCCTCGCCTGTTCGCTGGTCTTTCTCACGGTTTCTCCTTGCTCTGCGGTCTCGCGTGATGAGCGACTCGTGGACGCGCTCGTCAACAACCTGACGCACCCAGGACCGCATATCCGGCTCGAGGCACTCAAGGCTCTTGAGGAACTGGGGGATCCTACGGCAATCCCTGCGCTCATTGAGTTACTCCGTCTGGATACGCTCTTTCGGCTCTCACCAGTGTCCACTTTGGAACGGTTAACCGGAGAAAAACTCGGGGACGATTGGGCAAAATGGGTCGAGTGGCTACAAAGGCACGAGGAAATCCGCCCGAACCCAGGGTTCCTCGTGTGGAAGTCTGACGTCTTTAGCCGCATTGATCCAGCCTTCGAAAATTTTCTCTATCCCAAAGTTCCTCATCGCGTTCGTATCGAAGAAATTGTCTGGGGTGGGGTGCGCAAGGATGGGATCCCTGCCCTCATCAACCCCACACACCTCAAGTCCGAAGAGGCGACCTACCTCACTCCCCAAGAACTCGTGTTTGGCGTGTCTATCAATAACGATCACCGCGCGTATCCCTTGCGTATCCTTGACTGGCACGAAATGTTCAATGACGTCGTTGGAGGAAAGCCCATTACCCTCTCGTATTGAACGTTGTGTGGATCAGGGATCCTCTACGATACCACCGTCGGTGGGACGACATATACATTTGGTTCTTCTGGCTTTCTTTTCCGCAGCAACAAGCTGATGTACGACCATCAGACCGAGAGTCTGTGGCATAACCTGACAGGCGAGCCAGTGGTCGGTTCACTCTCCCAGAGTGGGATCAAGCTCACGGTTCTGCCAGTGGTCATCACCACCTGGGAAAACTGGCTGCGGGATCATCCTGATACCGTCGTGCTTGATATCAACACCGGCTTCGAGCGCGACTATACTCCAGGGAAACCGTATGGTCATTATTTCGCGAGTCCGGACACGATGTTTCCCGCCTCCCCCCGTGACCGGCGGTTGGCGCCAAAGACGTACGTCTTTGCCCTCCGCCTTAACGATCATCCCAAAGCCTATCCGCTAGAAGTCATCGGCAAGCAAGGAATCGTGAATGATTCCTTGGGAGGAGTGAACCTCGTCATCATCGCCGACGCAGCCACTCGTACCGCCCGTGCTTATGAACGACGCGTCTATTCCTTTGCGCCTGGTAGCACTCCAACCTCAGTCGTTGAGCAAACCAGTGGGGAAGTTTGGCAAGTGCAGGAGGAACAGCTTGTGAATCCTCGTAGTGAGGAACGCCTTCCTCGCCTGGGCGGACATATGTCGTACTGGTTTGGCTGGTACGCGTTCTACCCGGCGACTGAAGTGTACGTGCCAGGCAACGGATAAGACGAGAGCGTTTAGTCGCTTGGTCAGAGTGAGCGATTCGTGCTTTCTGCTGGCAGGATGGTTGCCAACATCCGTTCAGGATCGCCGAACCACGCCTTGTAGTCTTCTTGGCTTCGGCGGATGATCTCATAGGCTTCCTGGCGATCATAGACGTGAGTAATCTCGGTTTTATGCTCAGCTGTACCCGGCGGCTCTTTGTATGTTAAGAAATAATGCTTCAGCCGTTCGATCAGCGAGGCAGGACAGTCAGCAATCTCTCGCCAATTGCCGTACACCGCATCATTCTGCATCACGGCAACGATCTTATCGTCAGCTTCGTTGCCATCGATCATACGCAGTCCGCCAATCGGGATCGCTTGCAGCAGGATATCGCCACGCGGGATAGTTTTTTCCGTCAGTATGCAAATATCAAGTGGGTCCCCATCTCCGACAATCCCGATCCGTCCAGTTCTCTCTGCGCAGAGTTCCCCCACGCGATCATGACAGAAGGTACGAGGAATAAATCCGTAGAGTGATGGACAGACGTTCGAGAATTTCTGCGGGCGATCCACCTTCAAAAACCCGGTTGCTTTGTCGATCTCGTACTTCACTGTGTCAGACGGTACAATCTCAATGTAGCAGGTGACCGTTGCCGGGGCGTCCGGGCCAATGGCCACCCCGTGCCAGGGGTGGGCTTTGAACAGTAGCCCCATGAGTCGTTCAATAGGATTGGCGGCTTTGTCGTTCATGGTAATTACCTCGTCATGTACCTATAGTGTTAGCCTTTGCCTGTGGGACAGTATCTATTTTACCCTTTTCCCGGAAGATAACCGACATCGAAGAGGATAAGTGCGCCCTTGTGCTTACGTGGTGTTTTGCCAACGGTTTGTAGCAAAGCGAGGACAGCGTAGAAGGCCGCGTAATAGGCTCGATTGACGACTGTCCGCGCGCCACGACCAGCAGACAGGAGATAACGCCCATCCTCTAGGCATTCGGCGGCTTCTTGTATCCGCTTCTCCACCAGAACTTTGACATGTTCTGGATTCATACGGGCACGCCTTCCTCATTTACTGCCAGCATCAGCAAAGACGATTGTTCTGGCCCCTGTTCTGCTTGCTCCCGGGTCATCACTACGGTCTGAATAAGGATGCCAGCCTCGAAGCCTACCTCCCATGCACAGTGACTAATAGTTTTGCGCATCGTAGGACCTAAATATTCGACGAGCACCAGGACGTCTAAATCTGAATCAGGCCCAGCATCTCCACGCGCCCGCGAGCCAAACACGATGGTCTTGTAGAGCGGTACGCCGTGCTCGATCAGCAATTGCTTGAATCGTTCGATCAATGTTCGGTCAGAGTCCTTAATCACGATTGGTGCTCCTTTTCCGCGGTCTGAACCTCGATGAAGAAACCCGTCCGTGGGAGAAATTCCCAGAATTCCGTTATTTGCAGCGCCAGTTCACCGTGAACCAGCAAGCCCATTTCCAGATTTCTAGTATGGAGTGAGGTGGTGGCCGTTGGAAGTGTTTTCTTAACAAGGGAATCGTGCGCGATCACAGCATGAGCATAGGCAATGCAGGCGCGGATATCATCAGGCTCCAAATCAGGGTAATCATTCAGGATCGCTTCCTGCGTTTCCCCCTGTGCAAGAAGACTCAAAATGAGTTCGACCGAGATCCGCATGCCCCGGATGATCGGCTTCCCGCCAAAGATTTCTGGATTGACAGCAATGCGTTTAAGCAGCCTTTCGTCCGTCATTACTTTTCTCCTTCTTTTAACCGAACACCAAGGGCATACACCTCTCGCCTCGGAATCTCACGCCGCTCGCTGAGGATCTGGGCGATCTCCTTTAATGACAGTCTTTCCTCAGCAAGCACTTGGATTTCTTCGGCGAGCGAGAGCTCTGCTATCGACTTCCCCTCAGCACTCCTGCCTGCAACGAGCAAGGCGACCTCCCCTTTCACCACACGAGTCTGCAGGAAAACACGCAACGCGCTTACTGTTCCCCGTAACACCTCCTCGAATAGCTTCGTCAGTTCCCGCCCAATCACGATCTGTCGATCACCGCAGATCTGTTCGAGATCAGCCAGCAGGTCTGCCAACCGATGAGGAGACTCAAACAAGACGAGCGTCCGTTCTTCCTCTTTGAGCCGTTGCAACGCCTTTTGCCGCTGGCCTTTTTTTGCCGGGAGAAACCCCTCGAAAACGAACCGGTCTGTCGGAAGCCCGCCAATACTGAGTAATGCGGTGAGCATCGATGCCCCTGGGATTGGCACGACCCGAATCCCTGCCTTTATCGCTCCTTTTACAAGGCGATACCCCGGATCTGAAATACCCGGTGTGCCAGCATCACTCACCAAAGCGATGGTGTTCCCACTCTGGAGTTTTGCAATCAGCGTCGGAGTCTTGCGGGCTTCAATCTGGTCATAATAACTGGTCAATGGGGTAGGAATATCATAATGCGACAGGAGTTTTTGCGTGTGACGGGTGTCCTCGGCCGCAATGAGGTCCACTTCTTTGAGCACCCGCAACGCCCGCAGAGTGATATCCTCGAGATTGCCGATAGGGGTCGCAACGACGTAAAGAGTGCCGGCCACGAGATGCTGGGGAGAGCTATTTTCTCCCCTTCCATTTCAAGCTTTTATCTGTCAGCGCCACAAAGATCCCCGCAAGGGCGAGGAGTCCGAAGACAAGGAAAACGATTTCCACTGTAGTCATTGCTCAACCTCCATGCCGTCAAAAAGATAACCGCCCAAACACAGCAGCAATCCCACAACAACACCGAGGACAATACTCTGCAAACGAAACTCCTCCCCACGTGCGAGAGGACCGATGATCAACGCACCAAAGTCAATCTTCGCCATGTCCCAGAAAAACTTGGCGATACTGTCCTTCTGAGATTTCGTGCGAATAAGGGTCATGCACCGCCCTTCTTCATGCTACCGGCCCCAATCGCGTGCGTAGCGGAAATCGCGGTCAATGGTGCGCTGCGACACTTTGGCGATCACCGGTAAGCGACGTTTGTACTGCGAATTCATGATGCGGCGATACACCTGATCGATGAACGGGTCAGCAAAGCCTTCGGCACGCAATTCCTCGCGCGAGTAACGCTGATCGACCATCAGGTAGAGCAGTTCATCAACTGCACGATAGGAGAATCCCAATTCCGCCTCATCTGTCTGCCCAGCCCACAGGTCGGCTGAGGGTTGCTTCCCGACAATCGGCTGCGGCACCCCCATGAACTCAGCCAACGCCCAGACCTGAGTTTTGTACAGGTCACCCAAGGGGTTGACGGCAGAAGCCATATCACCATACAGCGTCCCGTATCCCAGCAGTAGCTCGGTCTTGTTACTCGTGCCAAGGACAAGCGCCTGCCAGCGGGCAGAGTGATCGTACAAGATCGTCATGCGTTCCCGCGCCATTTTGTTGCCACGGCGCATGTTGTCCGCGTCGGGAAAGCAAGCGAAATACGCGTCGATCTGTGGTGAGATATCTACCGTGAGAGACTGGACACCGGTCGCAGCCACTACCAAATCAGCATGTTCTACACTCTCTTGACTCGAGGTTTTGTAGGGCATTTTCAGGGCAAGCACCTGCTCTGGCCCTAAGGCGGCAACCGCCAGAAAGGTGCTCAGAGCGGAATCCACCCCACCAGAGAGACCGACGACTACACGTTCTACCCCAACTTTACGAACTTCGTTTGCGGTAAAAGCAGTCAGGATATGTTTGAGTAAAGGCGGATTGGTTGGAATACGACCCATGCTGCCAGTATGGCAAAGGCTGGGGAAAGAATCCAGAAGCCAAGTATGAGGAGTCAGTATCCAGGAGACAAAAACCCGACTAATCCCTAGTACTCTGTCCGCCTAATTTTGAGGGGTTCGTTTCCGTCATGCCCGCGCAGGCGGGCATCCAGAATTGTTCAGCATGGGCTTCGAGTTATGCCCCCTGGATTCCCGCTTTTGCGGGAATGACGCCTCCCCTCTCTACCCCTCAAAATCAACATGACGGACTACTAG
>CAZCWX010000561.1:0-4859 GCA_964502465.1 uncultured Enterobacteriaceae bacterium | reverse complement strand
AGGACAGCTGGTGTTCTTTCTCTATTCGACCTGAGCCTTTCGCTTCCGTTCCGTCTGAGCGTAGGGAAGTCGAAGGGCTCAGAAGGATTCCAACATTGATAACTATGATGCGAGAAACCTCTGGGGAATCTCTGTGAACTTTGTAAATTCTGGGTCCTTGTGAATTAAGATCGCGTCGCGCGCCAAGGCGGTTGCGCCAATCCAACAGTCAGCCACTGATAAGCCACCTTGCGCTTTGAGGCGAGAAGCCCGTTCAAGAATCTCCGGTTCACACGACACCCACTCAACAGCAAAGGAGTCCACCAGACGCAACGCTTCCCGACCTGCTTCTTCCCCCTCTTCACGCCAAACGCAATAGAAAAGCTCCATCCGGGTCATGAAAGAGATGAAGAGCTGATATTGGTTTCTCTTTGCCCGCAAAAGAAGATCCTCTACCTTATCAGCACCGGGTTCGTCACTGCGAAGCGCCAGCAACGCAGAGGTATCGAGAACAAAAACGCTTTTAAGAGGCATTTTCTCGCCGTCGGTCTAGCCTCCTCTCTCGCAAGAGGCGCTGTACCATCCCTTTCTTACCCGAACCGCGAAAAGCGCTCACAGGGTCAGAAGGTAACGGGATAACCCTTACGGTGGCGCCTTCCACCACCCATTCCAACTCAGTGTTAGAGGAGATCTTAAGCTTTTTTCGAATCTCTGACGGCACAGAAACCTGCCCACGTTTTGTCACCTTAGTACGCATAGAAACGCACCGTACAAGACGAATAGGGGAAATGCAAGCAATTTTCTTAGCCGTCATGTAATCAGAAAGAGAGTGCAAATTTGTAAAAGGCCAGAGCGTTGCTGGAAGAGATCCTGTCCCTATAGTGGCTTCGAGATTGTATGAGCACTTTTCTTTCTTTGGAGCATGAAACACCTATAGTTATTGACCTTTGTCTACTCGACACCTACTTCCTCGATGCACTCGGCGAGGTGTGCACGATCTTTCTGGAAATGGCAAAACTCTTGACAAAGGGATGCTGAGCGATGTAGAGGCACGTATCCTTCTCGTAGCGGAGGAAGGCCAACAGATTTGAATATAGGTCACAAGGCTGCGAAAGTTATTCTTTCATAGCAATCTGAGATCTTCGATGATCTGTTACAGGGAAAGCTGGGAGTCTGCCAATTCTGGCGAGAAGCCTCGCGGTTGATAAGCAATAGCAGGCGGCACAAAGGAGAGGCTTTCGAGTTGTGTTGTTCTCGAAATGGAATGCGCTTGCAGCCCTGTTAGAGAAATCGTTGTCCCAAGAAAAAAGAGAACAGCGAGTTGCTGTATACGGCCGGTCCTCTCTGTCTGGCCCCTTTGCATAACTCCCACAAGCTCTGCGTTGTTCGCAACGAGCGCAAGGGTATAAATTCTTACACCGAAGGACAAGCGTGTGAGGATACTTTTATCGCTGAAGAAAGTCGCATACGGTTTTGGAGTTTTGGCTGAGCACTATATTGAGGAGCACTTGGCTTTTCCCTGTATGTCAGATTTGCCCAGTCCAAGTTCTTCACTCCGGCAGGTTGCAGGCTCGCAACTTGACAGTAGCAGTTGAGATAGGAAAGGAAGAGAACGCAAAATATGTCGTTGGAAACGAAGGAGACATTTACTATGCAAGGACTAGAAGGCGTCCACGTGCTTGAACTGGGTCAGTTGGTGTCGGCGGCCTATGCCAGCAAGTTGATTGCTGATCTGGGAGCGGACGTGATCAAGGTTGAGGCTCCGCACGGTGATAGCGCACGCCAGCGCGGGCCGTTTCCCGCTGGGACCCCACATCCAGAAAAGAGCGGATTGTTTCTGGCGTTGAACACCAACAAACGTGGCGTAACGCTTGATTTGCGTCAGGATCAAGGAAAAGCGCAGCTCCGCCGCCTCATCGCCTGGGCGGATATGCTCATCCACAATTATCCACCCTCACTGATGAAAGAATTGGGGCTTGAGTATGAGACGTTTCGGCAGCTCAATCCTCGACTCGTTATGTGTTCGATTACGCCTTTCGGGTTAACTGGACCGTATCGGCATTACCAGGCCTATGAAATCACTCTCGCGCATGGTGGTGGCTGGGCGTGGTTAAGTCCTGGCGCGTCGGATCGGCCAGATTTGCCTCCTTTGAAAGCGTTTGGTCATCAAGCGGATTTTCAGGGGGGGCTGGCCGCGGCGGTAGCGACACTCGGGGGATATTATCAAGCGCTCCAGACCGGGCAGGGGGAGCATATCGATCTGTCTGAACAGGCCTTCATTGCCTCGTTCCTGGAGCAGAACTTCGTCTACTATACCTATCGTGGGCAGGTTGCCTCACGCTTAGGCAAACGGCTCATCTATCCGTGGGGGATCTACCAGTGCCAGGATGGCCTCATCTTCCTGGTCAACGTCGAACAGGATCAATGGGAGCGGTTGATTGATCTGATGGGCAACCCAGAGTGGGCGAGTTGGGAAATCTTCAAAGACCCCTTTATGCGGGCAGAGAATGCCGACGTGCTTCGACCCTATATTGAGGAGTGGATTCAAGGCTGGAAAGTCGAGGACCTGTGGCGGACTGGACAAGAGCGCCGGATCTGCTTCTCACCGGTGTTCTCGATGGCTGATCTGGCGAAGCAAGAACAATTGCGTGCACGCAATTTCTTTGTCGCAGTGACACATCCCCAAGCTGGCACACTCACACACCTCGGTCCGCCGTATCAGTTAGGTAAGCCATGGTGGAACATTCGCCGTCCAGCGCCACAGCTTGGTGAACACAATCAACAGGTGCTTAGCTCATTGGCAGAGGCCAGCAATCCTCAATCCACAACCGCCAGTCTCCAGTCTCCAGCTTTTAGTCTCCCACTTCGCGGAGTGCGAGTGGCCGACTTCAGTTGGGCCTGGGCTGGTCCGTTCTGTGCCCTGCATCTCGCACACTTGGGTGCCGAAGTCATCAGGATTGAATCGCAGGTCCGGCCAGATCTTGGACGGCGTGTCCCCATTTATCCCACCGGTATGGAGCCGGGCCTCAATCGGTCTGGATACTTTAACCAATGGCATCAGGGCAAAAAAAGCATGCTGCTCAACCTGGGCAAACGTGAAGCCATAGGCATTGCTCGGGAACTCATCAAACACTGCGATGTGGTGGTAGATAACTTCGCAACCGGGGTGATGGAACACCTGGGACTTGGCTACAACGATCTCAAGCAGTTAAAACCGGACATCATCATGGCTTCGATTGCCGGCTATGGTCATACCGGCCCGCAAAGCAAATACATGGGCTACGGACCGGCAGTTGCACCACTGACCGGCCTGTCCTCGTTGACTGGCTATCCGGAAGGTGGACCGCAGGAAGTCGGTATTTCCTACGGTGATCCGAACGGCGGCATTAACGCGGCAGTGGCGATTTGCGCCGCCCTGGCTGCCCGGAAGCGCACTGGTCAGGGGCAATACATCGATGTGTCGCTGTGGGAAGGCGTGGCCGCACTGATGCACGAAGGCTGGATGGCATACGCTATGAACGGCACACAGCCTGCGCGCATGGGCAACCGCGATCTGTGGATGGCACCACACAACTGTTTCCGTTGCACTGGAGACGATGAATGGGTGACGATCGCCTGTGGCACTGAAGAAGAGTGGCACGCGCTGTGCCGGGCAATTGGGCAACCAGAGCTAGTGACCGATCCACGTTTTCGTACTGGGAAAGATCGCAAAGCACACGAAGACGAACTCGAAACAATCCTGACGGCGTGGACAGAGAAGCGCGGGAAATGGGAAGTTACGCACGTTTTACAGGCTGCGGGCGTGGCGGCGTTCCCATCGATGAACAGCAAAGACCTGGCAGAAGACCGGCATCTCAACGAGCGCGGCTTCTTCGCTCGGCTGTCACACGCAGAAGTCGGGGAGCAAACACACACAGGCATCCCCTGGCGCTTCACCAACGCACCAAATGGTGTCCAGGCTCCCGCGCCATTGCTGGGTGCAGATACTGACTATGTGATGTGCGACTTGCTCGGTTACGCTGAACAAGCAATCGCCCGGCTCAAGGAGAGCCAGGTGTTGTACTAAGTCCTCTCGGATACAGGTTCCCTCTCCCCTTGTGGGAGAGGGCCAGGGTGAGGGGATCAGAGTTGGAATAAAGCTGTAGGGATTGAATCGAAAATTATCAACCTTCAACTCCATTACGAGCGCACATGGATTCCTTTCGACAGCTCTACAAATGTCTTCCAGTATGAGACCATAGCTGACCAATTATCGAATCGGTTATTATGGTCTTCTAAAGCTTTTTGGAGGACTTGCGACTCCTGACCGCTCTGTTCTCTCCGCCATACTTGTTCGGCTTTTATCAGTTCGTTGAGGTTCGGGAGGAATCCTTTATCTACTTCTATTGCAGTTGAGTAACTGTGTTGAAAAGCGCTGAGCGCGACAAGGAGGGATTCCGGAATAGACTCTGCTTGTTGTTTAGGCGCTCCATTCCTCTGGGCGAACCCATTTGTCCGACTGATCCATGCACGGAGCCGATTCCAGGCAGTATCGAACGGCTGTGGGGCACGCTGGCGCATCGCGAAATACCGCACACGATTTAAGAATCTTTTCAATGCGCGTGGTGTCTGGTGTTTGATGAGGATCACAGGAAGCCAGATGCGGAGAGCATCCTCAAATTCGGGCGAGTCTTTCACCACTACATCCAGACGGCGCAGGAAAATCCCGGGGACGATTGTTAATACAGCTAGGAGCATCAGAGTGATAGGCAATAAAGATGGCGTGTCCTGCTGGCCTGGGATAATCATTGCTGGGAGTTCAAACTCCTTTGCACCTTTAGAGACAGAGGGGTGTCTTGTCTCTTGCGGAGGCAGTTCCTGTGGTGGTTGCGTGGGAGCGG
>CAZCWX010000560.1:0-4780 GCA_964502465.1 uncultured Enterobacteriaceae bacterium | reverse complement strand
CGCCACTTCCTCAGGTTTCTCCATGGCCAGGAAATGGCTGGTGTCCGGCACGGTGACGAGCGAGCCCTGCGGAATCTTCTGGGCCACACGTTCAGCGACGAGAAAAAGAGGCATATCGGTCAGGGCACCTCGCAAGACAAGGACTGGACAATCGATCTGAGTGAGTTGCGAAAAAATATCGATCGACATGGTGTGAGCAAAAACATGCGCTTCGACCTCGCCAGAACACTTCAGGGCAATACCACCGTCAGGCAAATCGGCGGTTCCGTGGTTGACATAATCCCACAGCACGTCTTCATCCCAAGCGGCGAATGCCTCTTTTCCCTGGTACGCCTCAAACAACTGCTGGCGGCCCTCCCACACCACTCGGCGACGGCGCGCTCGCTCGACAAAGGGATGATTGTCAGCCGAGAGTCGGGCAAAAAACGACGGCTCATGGGGCATCGTTACCGGCTCGAGCAGCGCAAGACGGTTCACGCGCTGAGGGTGGGTCGCCGCGTAGAGTGCCAGTAACGCACCGCCCCCTGAGTGACCGATCCCATAAAAATCACGGAACCCAAAGTACGCAATAACCTCTTCCACGTCACGCGCCATGTTACTCCAGTGGTTTTCATCGAGCTGTGGTTGCTCGCTGTCACCCTGACCGCGTAAATCCAACGTCCACACATGGTAGTGATCCACCAGTGTGGCAATCATCTTACGATAGACCCAACCGAGAAACCCATTCGCATGGAGGAGCAGGAGATCAGGTCCGCTACCACCCCAGTCAGCAACATGGAGTCGGATTCCGTTTACACGAACGAATTGGCTATGTGGTTCCATAGCGTTTTGGTGTAAATGGTCCGCTTGAGTTTGTCTAGTTGGGATTGGAATCTCACGCGGTGCGGCCTCAAGGCCCGAACCAGACCGTTTTCACTCCTCCCCAGAGCAGCATCGCGCCAAACACGAGCAGCAATCCCCCTGTTGCACGTAATGCCAACCGATACCCTCTCCCCTGCAGCCGCGTTCGACCACGGTGAACCAGCAGAGCCAGAAGCGCCTTTGATCCGACCAAACACCCGTAGAATCCGCTCACAAAGGCGACGACTGCCATGAAAGCAGACTGCCGATAGCTTTGCGTGACGAGCGGCCCACCGACAGTCACCCAAAACATATAGGGGTGCGGGTTAAGGAGGTTGACCAGCACTCCTCGCAGGAAGCTGCGTTTCGCATCAGATGGGTCCGCCATTGCAGTTGCCTCAACCGAGGGAATCGTACGGAGGGTCTCCCACCCCAAAAATATGACATAGAGGCCGCCTCCCACAGCGAGTACGGGAAAAAACCACGCAGGCAGGTGGAGAAGCACCAGAAAGCACAGGGCGATGACGAAAAGATCAGCGACAGGTGGGGCCAGGGCGACAAGGATCCCAGAGCGCCAGCCACCGCGTAACGTCTCCTGAATGACCAATCCCATGAGCGGACCTGGGGTAATGCCGGCACCCAGCCCGAGTCCAATCCCCAGAATGAATACTTGCCAAGGTGACATGGCTATTCCTCCCTGCCGCTCTAGGTCCGAGGCGCAGCATGTGATAGTACACATACACCCTCAAGGAAAGAGATAAGTGTATGGCCCACGACCATCATGACCATCACGATCACCACCATCATGGTCCAGATTTTCGCTTCTGCCCGAAGTGTGGGGGTTCGTTAACCCGTCAGCGATTAAAAGTGATCGAACCCAAGCGCCTCGTTTGCCACGACTGCGCCTTTATTTTTTACGACGACCCAAAAGTAGCCGCCTGCACCATCCCTATTGTGGAGAATAAGATCGTCTTGCTCAGACGTGGTATCGAGCCGAGCTACGGCAAATGGGTGTTCCCAGGTGGCTTTCTTGACCGCGGAGAGCGCGTTGAGGACGCGGCTGTGCGCGAGACACTCGAAGAAGTGAATCTCCAGGTGGCAATACGACGCTTGCTCAATGTCTACTCCTATCCTGGTTATTCGGTCGTCGTGGTGGTTTATATTGCTGATGTGGTCGGCGGCCAATTGCAAGCGCTGGATGAAACCCTGGAAGTGCAAACCTTTGCCCCAACAGAGGTGCCCTGGGATGAGCTGGCGTTTCCGAGCACCCGAGATGCCTTGACCGAGTATCTGGCACTATCCGATACTAACAGGCAAAGTTGCTGAGTCCCCAACTTTTTTTGTAAAATTTTTTCTGTTAGGGTGACGCAACTTTTTTCTAGGAGGATCTGCATGGCAGATAATAAACCATCCACCGGAGAGGATGAACTGAGTAAAGCAGTGTGGCACTATGTCGGGGTTGGGGTGCTGTGGCTGTCGTTGATTTTGAGTGGTTTAGCCCTTGAGCGGCTCGGCCTCACTTCTGGCTTTCTGACTAGTGTTCTTCCCGGTGAGGTCGGTGGCTTACGTGCAAAAAACGAGGAGCTTGACACGAATCTGCGCAACGTCATGGATGAAAACCAGCGCCTCAGTGGACTGATCGGGCGCGAACGCCAGACCCAAGAAGCCCTCGATATTTGCCAACAAGAGAAAAAGAAAATCGAGGAAGAGTTGAGACAAGCCAAAGCTGGCGGACAATAACCCAGCGTCAGCTTCCAACAGTCAGCTTCCAGCACGCACAAAGAAAGGGATCGAAGGCTGAGTCGCGCTCTTCACTTCCTTTCTTTGCGGCATACTCTACTGAACACTTTTCACAGTATCCCATTTTTCTCGGCTGATCGCTGAGAGCTGACTGCTTCTTTTACGCCCACTCATGGCGACGGCGGATAAATCCTTTTACCATTTCAGCAGTGGTGTCGGGTAACTCAATGTTAAAGAGATGGCTGGCATTAGCCAGGATGGAGAGGTCCGCGTTGGGAATGCGCTGAGCCAATGTCACTGAGTTCTCTGGTGGAACCAATCCATCTTCTTTGCCGGTCACCACGAATGTTGGCGCGGTGATCTGGGGGAGACGCTCGTAGGTGTCGTGCCCTTGGATTGCCTGCATCTGGCGCACCATGCCATGCTTCGGCGTGGGATACTGCATGGACAGTTGGTTCAATTGCAGCAGCACATCCATATGTTTCTGCATAAACCATGGCGTCACCGCGACTTTTGTCATGACAAGAGCCGCCTGTTGTACGTCAGTCGCTTCAATATCGCCAAGGAGATTGAGGACGTCCGGGTCTTTCGACAGCACAGCATTCGGTCCACCGCAGTTGGTGCAACCGAGAATCAAGGTCTTGACCCGCTGCGGGTAGCGCAAAGCAAACTCTTGGGCGATCATCCCTCCCATAGAAATACCAAAGATGTGCGCCTGATCGATACCGAGTCCGTCGAGTACTCCGACGGTATCGTCGGCAAACATGGCCATTGAATATGGCTCATCTGGTTTATCGCTCTGCCCGACTCCCCGGTTATCAAAAACAATCGTCCGAAAATCCTCAGCAAAGGCCGGAACGTTCCAATGCCAGCCGATCGAGCTCACGGTGAAACCCATGATCAGGACCAGCGGCTCGCCGCTGCCGTGTTCTTCGTAGTACAGTTGCATACCATTCGACCGGAGATGGGGCATACGGTTGCGTTCCTTTCTACAGGTACGAAATAAAATTGCGCATAGCGAAGAGCAACGCTTCGACGTCAGGGTAGGCGGACAGCTGATCGTAGAGGAAGTAGTATTGCCCACGCACTTCCGCTTGATCTTGCTCATCTTCATCGACCGAGACTTCCGCCTCAAATTCTTTGAGCATCGCTTGCGTTTGCAGTTTGGTCTCTATAGGGATGGTATCATCCGTAGCGATCAGTAAGCGGGTCTGTTTGATCAGTCGGCCAATGATATAGGCGTCGCTGTGCTCAGCCATAACAACCTGCTAGTCTTTCTGCGCTTTCTCGGCTTGCTTTTCCAGCAATTGTCGCTTCCAGTCGAGCATGCGCGCTTTTGCCGCTTCAGCCTCAGCTTCGGGCACCAGGTCTTTTTGCTGGTAGAAGCGTGAGAGAATGGTAAAGCCCAAGGGGTCATCTGGAGTCAGTTCAGTGAGACGGCGGGCCGTCACAATCGCTTCATCGAGCATGCCATGGTCAGCATAGGCATGCGCCAGGTCATGGACCGCTTCGATGTGGGTAGGATCGATCTCCAGAATCGCTTGATACGCGGCAATCGCCTCTTCTGCCTTGCCGTCGCAGAGCAGGTCATACGCCTTATCGTACAATTCTTGTACGTCAGCCATGCTCCCTCCTGTCTCTCGGGAGAAATCACAAAGAGCTAAGAATCGTATCCCATTTGCACCAAGCGGCCAACCCCATAAGGGGAGTTTGCGCACGACGAAACACATGTCATGCTGAACGAAGCAGAGCGGAGTGAAGCATCTCGCAGGAGACCAAAGTGAAGTGTAAGATTCTTTGCTTCACTCAGAATGACAATTGCACGTTTATGAATATAAAAGATACCGTGACCTTTACTGAGGTCTCTCGCCAGGTTCTTGATTTCATCCATAATCCCGAAGGCAAAGATTTTAATACGATAGCCCTGGTGGTTTTTGCTCATCAATTCCACCACAATCTGCCTTATCAACGCTTCTGCCTGGCACGAGGGCAGACTCCAGAAACGGTCACCCGCTGGCAAGATATTCCAGCAGTCCCAACGGTGGCCTTCAAAGAGCTAGACCTGACGTGCGGTCCAGCAGAAAAGATTTTTCTGACCAGTGGAACGACCCGCGGGCAGGAGAAACGCGGGCGTCACCTGGTGCCCGACCTCAGACTGTACCATGATTCCGCACTGGCTCATTTCGCTGCATGTTTGTTA
>CAZCWX010000559.1:0-6059 GCA_964502465.1 uncultured Enterobacteriaceae bacterium | reverse complement strand
GCTGATCAGTGGGGGCCAAGTCGCGGGCTTCCGTCAGAAACTCGCCGTAGCCCGCTCGCAGGGCCTCCGTCGACGCCTCCGCTACCACCGCGGCCCCGAGCAAACACCCCGCACCAACGGTTGTGGCCACATAGTGCCGCTGGCCGTTGAGCCAGGTATGCTTTTCCTCCGCCAGCAAGTGCAGGGGCGAGTCTGCCGCCTGCTTGACCGTGGTCCCCACGAGTTGGGGCCGCCCCAGGTGGAGCCATGCCCGATAGTAAAACATCGCGTTCCGGCCAAAGACATAGGCCAGTGCGGCAAAGGGGACACCCCACTGCCGCAAGTACCGGGCTTTTTCCCCCTCCTTGGTCTGGGCCGCCAAGTATGGCAACCCGGTAGCAGGTCGCACCAGGTAAACCTCGCCCGTGGCTTTGAGCTTGATGCGACGCAAGCGCAGGCCCTGTTTGACCGAACGGTACGAGTCATGCAACGTAAACCCGCGCCTGATAGCGGTGGGAAATAACTCCGGGTGCTGGGCGCGCAGCTGCTCCAGCCATTGCCGAAACTGCTGTGGATCATCCACTCGTCTCACAGAGTCAGCTTCACTTTGGCATGGTACACAGATACTCTTGCCTCTTCGGTTGGATGGTTCTTGCTGCTCCATATATGTGGCTTTGTCCAACCACAGTATGATGAAACTCCGGGAATCATCCAATCGCTTGGGGCAGTTATAAGTCCACCACGAAATCCGTGAGAACTAGAATATTGGTGTAATGCCTCTCACTCTCATTTTCGTGAAAACGTTCCGTTCTGTGTTATGGACTGTTGTCAGTGCCTGGGTGCTGGTCTTGTATGGCAGTAGCTGGGCTGCGGACTCCCCGATGGAGACGATTCGCGCGACGGTGAATCAGGTCGTGGCCGTTCTCCAAGATCCAGCCTTGCGGGGGGCCGAACGACGTCAAGCGCGGCTGGCACAAATGCGAGCGCTCGTGTTGCCCCTCTTCGATGCGGAAGAACTCGCGCGGCGCTCCCTGGGCGTTCATTGGCGCGACCGCACTGCGGACGAGCGGCAAGAGTTTACCGAACTCTTTACGGACTTGGTTGAACAATCCTATAGTGGCACGTTGGATCGCTATGCCGCGGAGGTGCAGGTCTTCTATGACAGAGAGCAGGTTGAGGGCGACTTTGCCGAGGTTAACACCCGTGTCTTCGACCCTGCCCAGAATAGGACCTTTGCAATTGACTATCGACTCCACAGGAGTGCAGAGGGATGGCTTATCTACGATGTGGTGATTGAAAACGTCAGCATGGTCCGCAATTACCGCAATCAATTTGCCCGCATCCTCAGTCGGTCCTCCTATGAAGACCTCATCCAGGCCATCAAACGCAGACTGGAACAACCCACTTCCACTGCTGCGTCGTAAGGGAAAATGTTGCTTTTTCCTTAAGCCTACAGCCTGGCTGACTAGCATAATTGCAAGGGAACATTGTGTCCTGTACCGTGAACTTTGGTGGAAGGAGGAGAACAATATGTTTGGGTGATGTTGGCTGGGACGATTGACTTTTTGCGTAAAGAAAGATTGCCCTTCGCAGGGCGCAGTGAAAGAAGGAGGTTTTTATGATGCAGCGGTTTCGCACGGCTTTTCCGCTTGCTTGTCTGTCTTTTGTGCTTGGATGGTTGTTTGCCAGCATGCCCGCCACTGCCGCACCACCGGATGCCGTAGAGGTTATTCAACGGATGAAAGATGCGCTGGAGCCCTCGCGTCCAAGCACACGCAAGGTTGTGTTCCTTGTGAAAGGGCCGCAGGGCGAGGAAACCCAATGGGTGGCCGGCAAGGCGTTTAAGCCATTGGCTGACGGAAAGCGCACCCTCATCGTCCTCTTGGAACCGGAGGATCTGAAAGGAACCGCACTGCTGATTTGGGAACGGGCGGGCGAGGCTGATGCCAGATGGTTATACACGCCTCCTCTGCCCAGAGTGCGCAAGATCATTCCCGTCAATGCTGACGAGCATTTTCTTAATACTGACTTTACCTATGCGGACCTCGGTTTCGTGAGTCGTCGTGGAGCGTACCGATTCCTCGGCGAAGAAGAGCGCGCAGGTAGACGTGCATACAAAATAGAAGAAGTCCCGCACGAACAGTGGTACTATTCTCGCATTCTCACCTGGGTTGCAGCCGACTCTATGCTCCCACTCCAGCGCGACTCCTATGACCGGGCGGGGGTGCTGTGGAAGACTGAGGTCTTTGAGAATGTCACTGTCATTGATGGCGTTCCCACACCCCTCGTGATGCGGATGCAGGATAGGCAAGCTGGCACCAGCACCGAACTGAGAGTGAGCGAGGTGCGCCACGATGTTGACATTCCGGACGAATTCTTTGCCTCGGAACGTCTGTCGCAGGCAGCGGCGTCGCCACTCTGGCAGGGATATGGTGCCCGAGTCGCAGAGCGGTAATCAAAGGAGCAGGTGCGACAGGCCACCGCTTATGCATTCTTATCGCGCACCCCCGCAAGGTAGATCGGTATCGTTTCGCTCGTCAGTCTCAGGGGAGGAGTGTTTAGGATGCTCAACGAGCCCACTGAACCAAGAACAGAGGAGGACCACGTATGAGACGAGGCTTTATTCAATTCATCATGTTTGGGGCACTGTGCGCGGTGCTGATCGGCTCAGGCATTGCGTATCCTCAAACAGCTGAACAGAAGCCATCGAGCTATGCCCCGGTGGTGATCACAGAAGACTTCGCTACCACCGTGGAGCGCATGAAAAAGGCGAAGCCTGAAGTTATGAAGCGGCAAATGGACTTACTCAACGAGCGCTATGATTTGAGCAATCGTCCCGCCAAGGGCGTCACAATGTCCCGCGGCAAGCCGATTCAAGAAGGCGTCCGCGCCAAGCTCCCCGTAGGCGTAACCTGGGACCAACTGGCCGGGATGCGTCCCGAAGAAATGCGCGAGAAAGGGGTGTTCCCGCAAGGCTTTCTGCCGCTGCCGCACCCGCATCAGGCAGAAGGCGGCATGGTCTTTCCCCAGTTCCACATTGACGAAATCAACAAGCAGGAAGGCCGTGACCTCACCCGCTTTGACCTCGATTTTGATTTCCCCGACCATTTCCTGCCCGAGTTTCCCGCCCCGATCTACTTGACCACCCGGCCTGATTTAGGCGATGTCTCCCAGGGCAAGCTGGTCACCATCGACAATTATTATGCCCTCTTCAACGGCATCCTGAACCCCAAGCAACTGGAAGGGGTACGGTTGTTAGTCACCCCCTTTCCCCAGCAACAGTTCAACCAGACCGCAGACCGCCGCACGGAACGGCCCAGTCGCGGGGTGAGCTGTTTCGAGTGTCATGCCAACGGCCATACCAATGCCGCGACCCATCTGGTGGGGGACATTCGGCCCCAAGAGTTTCGTCACCGCATCGATACGCCCACGTTGCGTGGGGTGAATGTCCAGCGCCTCTTCGGCTCACAGCGGGCGTTGAAGAGCATCGAGGACTTTACCGAATTTGAGCAGCGGGCGGCGTATTTCGACGGGGATCCGGTGATTGCCACCAAGAAAGGGGTTAACATTCTGGAGCGGGGCAGTCAGGTGCACTTTATGGCGGAATTTCAGGCCCTGCTGGACTTTCCGCCGGCCCCCAAGCTGACGGTCTTAGGGAAGCTTGACCCTGCCAAGGCGACCGAGGCAGAGGTACGCGGGCAGGAGTTGTTCTTCGGCAAAGCCGAGTGTGGGAGCTGTCATCCGGCGCCCTACTACACGGATAACCTGATGCACAATCTCCAAGTGGAGCGCTTCTACCAGCCGCAGATGGTCAATGGCCGGATGGCGAGTGCCGATGGGCCGATCAAGACCTTCCCGTTGCGGGGGATCAAAGACTCGCCTACGTACTTGCACGACGGGCGGTTACTCACACTGGATGATACCGTCGAGTTCTTCAATCTGGTGCTGGAACTCAAGCTCAATGACCAGGAGAAGAAAGACTTGGTGGCCTTTATGCTCGCCCTGTAGGCAAGCGGTAAAACAGAGGGGAGCGACAGGCAACTCTGGTCCTCGCTCCCCTCTGAAGGTTTATCGGTAAAGTCAGTACCTGAGAGAGATCATTCTCCACCACGCATCTTGTCACTATTGAGACCGGCGGGGAGAGGTGATGGCACGTCACATCCAGCAGCTTCGTCAGTTGGCGCACCTGTACGGCGTGCAGACTGCCTACTACGACGTCTTCCGTCGCCGGAAAGTCGCCTCGTCAGAGTCACTCTTACGCACCCTCCAAACCCTTGGTGTGCCCATAGTGACCATGCAAGACGTTGCCGCTGCGCTGCGCGCACGCCGTCAGGAACTCTGGCAGCGCTTCTGTGAGCCAATTATCGTGGCCTGGAATGGAGAGCCCACTCCGGTAGAGGTCCATGTGCCGGCAAGGGTGCAGGGGGACAGCGTTGTGGCCTGCCATCTGACACTGGAGACTGGAGAGGAAAGGCGTTGGGGGTATGAGGTGGACCGTTGCGCAGTGGTGCGTACGGCAGAAGTCGAAAGTGTCCTGTACGTTGCACGGCAACTGCTCCTGCCTGGACCACTGCCGCTGGGATACCATCAGCTCCGATTCGAGGTCCAGGGACAGCTATGGAGCAGTGTGGTGCTGTCTGCCCCTCGACGAGCGTTTGTCACAAAGGACAAGTTGTGGGGGATGTTTCTGCCACTGTACGCGCTCCATTCGCAGCACAGCTGGGGAGGCGGGGACTTTGCGGATCTTGAGGCGTTAGTGGACTGGACTGCTGGGGTAGAGGGGAACGTCGTCGCGACCTTACCTTTGCTGACCGCGTTCCTTGACGAGCCCTTCGAGCCAAGCCCCTACGCTCCAGTCAGTCGCCTGTTCTGGAATGAGTTTTACATCGATGTGACACGGGTCCCGGAATTGCAGCGGAGTCCGCAAGCACAGACCCTGTTAGCCTCAGCCGAATTCCAGCAAGAACTGGCAACGTTACGTTCGTTGCCTCTCGTCGATTACCGTCGCCAGATGGCGGCAAAGCGGCAGGTCTTCGAGGAACTCGCGCAGGTGTTCTTTACCAACCCAGGAGCACGCGAGCACCTGTTTCGTCAGTATGTAGAGGCCCATCCCGCGGTGGAAGACTACGCACGCTTTCGGGGCGTGGGAGAACAATTGCAGAGACCCTGGCCGCAGTGGCCGCACCCGCTCCGAGACGGGATCCTGCAGGAAGGGGACACCGATGAGGCAGTCAGGCGCTACCATCTCTATGTGCAGTGGATCGCACACGAGCAACTGCAGGCGCTCTCGCGACACGCTGCCGAGCAGGGAACGCAACTGTATCTTGACCTGCCATTAGGCGTACATCGGTACGGCTATGATGTGTGGCGTGAGCGCGAGGCGTTTGCCATCGACGCTGATGGTGGTGCGCCCCCAGATGCGGTGTTTACCAAAGGGCAAAACTGGGGGTTTCCTCCGCTGCATCCAGAGCATATTAGGACACAGGGCTATCGCTATGTGATTGCCTATGTCCGCCATCACCTGAGACAAGCTGGAATCTTGCGCATCGATCATGTGATGGGCTTGCACCGTCTGTTTTGGGTGCCAAGAGGGGTGACGCCGAGCGAAGGGGTGTACGTCCGCTACCCGGCGGAAGAGCTGTATGCAGTCTTCACCCTTGAGTCTCACCAGCATCAGGCCATGATTGTCGGAGAAAACCTTGGCACCGTTCCCGCCCAGGTCAATACGACCATGAAACAGCATGGCATACACCGTATGTATGTTGTGCAGTATGAGTTTCCCACGCTCGATCAGGGCCCTTTGCACGCCGCCCCTACCGATGCGGTGGCGAGCATGAATACGCATGACATGCTGCCTTTTGCCGGTTTTTGGCAGGGGCTCGATCTCCAAGAGCGGTTCACGTTAGGGCTCATGGACGCAGTGGATGTCCAACGCGAACGCCAGCGGCACGAAGCTCGCAGAACTGCACTGGTTACGTTCCTCCAACGTCAAGGCTGGCTGTCTGAGCCTACTGCCGACGTGCAGGAAATCTGCACTGCCTGTTTGTCTTTTCTTGCCGCCAGCCCTGCTCGTGTGGTGT
>CAZCWX010000558.1:0-3004 GCA_964502465.1 uncultured Enterobacteriaceae bacterium | reverse complement strand
TTGTGGAACGCCTCGATGCAAGCGGCTGGCAATGCACGGGTCACGTCACCGATACCGAGTCTGATGATCTTCTGGTCAGGGTGTTGGGTTTGGTAGGTGTTCACGCGCTTGGCAATTTCTGAAAACAGATACGACGCTTGCAGCTTCAAGTAGCCTTCGTTCATCCGAATCATCGGTCCCATCCTCCTGGCCCCTTCCTGTGTCAGAAAATACCAAGAAAGAAAAGAGCACACGCCTGTGTTCCGTATGGGATATCTGCGCGGGGATGACCGGGAAAGGCAGCCATGCTAGCTAAGGTCCATGATAAACAATCCGTCTGAGGTCGGTCGCCTGACTGTGCACGGTGTGCAACTCGAAGTCGTCGAACGGGGGCAGGGACGCCCGATCCTTTTCCTGCATGGTGAAGAAGGCCTTGATCCAAAAGGAGCGTGTCTCGACCTATTGGCTGCGTACGGCCATGTTATCGCTCCCTCTCATCCCGGGTTTGGCCATTCTCCAGAGGCGGAGCATATCGACACTATTGACGATCTGGCCTATCTCTATCTCGATCACCTCACTGAACAGAACCTTCGTGAGGTGATCGTTGTCGGCTGTTCGTTAGGCGGCTGGATCGCGGCGGAAATGGCGGTCAAGTGCACCGACCGGCTCGCCAAGCTTATTTTAGTGGCTCCGGTGGGGATCAAAGTCGGCGATCGGGAAACCCGCGACATCGCGGATATCTTTGCTCTCTCACCAACTGAGGTTGTACGTTTGCAATACCACGATCCGACCCAGGGAAGCGTTGACTACACCACGTTGTCAGACAATGAGCTGACTGTGCTTGCACGGAATCGGGAAACGACAGCACTCTACGCCTGGGAGCCCTACTTTCACAATCCCAAGCTGCGGCAGTGGTTGCACCGGATCAATATCCCTACTCTGCTGCTCTGGGGGGCGAGTGACCGATTTGTCACTCCGGATTATTACGGTGTTGCCTATCGCGCTGCCATCCCTGAAGCCCGGCTAGAGATTATCGAGCGGGCAGGACATTTTCCCCATGTTGAACAGCCGGGGGCGTTTGTTGAGCGAATCTGTGCGTTCGTGAACGAAGACGTAAAGCGTAAAAAATAAAGCGTAAAACGTAAGAGGGAGGGGAAACTTTCAGGGGTAGGTTTTTACCCGAGTGAAAAGACGCGGCGTCATTCCCGCGAAAGCGGGAATCCAGAAAAAGGCCGACAGTTCTGGGTGAAAAGCCTGGATGCCCGCCTGCGCGGGCATGACGGGCTGGAAAGGACCACACTGTTTTTGTCATTCCCGCGAAAGCGGGAATCCAGGAAGCCGGGAAAGACAAGACCTTGAGAGAAGACCTGCCCTTACGAGGAGGGGAGAGGTTACTCATTCCGTCTTCCGTTTTACCTTTTTGCCAGCAGGAGGGACCATGCAAGCGTGGCATTTCAGCGAGAACGCCTACCACCTACTCCCTGATTCCAAAGAGTACGACTCGATTCGAGTCACGCTGCCGAATCGCTATTATGATCCCAAGATCGGGGCCGATCTGTACCACCGCTATATCGATGAGTGGGTGATCGCCGAAGAGCTGGGGCTGGAGATCATGGTCAACGAGCATCATCAAACAGCAACTAATCTCAATCCCTCCGGCCCAATTATCATGGGGATTCTTGCACGCGAGACCAAGAAGGCTCGGCTGCTCATTCTCGGCAACCCGATTGCCAATCGCAAAGAACCAGTGCGGGTGGCCGAGGAAATGGCGATGGTTGACGTCTATTCACGCGGCCGTCTGGAGTGCGGTTTCGTCCGTGGTGTGCCCTATGAGATATCTGCGGGGAACCATAGACCGACGAAGATGATGGAGCGTTTCTGGGAAGCGCACGACCTGATCATAAAAGCGTGGACCAACCATGATGGTCCTTTCAATTGGGAAGGGAAGTATTTTCACCACCGGCAAGTGAACATTTGGCCACGGCCGTACCAGCAGCCACATCCACCAGTGTGGATCACTGCCCTCAGCCCTGACAGCGCTCGACAAGTTGCAGAGAGAGGCTATGTGGTTGCGTGCTTTTTAACCGGATTCCAGGGCACGAAAGCGGTTTTTGATGCCTACCGTACCCACCGGGTTGAACTCAAGCTTCCTTCGCCAGGCCCGGACCGTTTTGCTTATGCTGCGCTGGTTTACACTGGAGAGACCGATGAGGAAGGTCTCGCCGGAGCACGCAAGCTGATGTGGTACGTCGAGGCGAACAAGGTTCCCTTACAGTTCACCAATCCTCCCGGCTATCAGCCAGTCGCCGTAACGGCGAACGCCATGAAGGGCTCGGCTGGTGCCGGTATTTTCAAGCTGTTCCAGAACCCTAAGCTGGAGGAGTTCATGGAGCATGGTCTGGTCTTTGCCGGAAACCCCGACTCGGTGTATCGGCAAATCATCAAGATGTACAACCACGTTGGCGGCTTTGGTCATTTGCTCATTATGGGGCAGGCCGGGTTCCTCGATCATCAGGAGACGGTCAAAGGCATGACGATGTTCGCCAAAGAAGTGTACCCACGACTCAAAGAGCTGGCTCCAGGTGGGGTTCCGTAGGAAGCGGTAGATGAGGAAATCAGCGTGAACCTATCATTGCGAGTCCTCCATAGCGCGAGCGCTAAGCGCAGAAGCAGAAACAGCGGACTTCTCCCGGTTCGTCATTCCCGCGCAGGCGGGAATCCAGGCTTTGGCTTCTGGATTCCGGGGCTCGCGGTGCTCGCCCGGAATGACGGGCTGCCACGAGTGGTCGGTACGGGGCAAAGATGTTGTTTCTGAACAGCAGCAGCGATCTATCAGTTCCTCAGTTCTTTAAGCAGCGCTTTGGCGTCATTGAGGTCTGCTGTATCGAATCCTTCCGTAAACCACTCATAGATCTCCGCCAGCATCTGTCGCGCTTCTGCTTTCTTCCCCTGTCGTTGCCACAACCGTGCAAGGCTCATTGTTGCGCGTAGCTCCCACGACCTTGCCTGCTGCTGGCGGGCAATC
>CAZCWX010000557.1:0-5496 GCA_964502465.1 uncultured Enterobacteriaceae bacterium | reverse complement strand
TTCGTCGCCTGGGTAAAGGCGAGTTCTCCTGTAAGCTGATGTCCCCGGAGGGCGATAAATGCCTCGGTAAAGCAATGATTTTTATAGAGAAAGGGTGGTTGTGGGGGTTGCTCGTCCACCTCGTGTTCAGGAGGAGAGGGCGGTCGCTTTTCCGGACCCACAATCACACGTCGCACAATGTAGTTAAACCATCTCTTCAAGATATGCTGCTTACTATCTGTCGCAGCCAAGCATGTTGGCAGCGGGGGCCTCACAGGGGTAAAGATGTATGGACACTGCCAGCGTGTGGTCATAGAGACCCCAAGCCGTCTCTGGTGGATGTCAATCGTTGTCATGGCATACCTCTTTGGTCTCAGTCATGGCGTCGGCACCCCCTCGTTTTCTCGGGCAGGCACAAACTGTCTCAGCACCGGCTGCGTGACCCACAGTGGCTGACGTGGTCATCGCCGCCATGCACGCTTTCTTACGGCTCTCCGCGTTGCATAACAACGCGTGCACCAAGACGGACTCTACACCGTGTCTCCCCTCACCCTCTATGACAAACGTGCGCAATATGTTGGGATCTTGCAACAATCGTACAAGGAGCGTAAAAAGCAATGGGAAAAGGTGCCACCGTCATGCTGAGTCGGCCACAAGGGGCCGGACGCGGTGATCGAAGCCATCATCGCTGCCACAAGGATGCATGCGTCCTCAAGTGGGATCGCAACGCCGTCGCAGTGCGGTATCATGCGCGCCGTACAGTCCGCTGGTGGGCGCAGGCCGTAGACACCGCGCTTTCCCGCATCCGCTTGCCCCAGGCGTGGGCGTACCGCTCTCGTCTCGGGTATAAGACTCCGGGATCACCTCCCGCTGACAATCAGGTCGTAGAGCGCCTCGGCTTCGACCAATCCATTGACGTTTGTGCGGAAAACGGGATCGGCCAACACGCGCTCGATCTGATCGCGCGAGACCGTCTGCAGGACAACCCAGGGGTTCTGCGTGGGGTCCCACAGGGCGAGATCAAGCTGGTACCATACCTGGTCAGTCGCATGATTCCACGACCAGTGCATATCCAGGGCCCGTTCCGCCAGGGAATCGAATCCCTCGATTTCCATGGGTAGAAGATTGTATATGGGGTGGATAGCACGGGTGTGTTTGTACATAGATTTTCCTTCAAAGATTCTTCTTCAAAGACCCTTCGCTTGCGCTCGTGTTCTTCAGCACTACTTTTAAAGCGCGCTCCTTTGCGGCGTTCCCGAAGGTGTCGTACGCCTTCATGATGTCCGATAGCTCGAACCGGTGGCTCACGAGCTTCTTGGCGTCGAGGCGTCCTGACTGAGCTATCTTGAGCAGCATCGGCGTGGTGACCGTGTCCACAAGCCGCGTGGTCAGCGTGATGTTGTAGGACCAAAGCCTCTCGATGTGGAACTTCACCGGCTTGCCGTGGACGCCCACGTTGGCAATCCGCCCGCCAGGGGCGATGATCGACTGGCAGATGTCGAAGGTCGTGGGGATGCCAACGGCCTCGATGGCGACATCCACCCCAGCATCACGCGTCAGCGCCATAATACGCTCGACGGCTTTTCCGTCCGAGCTGTTCACGACCGTTGTCGCGCCGAGCGAGCGGGCGACCTCCAACCGGTGACCGTCAAGATCGATCATGACGATCTCGGCGGGCGAGTAGAGTTGTGCTGTGAGCAGGGCCGCGAGGCCGACCGGACCGGCACCGACGATCGCCACGATGTCCCCTGGCTTCACCTGCCCGTTCAGCACGCCGCATTCCAAGCCGGTCGGTAGAATGTCGCTGAGCATGGTCGCCACCTCGTCATCCGCCTCAGGTGGGAGTGCATACAGGCTGGTATCGGCGTAGGGGATTCTGACATATTCGGCCTGGGTGCCGTCGATCCGATTGCCAAGAAGCCAGCCGCCTGTGCGGCACTGGGAATACATCCCTTTCCGGCAGAAGCTGCATCGGCCACAGGAGGTGATACAGGAGATGAGCACTTTGTCGCCCGTGTGGAAGCTGAGGGCATTCGTTCCCAGCGCCTCGATCATTCCGACTCCCTCATGACCAAGGATCCGGCCGTTGGTCACGGTTGGGACGTCTCCCTTGAGAATGTGCAGGTCGGTCCCGCAGAGGGTGGTCGTAGTGATCCGCACGATGGCGTCCGTTGGCTCCATAATCGTCGGCTTGGGCCGATCTTCCCAGGCCCGGCAACCCACCCCCTGGTAAATAAGGGCCTTCATACTTGTGGCGTTGTTTCCGTCGTTTGCAGGTTTTTGCATGGTTTCTCCTCTGCATGTGTTCTGGACCGAATCTGCGAAGGCATCAGTTAGGGTTCGCCTCGTTACGCCACTCTTCCTTGGCTTCGCTGAGACGGAAAGGTAATGATTGGACGGCAGTAAGCCCGCGCTACGGGCGACGATTCCGTTGCCTCGGTGCCCCGGAAGCAGGCACCCAACCCCAGCTCCACCGTGCGATAGTAGTCGGCTAACGCGCGCACCCATTGCTCGTATTGACCGATACTTGAAGCGACCAGGGCCTTGATGGTGCGGACGACGGATTGGGGAGTTCCGGCGCTGTCGGGCTTGCAGCGCAGGCTCGCTGTGGTGTCGCTCATAGCTGCTCTGTGAGTCTTGGCCCAGGCGGAGGCGGGTCAGTCCTGTTACTCTCTTGATGGCGCAGCCGCCCGAGGGTGTGCTCGATCAATCTGGCCAACTTATCTGCAGCGCCGTCGACGGCTTGGTCCATGGTTGCTGCCTGGTGCGTGACCGCGATGGGCTGGCGGCCTTCGAGGCGGGCCTCAATCATACAGCGCTTGTCATTCTGGCCGTTTTTGGAGCTATTCTCGTCGCTCAGGTGAACCTCCACTCGCGTGATGTGCGTGCTGCTTTGCCTCAGGGCGCTCTCCACGATGCTACGGACCTGAGCGGCCAGCGCCTCGTGACCTTCAATATTATAGTCGGTATTGATTTGGACCTGCATGGCAGTCTCCTGTTGTCATTGTGATTGGCTCAATAGCGGTAGGTGGCGGCTCCACCCGTGGTGGAGGGCATCCGCTCTGCGGAACGACGACCACCTCGCCCTTCATTCGCAGCACGGTTTCCGCCAGGTTATTAGCAATCCGGATTGGAAACCACTCCTTGGCACTCGGACTCAGCTACGCTGGCGATCGGCAGCTGACCCGACGCGGTGCCGATGGCTCATGGGGAGCGCGTGAGATAGTCGGCGTGGCGGGCGCCACCGGCTTGCCGCCGTTCCACTTCGTCGAGCCAGGCGACGACATAGAGCAGTTTTGGATCGAGCTCGCGTGCCTGGTAGAAAGCGGCGTGCGCTTCGGCAAACTACCCCTCCCGCAAACAGGAATTTCCGCGCATATAGGCCTCGAGTGCTGAGGTCTAGCGGGGTATATGCCCTGACAGGACAGGAACGGTGGGCAGACGCCCGCGGCCCCAACGCCTTCAGATGATTTACCCTGCGCACATGCCGATGAGCACCATTGCAACCATGCGTACCATGTTATTCTCCTGCGTTACGGTCCTCCTGCACTCTGACGCCTTGCGCCTGAGGGAGGAGGGGAGAGTGCAGCGAGGATTACTGCGCCGCATGAGATGGAAGGTACCGCGTGGGGCTGGTGCTGTCTGTCGCAATTGTGCGATAAATGTTGCAATCGTGTGCAAATCGCCCGGCTGCGGTGCAGATCAATAGCACCTTCATTGTCGGTACGCAATAGACTCTGGAACATGACGTGGAGTTTGCCATCCACCAGCTCGTCGAAGTCGCCCTAAGGGCGATCCCTCCAGGGATCAACAATCCCTTCACTGCCATGACCTGTGTGGACTGGTTAGGGGTGGCGTTCTGTCCGCTGGCCGAACAGCAGATCCCTTCCCCCGATTGCTACGATGCCCAGGGCAAGCTGAGCGTCATGACCAACCCGGTGACGTTTGCGGGCATCGCGGACACGGCCTGCAATCTTGATCGTGCTGAGGGCGTGCCAGAGGCGCAGGATCAGAAGACTATTGAAGCGCGCAGCAAGCACAGAAACGGGACGATCTCATCGTCATCGGGACAGGCTCGGCAGCACAGCTTGCTTGCGTGGGACCAATAGGCTATAGTCCTCCTGCTTGTCGTGAGGCATGCAGCCTTCGATAGGCTGTTCCGTATGCGAGCTGTTCTCTTTGTCTGGTGCTCTTCTCTCACCCAAAGGCGTGCGGCGATGCATCAAGAAAGACAGACTCATATTCCCTGGCCCCTTGGGGTACTCCCTAAGCGCTGGCGCACATGGTTGGGGTTAGAGCCCAATATCGCGGTCCTGTTTGCCGCCCTCCTGGTGGTGGGCATGGGCGAGGCCCTCTGGAGTCGGTTTATGCCCCAGTACCTTGAGCTTCTGGGCGCTGGGGCCATGGGGGTGGCGTGCTATGGCACCTTGCAAGACCTGCTCAGAGCCCTCTACCGCTATCCGGGCGGCTGGATCACCGATCACTGTGGCCAACGCCTGGCCCTGACGCTCTTTGCCGCCTTGGCGATGGTCGGGTACGGGGTGTATCTCATCAGCCCGAGTTGGATGTGGATCCTCATCGGGGCGGTCTTTGTCAGAGCGTGGGGGAGTTTGACCCTACCGGCGGTCTTCGCGACGATCGCAAATAATCTTCCCGAGGGCGGGCGCGCCATCGGTTTTGGGCTGCAGTCCATCCTGATGCGGCTGCCGGTGGCACTCGCCCTGCCACTCGGCAGTGTGCTGATCGCGACCTTGGGTGTGGCTGGTGGCATGCGCCTGGGGTTTGGCATCACCATCGTACTCGCGCTACTGGCTATCGTTTTGATCCGACGCTACTTTGTCGACAACGGGGCGGCGCCTCAGGAACAGGTGCGCTTCCGCGACGTCTGGCAGGACATGGATGGCCACCTCAAACGGTTGCTGCTCGCCGATATCCTGGCACGTGGGGCCGCAGGCCTATCGTATGTCTTCATTGTGCTCTACATCCTGAACGTGCTAGGGTTTTCGGCGGTGCAGTTTGGGCTCCTGACCAGTGTACAAATGCTGGTGGCGATGCTGATTACTATTCCCGTGGCGAAACACGCCGACTGCTGTCCGCGCAAGCCCCTCATCCTCGGGGCACTGGCCTGTTTTGCCCTCTTTCCTCTGGTACTAGTCCATGCGACCAGCTTTGTCTGGAGCGTGGTCGCCTTCGTGCTCGCCGGACTCCGAGAGATAGGAGAACCCGCGCGCAAAGCAAGTATTGTAGACCTTGCTGACGAGGCAATGCGCGGACGGGTAGTGGGCATGTATTACCTGATCCTCGGCCTGGCAGTCTTTCCCGCCTCGCTGTTCGGTGGCTGGCTCTGGGCGCTCAACCCACAGTGGCCATTTTATCTGTCGGGTGTGATCGGCAGCGCTGGTTTCCTGGTCTATGCCATCTGGGGACCAGGGGCCAAGGTGTTACCGCCTCCAGTTGCATCGGAAGAACTGGTCAAGCCGATCGATGACACTATTATCGATGGATAGGGTCATTCCA
>CAZCWX010000556.1:0-18479 GCA_964502465.1 uncultured Enterobacteriaceae bacterium | reverse complement strand
AGATCAAGGCCGTCCTGCCAGTGGAGGTGAATCGAGCAGCCCGCCGCATGTTATATCGCGCAGTGCTCCAGCTCCCGTTCTCACCACTGAGGCGAGGCTGGGTGCCGGGCGTTGGGTTTGAGGCAGACACCAAAGTCGCAGGCGATGCGCGCGATGTCTATTCGCTTACACCGCAATTATACAAGGGGCTCTCACGAAGCGGGCACATCGCGGTAGCCGTAGGAGCCAAAATCCCTGTTGCTGGCGCCCGTGTCTTCGACTACCAGGTTGGCGCCTTCCTCCTATGGGAATATATGGACGGCGGGCTGTGGTGGTAGACGGGGCTAGGGGTTGGGGACGAGGAACTAGAGAAAAAAGAGGAAAACCGCGTCGCGAATGCGATACTAACACTCAGTACCTAGCCCCCAGTGCTCAGCTACCACTGGTTTACCACCGTCGCACCAAGCGTGGCGTATTGCGTCATCGAAGCAAGCACTTCGCCGGCCTGTTCGATAGGAACCGTCCGACCAATGAGCTTCCCAGGGTTGAGCTTGCCGGATTCCACCATGCTCAGCATCGAGGGGTAGCGATGCGGCTGCATGCCGACAGTGCCGATCATCTGTAGCTCTTTGACTACTATCAGATCAACCGGAAGCGCGACCTCTCCCTTTTCTTTCTGTGTGGTGAGTCCGATCTGCAGGTGACGGCCACGGGTACGCAAGCTCATCATTGAATTGCGACAGGTGACCCCTTCCCCTAACGCATCAACCGAAACGTGCGCTCCGCCATTGGTGAGCTGTTGGACGGCTGACGGTGCATCATCTTTGGCTGCGTTTACGGTATGGAGCGCCCCCAGCTCTTTGGCCATCATCAGCTTCTTGTCGTTAATATCCACGGCGATGACATTGGCACCAAGCGACGAGGCGATGTGCACCGCGGCAAGGCCGATGCCACCACAGCCATGCACGGCAACCCATTCACCGGCTTGGACTCGCGCTTGATCCACAATCCCATGAAAAGAGGTCATGAACCGGCAGCCCATACTGGCAGCCTCGACAAAAGGAACTGACTCTGGCAGTGGTACTAAATTCAAATCCGCCAAAGGGACATGCGCGAGCTTTCCGTAGCCGCCACTGTATGCGAAGCCTGCTGGTCCAATATTGGGGCAGACGTTTTGGTGACCGGCCAGGCAGTTCTCACAAGCCCCGCAACTAAAGTTAAAAGGGCAGACCACCCGATCCCCTTTTTTGCACTTGGTGACTTGTGGACCGACCTCTTCCACCACACCACAAAATTCATGGCCAATGACCTTTGGCAGTTGCAGTTGCATGCCGATCCAAGTCCAGTCACCGACCCACATATGCCAGTCACTGCGACAGATCCCGTTGGCCTCAACACGGATGATCGCATCACGCGGGCCAGGTTGTGGGTCCGGCCAGTCGGTATGCACCACCATCGGTTTATTCAGTTCTTCGATCACCGCGGCCTTCATAGGGCACCTCCTGTGCGAAAAATCGCACGGCTAGCCTATGGCGCGAATTTCCGTGCTGTCAAGAGATTCTGTCTTTTCAGAAAGGGGCCTCGTGCTCTCCGTGGCCGCCGAGGGCTGTCTTTCCTCGTTCATTGATCCATAGTAGAGTTCAGCCCGGTTCGTGTAAGGAGGGGCACATGGCTTGGCCAGTACGCTACAACATGATTGGACTGCTCTTTTGCGGCTCTGTGGTGAACTATATCGATCGCGTCAACATCTCAGTGGCCGCACCAGTCATTATGCGAGAAACTGGATGGGAAAAAGATCAGTTTGGCTGGGTCTTCTCCCTCTTTCTGATTGGATACGCGCTATTACAAATTCCAGGAGGAGTCATCGCGGATCGCTGGAGTGGGCGCAACGTTTTGGTTCTCGCTTTCTTCGGATTCTCCCTCTTTACCCTGCTGACCCCCCTCGGCGAGCGCTTCTTTGCGCTTCTCTTAGCCTTTCGTTTTCTCGTTGGCGCATTTGAGTCTATGACCTTTCCCGCAACGGCGTCCATCAACTCGCGCTGGATTCCGCGGCAGGAATTCGGTCGCGCCCATACGTTTAGCATCTCAGGGATCACCGTCGGGCAGATGATAGCGTACCCACTCACCACCTGGATTATCTTACAGAGTTCGTGGCAGATGGTCTTTTATATTAACGCCCTCATTGGCTTTATCTGGATTGCTGTCTGGCTCTGGTACGCAACCGATACTCCCCGCGCACATCCTCGCATTACGGCAGAGGAGCGTCTCTATATTGAGGAGAACACTGCCCCGAAACCGACGACCCCTCTGCCGATCGGTGTTCTCTTCACCACCGTTCCCCTGCTCATTCTTGCTCTCGCGTATATGTGCTTCGCCTACATTGGTTGGCTTTTCCTGTTCTGGTTCCCAACCTATCTGGTGGAAGCGCGCGGCCTGTCCCTCGGCGTGATGGGTGCAATCGGTATTCTGCTGCACGGAGCGGGATTTCTTGGTCTGGTGGGCGGAGGGACACTGGCAGACTGGCTCTTGCGTCGTGGCTGGAGTCCGCAATTTGCCCGTGCTCGCCTCGGTGGTATTGCCATGGCGCTTTCGTTACCTTTCCTCCTTAGTGCTGCACTCGTTCCGTCTGTGACGCTGTGTATGATCTTCCTGGTCTTGTTTTATGGATTATTCACCATCGCCTTGTCGGGATTTGCCACAGTGGCGATCGAGTTTAATGCCAGTCTCGCTGGTGCAATTTTCGGTCTGATTAACACCTTGGGAACGTTCGCGGGGTTCCTTGGTCCGTTGACAGCTGGCTACATGCTGGCAGGAACGGGGAATTGGTTATTGCCCTTTTATGTCTCAACGAGCGTTGGGGTGGTATGCGCGGCGATTTTGCTGGTTGTGCCTGTTCGCCCCATCAAGATCGAGACGTTCGAGCCTGCTGTCGTCCCTGCCAGGGAGGCGGCACATTAGGCGGGGATGCGAAGTGTATCGCTCCAGAGGATAAGCGACAGAGCTGCGAGACAGAGACAGAGACAGAGAGAGAGACAGAGACAGAGAGAGACAGAGACAGAGAGAGACAGAGAGTCCTCCATCTCTTTTTGCTATCTTGCCAACTCTTGGACTCTGGATCGCGCTCGCTCGCTTGACCGGAAGAACAGGGTACGGCGTCCTGTCCGCACCTCCCTCGGTGCATCACCAAGAACGAGCCAAAAGATTAAGGACTGTGAGACAAAAGCCTTGGACGAAGCTTGAGGAGCGTGTCATTGCGAAGAGCCAGAGGCGACGAAGCAATCTCTGTGTGCGGGCAAAGATTGCTTCGCTGCGCTCGCAATGACACCTTAACCTTCTGACATGCCATGAGAGTTTTGTCCCGTAGTCCTAAGGAACCTGCTCTAATTGGCGGCCATTCAACTTGCCTCTCTTGAATCGAGATGTTAGGGTGCCGTGCAATTTCGCTTGCTCTGCCTTGACATGCTGTGCCTGTCCTACCGGCTCAGGCCGAGGGAAACAGGCGCAGATGTACGATGAGTATGGACATAGGTAAAGGTTGAGCAGGGCGAGAAATTTAAAAAATACCGGAGGGGATGATGTCAACACTCCTACCACAACGAGTCACCTATAAGGTTGACAGTGGTCTGAATCTGATCGGTGATGCCTGGGGAACGAAAGACGCAGCGCCTGTGCTTCTGCTCCACGGTGGCGGCCAAACGCGTCACGCCTGGGGGGGCACTGCACGTGCCCTGGCTACACAAGGGTGGTATGCTGTCGCTTTAGACATGCGCGGACACGGCGAGAGCGATTGGGCGTCAGATGGAAACTATATCATTGACACCTTTGTCGCGGATATACGCAGCGTAATCAGCCATTTCGATCGGCCCCCCGTGCTCGTTGGTGCCTCGCTAGGAGGCATGACCTCTTTGCTGACAGAAGGGGAATCCCTACGCCCTCTGAGTGCTGCCGTGGTCCTGGTGGACATTACCCCGCGCGTCGAACAGCAAGGAGTTGATCGGATTCGCGCATTTATGACTGGCAAGCCAGAGGGTTTTGCTAATCTTGAAGAGGCCGCCGATGCGGTCGCGGCCTACATTCCCCATCGACCGCGACCGAAGGACCTGAGCGGCCTGGAGAAAAACCTGCGGAAAGGTCCAGATGGACGCTACCGCTGGCATTGGGATCCTCAGCTTATCAGTCCTGCGCGCTTCGCACGCGCACGGGACCCGGAACGGTTGCTGGCCGCCGCACGGGCGCTGCGCGTCCCAACCTTACTCGTGCGGGGAAAAATGAGCGACGTCGTGAGCGAGGAAACTGCGGCAGAGTTTCTGGCAGCCGTCCCTCATGCTCGTTATGTCGATGTCTCAGGCGCTGGACATATGGTTGCCGGCGACCGGAATGATGCCTTCAGTATCGCTATTTTGGAGTTTTTATCAGGAGTGAAACTCGGGTCAGGTGGGCGAATCGTAGCGAAGTAATCTGCTGCCTGTGGGTTTCACGATTCGTTCAGGGAGGAGAGGAACCCTGTGAAAGAACTGCTTGGGAGTCCATCAAACCCGCTGCATGTGGCCGTTTTTGGTTCTGGCCCTGCAGGCTTCTATGCTGTTGAGGAATTGCTCAAACAGGACGGGCTGGCTGTGACGGTCGATCTCTTCGATCGACTCCCTACGCCGTATGGGTTGGTACGTGGTGGTGTGGCGCCGGATCACCAAAAAATTAAATCGGTGATCAGGCAATACGAAAAAACGGCCAGCCGGCCAGGGTTCCGTTTTTTTGGCAATGTAACGTTTGGCAAAGATGTCTCCCGCGAGGACCTCTTTGCCCATTATCACCAACTTCTGTTCACGACCGGAACGGAGTCAGATCGGCGGTTAGGCATCCCCGGCGAAGACTTGCCTGGGAGCTTTTCCGCCACCATTTTTGTCTGGTGGTATAACGGTCATCCTGATTATCGCGATCTGCATTTCGATCTGAGCAACATCGAACGCGTGGCTGTGGTAGGGAACGGCAATGTGGCCATGGATGTGGTGCGCATCCTCGCCCGTTCAGTTGACGAATTAGCCAAAACAGACATTACCGAGTATGCGCTCGACGTGCTGCGTAAGAGTACGGTCAAAGAAATCTATCTCCTCGGACGTCGGGGCCCCGCACAGGCGGCGTTTACCAATCCAGAGATTCGTGAACTGGTCGAGCTGACCGGAGCTGACCTGGTGGTTCGTCCAGAAGAACTCGAACTTGACCCAGTCAATCAAGAGTTCTTAGCCCAGGCAAAAGAACAGACCCATCAGCGCAACGTAGAGATCCTGACTACGCAGATTGCCAAAGGCGAAGGCACGCAACCACGTAAGGTTCGTGCGCGCTTCTTCGTCTCGCCCATTGCGATTCTCGGCACGGACCGGGTAGAAGGGGTGCGGTTAGAGAGAAATCGTCTTGTGAAAGATGCCCATGGGGGATTCAAAGCCCAAGGAACCGGGGTGTACGAAGAGATCCCCGCGCAGATGATTTTTCGCTCGATCGGCTACAAGGGGCTGCCTTTGCCGGGTATTCCATTTGACCAGCGCGAGGGTATCGTTCCCAATCGAGGGGGACGTGTCATTGATCCCCAAACAAACCAGCAAGTGCCACGCGTGTACGTTGCCGGTTGGATCAAACGGGGTCCCTCAGGAGTGATTGGCACAAATAAGCAGGATGCCGCTGCCACCGTGCAGACGATGTTGGAAGATGTGCGGCACGGTCAGATTTCAGAGGAATTGCCAGCAGGAACCGATGGCATTGCTGCGCTCCTGACCCAGAAAGGCATCCGCTACGTCAGTTTTGCGGGCTGGAAAAACATTGACCGGGTTGAAGTCCAGCTTGGCAAGCCACGCGGCAAGCCACGCGAAAAATTGACTACCATTGCCGAGCTGCTCACTGCTGCAGATGGGCAAGGAACAAACTGATTAAGCAGCTATCCGAAAAACCCTCTCAGGGTGTGTTCGGGGGCAAAAATCCCCCCGCCAGCCGCTCCGCGTCTGTCGGCCCCCTTTGCCAAAAGGGGCAGCGAAGGCGCAGCCGAGCGGGGAATTTGTACAGCACAGCGGAGCATTAAGATTAAGAGTTACTCGAATAGGCTCTTAGAGACTCTTCACCTTTTCCACAATCCGCCGCGCGCTGATACCATGCGCATCCAGCAACTCTTCCGGTTTTCCCGAGCGTGGCACATCGGAGACAGCAAGTTTGTGTACCTGCACCTCATCCATAGCGACCGCATTGAGCACAGCATCACCCAAACCACCGTCATAGTAGTGATCCTCGACGACGACGATGGTGTTCTGGGTTTGTGCCGCGGCCTGGAGAATCCCTTGTTGATCGATAGGCTTTACCGAGTAGGCGTCTATCACACGAATGTTGATACCAGCAGCTTTCAGGGTCTCATATGCAGCGAGCGTTTCGTGCAACGTCACCCCAGCCGCAACCACGGTCAACCGATCGCTCTCGCTCGCGCGGAGGACTTTGCTGCCACCAATCGGGAACTCGTCGGTGCTGGCGTAGATCACCGGTGTGGCTGGACGCGAAGTGCGGAGGTATGTTGTCCCTTTGAGATCAGCAGCCGCAGCAACTAAGCGCTCCGCTGAGACCGCATCGCCAGGATAGAGCACCGTCGCATGCGGAATGGCCCGCATCATCGCCAGATCTTCTAACCCCATTTGTGAAGGGCCATCCTCACCAATCGATACACCACAATGCGAGCCAGCATACGTAATCGTCACCCCAGAAATCGCTGCCATACGAATATGATCGAACGCACGGGTGAGAAACGCGGCAAAAGTTGAGACAAAAGGGATCTGTCCGCATGCCGCCAGACCCACCGCTGCTCCCACCATGTTCTGTTCAGCAATAAAACTCTCAAAATACCGCTCTGGATGAGCGGCGAGAAACTTCTCAGCAAAGGTCGAGTTCTTGGTATCCCCGTCGAGCGCCACGACACGGGGGTTGACCGAGCCAAGCTTGGCTAAAGCAGTGCCATAGGCGGCTCTGGTCGCAACCTTTTCACCGAGTTGATAGTTCGGTGCAGGAAAGGCAGCGGTTGCTGGAACAACGACAGCAACCCGACCTACTGGAGGGCGAGCGACAGTGAGAGGCAGGCTGTCGCCGTTCAACGGCAACTCTTTCAGGGCCTTCTCTAACTCTTCCCCCTTTTTCAGCGGTTTGCCATGCCAGCCATCTCGGTCCTCTAAAAAAGAAACCCCTTTCCCTTTGTAGGTCTTAGCCACAATCATGGTCGGGCGTTCTTTCACAGTCTGTGCTTCGTCCAAGGCAGCAACGATCTCCTTGAGATTGTGGCCGTCGATGACAACCGTATGCCAGCCAAAGGCAGCAAACCGCGCCTGGTAAGTGGCGGTATCAAAATTGTACATCGTCCGTTGGCTTTGCCCAAAGCCGTTGACGTCGATAATACCGATCAGGTTATCGAGGCGATAATGCGCAGCCATTGCTGCCGCTTCCCACACCCCTCCTTCGGCAACCTCCCCGTCACCGAGGAGAACGAACACCCGGTAGTCGAGCTTATCGAGGTACTTGCCATTCAGAGCCATACCCACACCGACCGACAACCCTTGTCCCAGTGAACCGGTTGCTGCCCCCACCCAAGGCAGACGCGGCGTGGGGTGACCTTCGAGAACGCTGCTCAATCGGCGCAATGTAGCAAGCTCTCCTACCGGCAATGCGCCAGCTTCTGCTAAGGCAGCGTACCAGACGGGCGCAGCATGTCCCTTTGACAGCACAAAGCGGTCATTAGCAGGGTTGCTTGGGTTTGCTGGATCAAACCGCATAGCAGAGAAAAACAATGCTGCGACAAGCTCTGCCGCCGACAAACAGGAAGTGGGGTGACCTGAGCCGGCTTCTGCAGTCGCACGCAACGAGTGAATACGCAGCTTACGCGCCGCGGTTTCCAAAGCGGCCAGGTGTTGGGCTGAAATCATCTGCAGTTCCTCCTCCAGGAGCGAAAAAATAGGGGCACGGGTTGCCGTGCCCCTAAGGTGGTTCCCTCAAAGCACCTTCCCCGTAACAGGTTACCAGTAGGTGCCACCAGCGAGTGGGGGAAAAATACTAAGTTGCAAGCCATCGGTTAGTGGGGTATCAGCTTGAACGTAGGTATCTCCCGCAACCAGCATCCCCGCATGTTCACGGGGGATCTTCAGCGCGTCAACCACATCCTGGACAGTTGCCTCGGCTGGCAACGTGAGCGTTACCCCATCTTCGCTGTCCACGGGCAAATAGCGCTTCAGGGTAGCGAAGAGTTTGACCGAAATTGTCACTGTATCTGCCATGTTAGTAGCGCGGCACTCTGTGCATCACCGAAGCATAGGTAAATTTCGGCGGTCGGCCTTCCTTAAATCCCTGCCATTTCTCTCGCCGTTTGATCACACTATGAATGACTCCCATCTCAGCCACTCCGTTTTCGTCCCCTAGATACACTGCTCCGACCATCGTGCCGTCTTTGTCGACCACAACCTTGCGATACAACCCCTCTCCACCTTTACTCAGCATCTGGACATCGTCACCTGGTCCCTCACGGAAGCGCCCCAGTTGCGCCAGGGTCACGTTAAAGAGCTCGACCACATTCATACCTAAGCTGCCAGGGTACACCTGTTTTGCATCAGCCATGTTGGCACCTGCAGCTCGCCCTTGATCAATGGCCGTCGGCCAAATGGCATAGATAGAGTGGTCGGCTGAGAGGAAGTCTCTTGCCTCAGCCACGTCGCCGGCAGCGTAGATGTCTGCAAAATTGGTTGCCAAATATTCGTTGACAACCACTCCCTTGTTCATCGTGACGCCGCTGTTTTGCAAACAATGGACGTTCGGACGCACTCCAGTAGCGACCGCGGCCATATCGACAGTGAAGGTATCTCCGTTGTTTAGCAAGACCTCCAGTCCACCGTTCTTGCGTGCGAGTGATGAGACGAGCGCACCGGTCTTTACCGTCACTCCCTCATCACGCACGGCCTGCAAAAAGAGCTTCCCCGCACCTTCGTCAAGGAGTTGCGGCAGGAGAATCGGCGCCATCTCGACAATAGTGAGCTTAATCTTTAACTTGCGGAGCGCTTCGGCCGCTAACATGCCAATGAACCCACCGCCAATCACCACCGCAGTCTGCGCTTTTTCAGCCGCCTGTTTCATGCCGACCGCATCGTCTAGCGTCCAGAGAAAATGGTGCGGTACCTGATCTAATCCCTTGATCGGTGGCACAGTCGTCTCCGAACCGGTACCGATCAGGAGTTTGTCAAACTCGACTTTTTTCCCACTTCCCAGTTCGACTTTCTTGCCGGCCGCGTTAATGGTGGCAACATTTTCCTTTTCGACAAGGTTCACCCCGACTTTGGCATAGTCCGGTTTTTGCCGGATGAGCAAGTCGGCTAACGTCATCTCACCGGCTACATAGTACGGTAAAGCAACGCGCGAGTATGCCGGCCCTTCCTCGCGGTTGATAATAGTGATCTCGCCGTCCTTATCGCGCTTACGAATACCATCCACCGCAGCCAGCGAAGCTGCACTGTTGCCGATCAAAACGTACCTGGTCCGCATGGCGTCTTCCCTTCCTCGGGTTGGTACCGTTGGTCAACGATTCTGCTCAGACCTGGTTAACTATGCGTGAGGTAATCCCAGCGCTGCTGCGGCTTTCTGTTTGGCCAGCGCTTCGACAGCAACGACATCCGCATATTCGAGCGCCCCTGGCGTACAGAATTGCACGCATTGAGGGTCACCATCACAAAAGTCGCAGTTGTGAGCAACCCCTTTGTCAGGAGAAAATCCCATGACGCCAAATGGACAGGCGAGGAGGCACATCTTACAGCCAATGCAGCGTTCATCGATAACCTTGACCTGGCCGTCAGGCTGGCGTTGGATCGCCACGGTGGGGCAGACCGCTGCGCAAGGCGCATCCGCACAGTGGACACACACCATCGGCTGATAGAATTGCTCTTCGTAGAAGTCGGCGATCCGGATGCGAGACAACGCTGGCAAGAACGTCCCTTCATGAGAGAATGAACACGCCAGTTCACACTCGCGACATGCCGTGCATTTTTCTTGATGGACAACAATCTGTTTCATATGCCCCCCTTCACCTCAGTAGCTGACCATCTTCGCAAAACGTGCTACACAGTAGAGACAACACCCTGTTCGTTCTCTTGCCGCGTTTCACCAGTTTTGCTCACCGCCAGTTAGGCGGCCGAAGCGGTGCGTAAGCCACAGAACTCCTCGTAGTCAATCAGCTCTGTGATCTTCGGCTGTTCACTGCACACCAAGCAATGCGGATCACGGCGCAATTTGAGTACCCGCACCTCACTGGTTAACGTATCAAAATGAATCATGCGCCCAATCAAGGGTTTTCCTGCTCCCAAAATCAACTTTATCGCCTCGAGTGCTTGCACGCAGCCCACGAGGCCAGGTAAGACTCCCAAGACGCCCGCCTCCGCACAGCTGGGCGCTGCCCCAGGAGGGGGGGGCTCAGGGAACAAACACCGATAACATGGCCCTCGCCCTGGATAAAACACCGTCGCTTGCCCTTCAAACTGGAAAATAGACCCGTCCACTAATGGCTTCTTAGCCATCACACAGGCATCGTTAATCAAGTAACGTGTGGGGAAATTGTCACAGCCGTTGATGATGATGTCAAAGTCCTGAATGATCCGCATCACATTCTCGGACGAAAGCCGCTCATTAATGGGCACGACTCGCACATCCGGATTGAGCGCGTTGAGGGTCTTCTGCGCTGATTCGACCTTCGGCATCCCTACCCGATCGTTGGTGTGCAGAATTTGCCGCTGCAGGTTGCTCATATCCACCACATCATGGTCAATAATCCCAATCGTGCCGACACCAGCTGCAGCTAAATAAAAGGCCACGGGTGAGCCTAACCCTCCCGCTCCCACGCACAGCACCTTGGCATCAAGCAGTTTCGCTTGCCCTTTCTCGCCAACCTCAGGCAAGGTAAAGTGGCGCGCATAGCGGGTAATCTGTTCAGGGGTAAATTGCCGATCAGCAACCCACTTGTAGCCCGCATTCTTCCAGGCTGTGTACCCCCCGGCCATCGATGTCACGTTCTCATACCCCATTTCTTTGAGCGTGCGCGCGGCAATGAGGGAGCGTACTCCCCCAGCGCAATAGGCAATAATGGGGGTACTCTTGTCAGGCACGGCTTCTTCGACCCGTATCTCCAAAAACCCCCGCGGCAACGAGACTGCCCCCTCTAAGTGCCCTTCGCGATATTCTTCACGTTCGCGCACGTCGAGGACGCGCCACTGCTCGCCCCGCTCTAATCGCTGCTTGGCCTCCTCGATATTCACCTCCCCCACCGCCTGCCGCGCTTCCTCCATTAGCTGCTTGTAACTTTTTGCCATATGCTCCCTCTAATTAAAATAAAACGTCCCCGGTAACAGTCTTGCCTACCTCGTCTTCTCACTTTACGGATTATGCATACTTTTCCGCTTCTTTATAGTTTTCCAACATTTCGATCATTAACGAATCCCGTCCGCCAGCCGCAAGCGTGCGCGAGCGTTCCATCAACACTTCTTTGGTTTCGATGAAGTCTACGCGAGCATACCCCCAAATGCGAGGATGGACATAGGTATCCATTCGGATGGCGTCACAGGGGCAGGCTTCCACACACATCCCGCAATAAATACAACGCAACGTATCGATCTCATAGCGTAATGGGAACTTCTCCACAGTAGGATCGGGATGCTCTCCTGCCTCGATATAAATACAGTTCGCCGGGCAGGCGGTTGCACACAGAAAGCATGAAGTACAGCGGACGGATCCGTCCTCTTTGAGCGTCAGGCGGTGACTGCCTCGATATGTATCCGGATAGTGTTTCCGTTCATCCGGATACTGGGTTGTGTAGGCCGCGCGAGTCTCTCTCGCATAGCCGAGCGCGTGCAGGACGTGGAGGGTAAGATTCCGCCAAAAATGATAGGTGGTCACCGTCAGGCCACGGATGATTTCTGGCACATAGAGGCGTTCCCACCAGGTCATTGCTTCTTTACGTTTCATTGCTCTTATCTATGCGAAGCGTCATGTGTTTGTGCGGTCCACTATAAGAGCCGACAGTGCTTTGTCAAGGCAGTTTAGTGTACGCGCGGTTTATTTGGCCCACCTGTCCCACCCTCCCGCCAATGAGCCTCTGTCAGCTTAAAGTCAAGGATATCGCGCATACACTCTGCCCGTTCAGGCAAAGTCGCGGCTTCAAGGAGGCTTTGCTTCTCGATCGGGGGCAAGTCAAGATGGAAAGCAAAGAAATTGATAAAAAGATCATCCTCGATTGTTGGATCAGTAAGAAATTTGTGGACGGCTTCGTTCTTCGGTAAATACGTCTCTAGTAGGCGGGAAAGTTCCTGCCGCCGTTCTGGGGCAAGAGGCTCTTTTCTCACTGACCGCCATTCGACCACTGCTTCGCGATATGGCTTCTGAAAGATTTCTTCTGTGATGCGATATTCACGGAGTCCATGGAGCAAAATATTGAAACGACCGTCCGGTAGCGATGCCACACGCACCATCTCTCCTACGCAGCCGACAGGAAAAATCTCCGGGTTTCCTTCGTATTGCTCCTGCCAGTCGCCTCGCAATAACGCCATACCGATAAGCGGGCGTTCTTTGCTAGAGGTATCTTTTACCATCTGACGGTAGCGCGGTTCGAAAATATGCAGTGGCAGTTGTACTCGGGGAAACAGTACTACATTCGGCAAAGGAAACACCGGGATAACCGACGGTAAGTTTGTCATGAGATCCTCTCCCTCTTTGTCTGCATAGTCGAGGAGGACAATAGCTGTGTTTTACCTGCGTACACTCTGAAAATACCTAGCAAAATAGCGAAAAGCCTTTCTCTACCTACTCACCCTTTAATCCTAGGCCTCTCTTCATGACCCTCTGCCCCCGTTCGTCCACCTCACCGCTGGAATGTAGGCTACTCTTGTTGTAACTGCAACACTGAAGGGCGCTGCTTTAAGCGTTCGCTCCAGGCAAGAACGTTCTTCAAGCGAGCTGGCACTTCTACTCCTAACCGGGGCAGCATAAGCAAGCGGGGCACGAATGCCAAGTCTGCCAGCGAAAAAGTATCGGCCAAATAGTCTCGCCCTTCGAGATGCCGTTCAAGGAATTCCAAGACTCGCACCAGATCGGCCCGATACCGCTGGATGCGCTCTTGGTCAATTTGCTCAGGCGGCTTCCGTAATTCTGCCGCCAATAACCCACCTTGCGCAGTAAACGAGTTGTCGGCAAAGTCCTCAAACATCCGGGCCCGCGCCCGTTCGCCAGACTGGGCGGGAAGGAGTGGGGGATGCGGGTATTCATCTTCTAGATATTCATTGATAATCGTAGAGTCATACATCACCTCATCCTCGTCTATGAGAACCGGCACCTTCCCGTAGGGATTGAGGCGAAGGAATTCTGGGGACTTCTGCTCGTTTTTTGTCAAATCAACAAAAACTTTTTCATATGAGAGATCTTTTTCTGCCAACACAAGGCGAACTTTCTGACAGTAGGGGCTCTGAGGAAAATCATAGAGCTTTATCATCTTTTTTCTCCTCTCTGTTCCTGGGTAGTGTAGAAAAAAATGACAGGACAGGCAAATAAAAAATTTAGAATACTACAAGAACCTGATTTCTCTAGATCAGCGTGTTTGCCACAATAGCCATCACTTTTTATGAACAGCACAACGCCAATTCACTCTCATCTCGCCGGCCTCAGCGTTGGCAATTCAGCTCCAGTCCGTGTTATGGCCGTCCTCAACGTGAGCCCGGAGTCCTTTTATAAAGGCTCAGTATACTCTCATCTCGAACGCTTGGCGGAGACGGCACAGGGCATGGTAAATGCAGGAGCAGATATCATCGACATTGGGGCGATGTCCACCGCCCCCTACCTCAAAACCCAGATCACAGAGGCAGAAGAAACAGAGCGCCTCATCCAAGCAGTGAGTACAGTTGCACCGTACGTCGCAGTCCCCATCTCAGTAGACACGCAACGCGCCCAGCCCGCGCAAGCCGCACTCACCGCAGGGGCACGCATCCTCAACGATGTCAGTGGCCTCAAGCATGACCCAAGAATGGCCGCGCTCGTTGCACAGTCAGAGAGTGGATTGGTTCTCATGGCGAGTGAGACAACGCCACGGTCTGGAACACCGATGAGGCGCATCACCATAGCCCTTGAGGAAAGTTTACACATCGCCGCCCAAGCGGGGATTCCGCGAGAGCGGATCGTGCTCGATCCTGGAATCGGATTTTTCCGCCAGCCAGACCTTCCTTGGGACGAGTGGGACTGTACCGCGCTGCGGGAACTCCTGAGCCTCCGGGCCCTCGGGTGTCCCTTGCTCGTCAGCGTATCTCGTAAATCTTTTATCGGCAAAATTCTTGGCCATACCAATCCAGCCGACCGCTTAGTCGGCTCGCTCGCATGCGCCGCCATTGCCGTATGCAATGGGGCGCACATCATCAGGGCTCATGATGTCAAGGAAACGGTTGAAGCAGTACGGATTGCCGAGCGCTTACGTCCGTCCCGCTCAGTCTGAGGCTTTGGATCACGCCAGGATGAGGGGGTACAACTGGTCAGGGGTATCCACAAGGAAATGCGGAGAAGCAGAGAGCAAACTTTTGGCGCCGTATCCCCACGTCACCCCACAGGTTGCTATTCCGGCGGCGCAGCCAGTCTCGATGTCGATGGACGAGTCACCAATCAGCAGGGTCTCCGTCAACTCAACACCAGTGAGGTGCTGCAGGTAGAAGACGCCTTGTGGATGCGGTTTTTTAACTGGCAGTGTATCTCCACCGACAACGGTAGTGAAGAAAGATGCCAGATGAACCCCCAAAAGGATAGCTCGGCTCGGTCCCTCAGGTTTATTGGTCAAGACTGACAACCGCAGACCGTGATTTTGCGCCGTAGCGAGCAACCTCGCGATCCCTGCGTACGCGCGGGTCTGATCAAGCAGATGGGTCTCATAGTATGCCATGAAGAGAGCAACCCCACGAGGTACAAGGTGTGCATAATCTGCACCCAGCGCTCGTTCAACTAAAACCCGCGCCCCGTGGCCAATATAGTCTTTCACCTGCCTCGCAGACAGCGCAGGCAATTCGAGAACGCGCAACATATAGTTGGTCGCCGCAGCCAGATCTGCCTGCGTATCAACCAAGGTTCCATCAAGATCAAAAATGAGGTGAGCAAAGTGAGGCATGAAAAAAGAAAAGGGGCATGGATCTTCTCCATGCCCCAATGAATCACCTCAAAAACCAGGCAACCGCCCAGTCACGCTCTTTATGGCTATGCTGCAAACGAGGAACCACACCCGCACGTGCGGGTCGCATTTGGGTTGATAAACTTGAATCCCGCTCCATGCAAGCCGTTCACGTAGTCGATGACCATGCCCCACACATACTGTTGACTGATGGGGTCAACAATAACCTTCACCTCACCCTGCTCAACAATCGTGTCGTCGTCACGGAGATTTTCGTCAAGCGCCAAATTGTATTGGAACCCAGAGCAGCCACCTCCAACAACCGATACACGCAATCCGCCCTGCGTGAGCCCTTCGCGTGTCATCACCTCTTTCAGCTTCCCGACAGCAACATCAGTCAGGGTCAACACTGGCCCTTCGGGTGTCTCAACCACCTTCGGCTCGGCGTGATGATGTTCGCTAGCGTGGTGCATTTCGTGAGCCATTCTGTCCCCCTTGAGATAACAATCATATCTCAACCGAACTTATATAGATAGATAAGGTCTCAGTTCTCACGAGTCAATCCCTTTCTTGCTTGTCTCTGCTATGTTACACGAAATTGTGTCACTGGAAGATCATATTCGCACGCAAGCAGCGGCTTTAGGGTTTCATCTTTGCGGATTCACGAGATTATCAGCCTTGCCGCGTGAGGAGTTTTTTCGTCATTGGCTCGCTCTGGGGTATGCTGGGGAAATGGCGTATCTGGCCCGCGAGCCTGAACGCCGCTTAAACCCTTGCCTGCTTTTTCCTCAGGCAAAAAGTGTCATTTGCCTCGGGTATCCATATAGGCCTCCACGTCTCCCCGTTATTGATTGGCAACATGAGCTGCGTGGCCGCATAGCTGCCTACGCTACAGGTGAGGACTATCATGAGATTATTAAAACCAAGCTGCTCGCTTTGGTGCGTTTTCTGGCTGACTTACGGCCAGACCTGTGGGCCAAGCCTTATGTCGATACTGGGCCGCTGCTCGAACGTGAGTGGGCATATCGCAGCGGGTTGGGCTGGTTTGGCAAAAATACCATGCTGCTCCACAAGCAGGCTGGCTCCTGGTTTTTCCTGGCCGAGATTCTGGTGAGCCTGGACCTCGAAGGCGATGGCATCCCCCAGGAACACTGCGGTACATGCACGCGCTGCCTGAGCGATTGCCCAACTGGTGCTCTAGCAGAAGGGTACGTGCTTAAAGCGCCGCTCTGCATTTCTTATCTGACGATTGAGCATCGTGGCCCCATTCCTCACGCCTTGCGACCGCAAATGGGCAACTGGATCTTTGGTTGTGATGTGTGTCAGGAGGTGTGTCCCTGGAACGAAAAATTCGGCCAACCACGAGATGATCTTGTCGAAGAATTATTCCCTTCTCTTTCGGATCTGATGGTGCTGGACGAAGCTGGGTTTCGTGCCCGCTTCGCTCGGAGCGCCGTGCGTCGCGCCAAGCGGCGCGGGTTACTGCGTAATGTTGCGATCGCATTAGGCAACAGCAAAAATCCCCAAGCCATCACGCCGTTGCGTCACGCCCTGCACGACCCAGAGCCGCTCGTGCGTGGTCATGCGGCGTGGGCATTAGGACGATTCGCTGAACGTGAAGCTCATTGTGCCCTGCAGCAGCACCTGATTCATGAAGGAGACGAACAGGTGCGAAGTGAAATCCTCACTGCATTGGGTGACGGAGAAAAACCCTTCCTGTAGGGGCAAAAGGAATTTAGCCAATTTTCAGTTTTGCTCCGCTCCCGGTCTCGCTGCCAGTTTCCGCCAGGTTCCTCATCTTCGAGCCGGTTTCGTAGTAGCGCTTGTGCCAGATGCCGGTGTAGGCCTCACCTTCCTTCAGAAAACGGTGTTTCTCTCCTTCGTCAACCAGGTTGTTCCTGGCTCTGTTGCGCGACTTCCTCTTGTGTCATAGTTAGATCATAGGACCCAATCTTGCAGCCTGACAGGAGGGATGTGCCATGAAAGCCGCGGTATTCTACGAGTACAATGCACCAATGAAAATCGAGGAGATCAGCATCGACAAACCGAAACCTGGGGAGGTACTGGTGAAAGTCGCGGCAAGCGGGGTCTGCCATAGTGACCTGTCGGTGATGAATGGTACCCTTCCCTTCCCGCCTCCACCTGCCGTGTTGGGGCACGAAGGAGCCGGCATTGTCGAAGAAGTCGGCGCATCCGTAACGGTAGTGAAACCAGGAGATCACGTTATCCTCTCTTGGCGGCCTTCATGCGGGAAATGCGGGTATTGCGTCACTGGTCGCCCGCAACTGTGCCAAACCATAGGGATGGCCCTGCTGCAAGGCTATCTGCCGGATGGCACCAGCCGACTGCATAAAGGCAACATAGAAATCAAACACTTTACTGGTGTTTCCTCTTTTGCCGAATACGCCGTTGTCCCGGAAAACGGGATCGTCAAGATTCGCACCGATGTGCCGCTGGAGGCCGCGGCACTGGTCGGCTGTGGAGTGATGACCGGTGTCGGTGCAGTCATTAACACGGCCAAGGTAGAGCCGGGAGCGAGTGTGGTGGTCATTGGCTGCGGAGGCGTTGGACTTAACGTGGTCCAAGGCGCAGTGCTGGCTGGCGCAGAGAAGATCATCGCGGTCGATCTCAATCCTCTGAAGCTCGAGTTCGCCAAGCAGTTTGGGGCTACGCATTATGTCAATCCGCAAGAGGGAGATCCAGTCACGCAAGTATTAGGGTTGACTGATGGCTTAGGTGCAGATTACGCCTTTGAAGTGATTGGCAGGGCTGATACGGCCGTGCAAGCGTATAACTCGATCCGGCCTGGAGGGACTGCGGTAGTTGTGGGCGTCGCGAAACCTGATGACATGATGACGATCCCCGCGCTTTCCTTACTCCAAGAGAAAACCCTCACCGGATCGATCTATGGGTCCGCACGTCCGAGTGTTGATATGCCTAAGCTCCTCGACCTCTACATGAATAAGAGACTAAAACTCGACGAACTCGTCTCTCGCCGCATCACACTGGAAGAAATCAACAATGCCTTTGAGTGGATGGAAAAAGGGGAAGTCGCGCGCAGCGTGATTATGTACTAACACAGAGTCTGTAGGGTCTATAGGGTTCATAGGGTCCATAGAGTCAAAAAACCTCAACAGACTCAACAGACTCAACAGACTCAACAGACTCAACAGACTCAACAGACCGACCTATGTCCGTACACAAAACCATCTCTGTGGAAAACACTGCTCAGGCATATCTGGAACTGTTGCGCGCCATGGGCGTCAAGTATTTTTTTGGCAACGCAGGGACGGACTTCGCCTCGATTATCGACGCCTTTGCC
>CAZCWX010000555.1:0-12192 GCA_964502465.1 uncultured Enterobacteriaceae bacterium | reverse complement strand
CCGAGCGACGACTTCCCCAAGACGGTCGTATCACTTTCAAAAATTTCTCGAACAAGGGGTCAGATTTCGATCTCCGCATCGCCACCGCGCCAATGCACGCCGGTGAAAAAATCGTGCTGCGGATTCTCGATAAGCGCAAGGCCGTTTTACCACTCACTGCTCTTGGCCTTTCTCCTCGTGACCTTAATCTGTATCGCGAGAAGATTAAGACCCCCTATGGGATGATTCTGCATGTTGGGCCAACTGGCTCCGGGAAATCCATGACCCTGTACGCTGCACTCAATGAGATTCAGGAGCCAGATATCAACATCCAGACGATCGAAGATCCGGTTGAGTACACCCTTCATGACATTAACCAACTGCAAGTCAACCGCGAGATTGGCCTGACTTTTCAGCGAGCGCTGCGCAGCTTTTTGCGTCAGGATCCAGACGTGATTCTGGTCGGTGAGATGCGCGATCGTGAGACCGCGGAAATCGGCGTAGAAGCAGCTCTCACCGGCCATCTGTTACTCTCGACCCTGCACACCAACGATGCAGCATCGACGATCACCCGGCTGGTCGAAATGGGGATCGAGCCTTTCCTGGTCAGTTCCTCAATCATTTTGATCTGTGCGCAGCGTTTATTGCGCCGTCTCTGCCCGAAGTGCAAAGAGGCGTATCACCCAACGGAAGAGGAAAAGCACCTCGCTGGTCTCCCTTCTCAGGCTGACCTCCCGCTCTATCGTCCGAAAGGCTGTCGGACCTGTAACGGCATCGGCTATAAGGGACGTATTGGTGTCTATGAGCTACTGGTCCCTGATGACGCCATGCGAAAAGCGATTAGTAGCGGCAGCGCGACCGCCGAGGATCTCAAGCGCTTTGCTGTCGAGCATTATGGCATGACCACGCTCTATTGGGACGCGATGGAAAAAGTGCGCACCGGGCTCTGTTCCCTTGAGGACACTTTATCCAAAATTCGCAAGGACGAGTTTGACTCACGACCAGCTTGGCTGTTTGAAGAGCTTGGGCTAGAGCGACCGCGGATCGAAGAGAGACCTTCCTCTACCGTTTTCCTCTAATTCTGCTCATTCGACCCGATCAACACGACCGGGATCACCGGATACGGTGTCGGTGTCGCCCTGCTTAGAGAGGCCAGCTTTCCAAGCGATAGGCCATGTCCCAAAAAAGGTATTCGTAGCGCGCGCTGGTGCAGAATATTTCGACCAGTCGCTCCTCGCTCGTGGTCCCGTCCAACGCATCGAGCAACTCCCGCAGCCAGGTGGCCAGTGCAGCGAACTCGGAAGACGCATACATATCGATCCACTGGCTGTAGAACGGCGCGGAGGCTGGTTTTCCACGGCGGGCAAGAGTTTGACCAATGTCACAATACCCCCACTGGCAGGGTAAGAGTGCGGTGACAATCTCGGCCAGATCACCCAAAGCGGCAACGCGTACAAGATGACGGGTGTACGCATAGGTCGTCGGCGCTGGGTGAGTCGTGGCGAGGACAGCGCTGTTAATTCCACACTGAGCAGCAAATTCCCGATGCAGCGCCATTTCACGATTGAGCGTGGCATCAAGAAGGTTCGCGAAGCGTCCCATCGTTTCAAGATCCGGCGCTTTTGCTGTCGCTAGTGCCAGCAGCCGGCTGTATTCGATGAGGAAGACATAGTCCTGGCACATGTAAAACTGGAAGTTTTCTATAGGGAGCGTGCCGTCACCCAATGCCGTCACGAAAGGATGGACCAGTGTCTTCTGCCAGATTGGTGCAGCCGCTTGATGGAGTCGTTCGCTGAGCGTCATAGTTAAAGTTGTCAGCTTCCAGTTGTCTGGAAAGCCTTTTTATCACTGACCGCCGGCTACTGGCTATCCCTTAGGGCACTGCCACTTGCAATACCGGCAGGTGGAATACCTGAACGAGAGCCGCGACGACGAACAGCACGACAATAAGGTATTCACCCACTCCTCCAGTACGTACCACCCCAAGTCGTATCCGCCGGTTGGGAAAGACAAGGGGAATCCCACCAACCGTAAATAGGTCCGCGCCAATATGAAAGAGTGCGCCAGCAAACCACCACGCCAGGACAGTCCCCCAAGCCGTGTGTTGAGCGTACATGGCCCACACCGCCAGAGCCCAAGGCCAGGGCCAGTGAGAGACACCACGGTGCGGCAATCCGACAACCTCGATTCGGTCCGGCAGAGTCGCCCCCAGGGTTGCTATCAGTGCCTGGATCGGAGACGCTCCAAGTAGTACTGCTCCCGAGGCTGCCATCAGACGATGAGACGTCGCGAGCATCTATTCTCTTCTCTTGTCTTCCGCAGCACGTTTAGCGTTTTTGTAAATAGAGCAAAAACTCGGTGTTGCCTTTCGGGCCACGGAGAGGTGATGCAGTCACTCCCTTGACCTCCACCCCCCACGCTTCAGCTTGGTCGCACAGAGCAGAGACCACTTCAGCATGCAGAGCCGCATCTCGCACGACTCCCCCTTTCCCGACCCTCCCCTTGCCTACTTCAAATTGCGGCTTGATTAAGGCAACAACTTTTCCCTGGGGAGCGAGCAACGTGAGCACCTTTGGGACGATAAGCGAGAGCGAGATGAACGAGGCGTCGATCACTGCCAGACTGGGCGTCTCAGTGAGTTCGGCTGGATCAAGCAGACGAATATTATGGCGCTCGAGGTTGACCACTCGTGGGTCTTGACGCAAAGACCAAGCGAGTTGGCCATACCCAACATCAACAGCGAATACTTTCGCTGCGCCGTGTTGCAGTAAACAGTCGGTGAATCCGCCGGTTGAGGCACCAACGTCAAGGGCTACCACTCCTGTCACATCCAGGTAAAAAGCACGGAGCGCGGCTTCAAGCTTATGTCCACCACGGCTGACGTAGGGCGAGCGGACTTCGTCCTTGACACGGAGTCGCGCAGCGACGTTCACCAGGGTACCCGGCTTATCCACCCGCTGCTCATCCACCACCACTGCACCAGCCATAATCAGCCGTCTCGCTTGCTCCCGACTCGTGACCAAGTCGCGTTCGACCAGCAGAACATCCAGGCGTTTTCGCGTTGTCACCTTGACGGGTGCACCGCTCGTTCAACGACAAACCTGGCAATCTGCCGCAGCGGCTCAGCGGTCAGCCCCAGCGGTCCGAGCGCATCGAGCGCTTCGTCAAGCAGCTCGCGTGCACGGTGCTTGGCTTTGTCCATTCCTACTGCGGCTGGATAGGTCACCTTCTTCAATTCAGCATCGCGTCCTGCGCGCTTCCCGGTTTTCTCGGTTCCCCCTTCCACATCAAGGATGTCATCAGCTACCTGAAAAGCCAAACCAAGAGCAGCCCCGTAGCGGTCGAGTCGCGCAAACTGTCGTGGACGGGCTCCACCGACCAGAGCGCCAGCTCGTACTGATGCACGAATCAAGGCAGCAGTTTTGCGGGTATGGATATATTCGACAAGAGATCTGGTTGCCCGCTTGTTTTCTGCCTCGAGGTCGGCCACCTGCCCCCCAACCATGCCGGTTGCACCCGCTCCAGCAGCAATGTCGCGCACCGCTTGTAGGGCTGCAGAGCTATTCAGACCGTTTCGGAGTGCTCCCTCAGCCATCACCCGGAAAGCCTCAGTCAGTAAACCGTCTCCAGCCAGGATCGCCATCCCCTCGCCAAACACGATGTGATTTGTTGGCTTCCCACGGCGGAGGTCATCATCATCCATGGCGGGAAGATCGTCATGAATCAGCGAGTAGGTGTGGATCATCTCTAGAGCACAGGCAAAGGGAAGCACGCGTTCGACCGAAGCCCCGGCAATTTCACCACTGGCTAAAGCGAGGATTGGACGGATGCGTTTTCCACCAGAGAACAGACTGTAGCGGATCGCCTTGTCGAGGATGCGCGGTGGTTTTCCGTCCTGGGCGAGCAGTTGTTTAAGTGCTTGGTCCACCAACCGGCGTCGTTCTTCCAGATAGCGGGTGAGATTCACGTTTCTTCTTCATCCTCTGTTATCGTCTGCAGCTGGAAGGAGCCACCTAAGTCGCGCGTCAACACTTCAACCCGTTTCTCCACTGCGGTCAGCTTGTCGCCAAGATATCGGACCAGCGTCACTCCTTTTTCAAAAGCGCCGAGCGCCTCCTCTAGGGACAGATCTCCAGTCTCAAGTTGCTCTACGATTCCCTCGAGATCCCGCAGGACGTCCTCGAATGTCTTGTGTGGCTGGGGGTCCATCTACGCCTTGACCTCCTCAACACGAACCTGAGCCTCGCCCTTGGCAAAGGTGAGACGAAGGAGGTCACCAGGCCTGAGTGTAGCGGCATCAGTGACCACTTTCCCCTCCGCAATAGTACGCGTCAGACTATACCCACGTCCCAAAACCGCAAGCGGGCTCAGACTATTGAGAGTAGCGGCCAACTCCTGAAGCCGACCGTGCGCTCTGTCTTCTCGCCGGCGGAACGCCGAGAGTATCCGTGCAGTCGCCGTGCGCAGGTGGTCGCGCAGCGCCACAATGCGCTGTCTGGGGTCACGCAAGCGTTTGCCGAGATGTGTCACTGCAATACGGCGATTTGTCAAAAACCGAGCCAAAGCCATAGCCAAGGCATCCTGTCTTGCCGCGACTTGCAGCCGCAGGTCTTCCCACCGTGGAACCACCATTTCCGCAGCAGCTGTCGGTGTAGGTGCCCGCCGGTCGGCCACTAAGTCTGCAATGCTAAGATCGATCTCATGTCCCACCGCGGCAATAATCGGCACTGCTGATGCCGCAATCGCGCGGGCGACGACCTCTTCATTAAAGGCACTCAGGTCCTCACGCGACCCGCCGCCACGACCGACGATAATCACTTCAACTTCACCATGATCGTTCATATCACGCACTCCAGCAGCAATGTCCACACCAGCCCCCACCCCCTGCACTTTTACCGGGCGGATGATCACCCGCGTATAGGGACATCGTTGATAGAGAATCGTCAGGATGTCGTGAATCGCAGCGCCACCAAGGGCAGTCACCACGCCAACACAGCGCGGGAAGAACGGCAAGGGGCGTTTGCGTTCGAGGGCAAACAACCCTTCTGCAGCCAGGGCCGCCTTGAGCTGTTCGAGGGCGAGTTGTTGCGCTCCAAGACCGCGTGGCTCCATCAGTGAAGCGTAGAGTTGGAGGTCTCCTCGTACGGCATAGAGACTAATCTTCCCCTTAATAACGACGTCCAAGCCATCTTCTGGACGAAAGCGCAGGAGCCCAGCATAGCCGCGGAACATCACTGCGCGCAGTTGGCTCTGCTCGTCTTTGAGCGTAAAATACAAGTGCCCCGACGCAGGTGCACGTAGGCCGGAAATCTCCCCTCCTACCCAAACGTCAGAAAAATCGGCGTCAAGAGAGGCTTGAATCCGGGTGGTCAGAGCCGTGACAGAGAGAGCCTGTGGACGGGTGTTCCACAACGACAGGTCCGCCATGTGGAGACTTGTAACAGAGAGAAAAAGGACCAGGCAAGGGGGAGAAGAACAATAAAAGAAAATGAGGAGTGTAAGGATAAGGATCAAAAATTTACTCACTTCCCGACTTCATGAGGAGATGGAGGACCCTGTCATTGCGAGGAGCCGGAGGCGACGAAGCAATCTCTGATTCCGCAACGATTGCTTCGCTCCGCTCGCAATGACACTTGCTTCTTCGCTCGGAAATCGGGAAGTTATTGTGTCTCTGGTCCTAAGTCAGTAGGTTTTCACTTTTCTGTTGGTACTGCCCACTCTTCACTCCTGACGCCTGACGCTACTTCGCGTTACTGTCAGCCGCCGCTACCGTCGTTTTGAACACCCGCCATGACTTGAGAAGTTGCAAAGCCCGGTCGAGTTGCGGGTCTTTCCCCAGTTCACCTTCCTTTATCTGATCTTCTTGACTCGTCGGGTCTCCTTCGCCATTCGTCTCTTCTGGCGGAGTTCCCTCTTTGCTTTCTGCAGGTGTTTCCTGGGTCTTGTTTTCAAAGTGGCGGCGTAAATTCCCTTCACGGATCTCACGCCGCTCGCGTGCGGCAATTTGATCTGGGGACAGGTTTTCCAACGTGATATCCGGGGCGATACCGGTGACCTGGATCGAGCGGCCACTGGGGGTGTAGTACATTGCCGTCGTCAACCGTAAGGCAGCTCCGCTCTCAAGCGGAAGGATGGTTTGTACCGACCCTTTGCCAAATGTCTGTGTTCCTAAGACCACCGCGCGCCCGTGATCCTGCAGGGCACCGGCCACGATCTCAGAAGCACTCGCGCTCCCTCCGTTCACGAGGACAACGATAGGAACATCTGCATATCCCCCTGGGTGGGCAAAGTATTTCTGTTTTTGATTATCGAGTCGTCCTTCGGTATAGACAATCAAACCAGAGTCGAGAAACAGATCGCTGACCTTTACCGCTTGACTCAGCAATCCCCCAGGATTGTTACGTAAATCCACAATCAGCCCTTCAAGCTTGCCATTTTCTTGGGTGAGGCGCCGCAGAGCGTTTTCCAAATCGATATCGGTCCGATCCTGAAATTGGGCAACGCGAACGTACCCATACCCTTTTTCGAGGAGTCGGGATTTGACGCTCTGGACCTTAATGACCTCGCGGGTCAGAGTCATCTCTAAGAACCGTGAGATCCCTTCGCGCCGTATTGAAATCTGCACCTTGCTCCCTTTGGGGCCGCGCATCCTCTTTACCGCTTCCACGAGGCTCATATCCTTGGTTAATTCGCCCTCGATTTTGATAATCTGGTCTCCCGCTTTGAGCCCAGCACGAGAAGCAGGAGTATCCTCAATCGGCGAGACCACAGTAAGAATACCGTCGCGTAAGGTGATTTCGATCCCCAGCCCGCCAAAACTGCCCTCAGTATCGACCTGGAGTTCCCGATACAGATCAGGAGTGAGGTATGCGCTGTGAGGGTCGAGGGCGTTCAGCATGCCATTGATCGCCCCCTCCATGAGTTTTTGTGTCTCAACGTCTTCAACATAATTCTTTTGCACAATGGCGAGGACGTTGGTAAAGGCTTCTAAGCCTTGGTAGGCAGATTCATTCCCTACAGCGGATACCCGGTTGAGTCCCTTGCCCCCTAGGGAAATTACTCCCATGCCGATAACGCCAGCGATCAGTCCGACTAGGATTCTCTTCCGCCGTCTTTCCATGATGTTTATCCCCTGTGACTCAATTGCTTCAGGTCTCGCTTAGTGGGGGAGATACCAACGTATCCTACGACCCATGTTTTAGTATACAAACGTGTTCTATGTACTTAGCACGTCCCTTGTCTCCATTCAATGAAACTTGCGACCCTTATCCCGCAGGCACCCAAGAAAATAACAGTAAAAAATAAACGTGCGGTGAGAGTTCCATGAAAAGCTTCTCATTTTGTTCTGACTGGGGAAAGGCAACTTGATTCATTGACAATGAAATTGAAAATCATTATCATTTGCGCATGCCCGCCACTTATACTCTTGCTGATTTGAGGCCGAACGAAGAAGGCTGTATTCATTCGGTCAGTGGAGGAGATACCCTTTCTCAACGTCTGTCCGAAATAGGTTTTACTCCGGGACAAATGGTCCGTATGGTCCGGCTCGCTCCGCTCGGTGATCCGCTGCAAATTCGCATACGCGGTTTCAACATTGCTCTACGCCGCAATGAAGCGCGGCGCATTATTCTCAGTCCGACATAAGAAGGGGCACCGATTCCCATGACTGCGAGAGCCCCAGCTGGACAGTCTTCCTTTACCCATTCTTCTTCTCTCCCCTCGCTTACTGAAAATCGCCGCTATGTCGTCGCAGTAGTGGGGAATCCTAATACCGGGAAAACCACCCTTTTCAACGCTCTGACCGGCCTGACCCAGCATACGGGCAACTATCCAGGGGTCACAGTCGAAAGTGCGCTTGGGGAGTTTACGGTTGACAGTACGCGATTCCTCGCAGTCGATCTCCCGGGAACCTATTCCTTATCTCCGCGTGCACCAGACGAAATGGTTGCAGTCAAGGTCCTCTTGGGACGCAACCAAGGAGGAAGCGCGCCGGATATAGTGCTCTGCGTGCTCGATGCGACGAACCTCGACCGCAATCTCTATCTCTTTACCCAGGTGATAGAAGTCGGGCGACCTGTCGTCATCGCCCTGACCATGACCGACCTTGCCCGTAAGCAAGGGATCGCCCTCGATATCCCAGAGTTAGAAAAATGTCTGAGGGTACCAGTGGTACCGGTGCAGGCGAACCGGCGAGTTGGCATCACTGCCCTCAAGCAGGCCCTCGCGCGCGCTGTGCACCTTGCGGCAATACCAACACGGCAGGTTGCTTTCCCTGAGATCTTGACCCGCGAGGTTGATACTCTGGCTCAGTCACTCTCGCAAGCGAATGGCCACCGGCCACTCCCGCGCTTTCTGGTGGAACGGCTCATTATCGATGCTGGTGGATCAATCGAAACCGAGTTGACTACAGAACTCGGAGAGACTCCTGCGACTCAAGCCAGGGCTGCACGCGTCCGTCTCGCTGCAGCCGGAGTGTCTGCCCAACAAATAGAGGTCGATAGTCGCTATCACTGGATCACTGAGATCGTTGCGCACACCGTTCGCCAGCCCCTCACATACACACAAACCTGGAGCGATCGGATCGACAACATTGTCACCCATAAGCTGTGGGGTATGCTTCTTTTCCTCGGCACGATGGCGATCACTTTTCAAGCGATATTTTCTTGGGCTGTACCAGTGATGGATGCGATCGATGCGCTCTTTCACACGCTCGGCACGAACGTGGCACATGCGCTGCCCGGCGGTCCATTGCGGAGCCTCATCGTAGATGGCCTCATCGGTGGGGTCGGCGCTGTCGTTGTTTTTGTCCCACAAATCGCTGTACTGTTTGGCCTGATCGCCATTTTAGAAGATTCCGGCTATATGGCACGAGCCGCATTTTTGATGGACCGTGTGATGGCCAGCTTCGGCTTGTCTGGCCGCAGCTTTATTCCCCTCCTGTCCTCTTTCGCTTGTGCAGTGCCCGGCATCATGTCTACCCGGACGATTGAAAATCCCCGCGACCGCATTACGACGATTCTCATTGCGCCATTAATGAGTTGTAGTGCACGGTTGCCTGTCTATGTGCTGCTTATTTCTGCATTTATTCCAGCCCAAACGGTGTGGGGCATCGTAGGAATACAAGGATTGACGTTGTTTCTCATGTACCTGCTTGGTTTGCTCGTCGCCCCGCTCGTTGCACTGGCCCTCAAACGCACCGTTTTCCGGGGTGAGCCGGTTCCGTTCCTCCTCGAATTACCACCGTTCAAAGTCCCCGCGTGGCGGGTTGTGCTGTTCCGTATGTATGATCGTAGTTGGGCGTTTATCAGGCGAGCCGGGACCATCATTCTTGCCACGACCGTGTTAATCTGGGCGCTTTCTTATTACCCCAATCCAGCACACATCACTGAAGAGTTTCGCGCTCGGCGAGCGGTCGCCTCAGCCGACGAGCAGGAACGGCTTGACAGCGAAGAAGCTGGATCTCGTTTGCGAGCAAGTCTTCTCGGGCAGGCTGGACGGGCCATCGAACCAGTCGTCCATCCCCTGGGGTGGGATTGGAAGATCGGCATAGCCACACTGGCGAGTTTCCCTGCGCGTGAGGTCGTGATTGCCGCACTGGGTACGATTTATAACCTGGGCAGTGGTCAGGACGAAGGCAGTGTCGAATTACGAGAGGCCATGCGTGCTGAGCGCTGGCCCGATGGTCGTCCAGTCTACACGCCCGTGGTCGCGTTATCCATCATGGTATTCTTTGCGCTGTGTTGTCAGTGTGGTGCAACCCTCGCCACCATCAAGCGCGAGACTGGCTCCTGGGGCTATGCCGCATTCACTTTTACGTATATGACAGGGCTCGCGTACCTGGCGGCTTTCGCCGTGTATCAAGTGGGAAGTCGGCTCACCGGGGTCTCATAAGAAAGCTGACAGTTAGCCCGTCGCGCTGTACATGAGTAAGGAGACCAGGATGGACGGTCAAACGTGGCTCGTTTTGCTCATTGTGGCTGCCGCTGCGTTATACGTCGGGCGTGCACTCTGGCCAGCTCGTGAGACGCGAGGTGGGTGTAGTTCGTGCCCGCAGAATCGCAACCGCACGGACGATTATGTCTAATCCAGTTGGTTGGTAGGGTTTCCCTGCTGAGACGTGGTCAGTGTAAGGGGAGTTCGTTCGCCGGGCTTTCCCCCATCCTTTCCTATGTCCCATACCCCGTGGTCAATTAAGCGACGTAAGGCGTGCTCTATTGCTGGCTGAGACCAGTCGTTATAACCGATGTGGTGGTAGACCACATTCCCTTGACGATCAATAATGAACGTTTCAGGGTACCCAGTCACTCCATACTTCTTCCCGACCTCTCCGCGGACATCAAGAAGCACCGGGAAAGTGAACCCACCCTCCCGTAAATAGGGGAGAACGGTCTTTTGGCCATCGACATCCTGGCTGACCGCTAACATGACGAAGTCGTGACTGTGTAGCCGTTGATAGAGCGTCTCCATTGTTGGCATCTCTTTGCGGCAAGGTGGGCACCACGTCGTCCAGATATTGAGTAAAACGACCTTCCCTTTCAGTTGGGACAGACGCACAACCTGGCCTTGGAGATCTGGCAAGAGAAAATCTGTTGCCGGGGTAGGCCTGCCAGTTGGTGAGGGCGCTCGCGTCAGCAATAGTCCAAACACACCAATCACCAGAGCAAAAAAGATGAGCCACTTTTTCATCGTCTTTTCTCGCGCGCCAGTCTCGGCATGATAACCGTTTCTGCCTGGAGTGCTCGCCCACGGAGTAGCATGACCCCACCGATTGCAGCAAGCGCCACACTGATCACCTGCGCCATGGAGAGTCCTAATATAAATGAGGGGTTGACGCGAACAAATTCAAGGAGAAAACGAGCGATGGCTGCGAGTAGCAAATATCCCCAAAACAACGCTCCAGGCTGATGAGGAACCGAGCGGCGACTCCACAGAATGGCAAAAATCAGTAAATACGCGACCGTTTCGTACAGTGCCGTCGGGTGGACGCGTACGCCAGGGGGATAATCCCACCCGATAATAGCTTCTGTATAGGCCACACCCCACGGCAGCGTCGTTGGCGGCCCCCAATCCCCATCGCCAGCGAGGTGACACCCGATACGGCCTATGCCATGACCAAGCGCAATAGCTGGAGCAATGGCATCCATCACTTCGAACCATGGTAAACCGTACCGCCTGATGCACCAGGTCACCGCCGCAACCCCGCCAATGAGTCCACCATACCAGATAAAACCAGCACCAGTGAAAATCAGCGACCAAGGATCAGCGAGAAACGTTTGCCACTGTTCGACGATAAAGAGTAATCGCGCACCGAGCAACCCGCCAACCGCAGCCCACAGCACAAGCGTTGAAGCCAACCCTGGGTCTTTGCCCTGACGCGCTAACGCTTTGCCTAATGCCCAACCTGCGGCAAGGAAGCCGAGTGCCATCATGACGCCGTAGCTGTAAATCGTAATCGGTCCAAGATGAAGCAATACCGGATACATGGGAAAATCATACTCTAGCACGGTTGGTGATACCAGGTGTGTCCTTGTCTCTCCTGTACAGCTAGGCTAACAATCGAACACGCGAATACGAAGAATGATTGATTATGCGTGCGGTCATTCAACGAGTGAGCGAGGCAAGTGTCCATGTGGATGGAGAGTGCACAGGTCAGATCGGACACGGTCTGGTCGTGCTTCTTGGGATCTCGACCGCAGATATCCAAGCCGATGCTGAGTATCTCGGCACAAAAATCGCCGGTTTACGTCTGTTCTCCGATGAGGCAGGAAAGTTCGCCTATTCAGTACAGGAGGTGAACGGCGCTATCCTGGTGGTCTCGCAATTTACCCTCTATGGTGAGTGTCGGAAGGGGCGCCGCCCATCGTTCACCGACGCTGCTGGAGCAGACCAAGCGCTGCCGTTGTACGAACATTTTATTGACAACCTAAAGCGCCAGAACGTTCCGGTTGCCACCGGTCGTTTTCAAGCGGTTATGGCAGTGCATTTAGTGAACGACGGACCAGTGACCTTGATTGTCGACAGCCCTCAGCGCAGGGAGTAATGCCTATGCCGAAAGCCGGTTTCTGGGCGATCGACCCAACCCGCAAGATCAGTTTTGGCAAAGACGGTTGGTGGTATGCCAACGACGAGCGGATTCAGAACCGTCGTATCAACACGCTGTTTAGCAAACATCTACGGAAGACCTCTGCAGGCACCTACGAAATTGCCATTGGG
>CAZCWX010000554.1:0-3293 GCA_964502465.1 uncultured Enterobacteriaceae bacterium | reverse complement strand
AAGCGTCGCTGTGGTGAAGACCTTTCGTTAGCTTTTACCAAATTTCAATAACTTGGCCTGTGGAAAACGTTCGAAGTGCGAAAGTTAGGCTAATGCCGAGACCGACCAGCACGCCGAGGCACACGACCATACACACACGGGAAAGTACGAGCCGCACAACGCGACCCGGCGTGGCGCCATGCCGATCTCCGCCCGGCGCCGGTTCACGGTAAACGATGTGACGCCATAGAGACCCACTCCCCATCGTAGCCCCCAAAGGATGTGCGTGGTTACCAGCTATTCCTTCACTTGAGGACCTCCTTTGTCTGGGCGAGGACCTCTTCGGTCTCGGCGGAAGTCTCGCGAGGAGGGGCTGAATACTGCCGAGCGGAAGAAATTTGCACTAGGCTCGGATGGCTGTCCAGTAACACTTTCTGACCGCCGGCGTAGATTGTGTGACGTCCTTGCTGCTTGTGCCACTGTGAAAGAGTGCCGGTTTGGTGCTCGTGCTCCACGATCTGGCGCCATCCCGCGGCGTTATAGGCAGAGAACGGAATTTCTCCTTTTTGCGTGGCGACGGGTGTAGAGCTCATTTCGATGTTGCGCAGGTCGTAGTTGAAGAGGTCCTGAAACCACATGCCCCGAATGACGAACAAGGACCACATGTGGTCGCGCGAAGCCTTCTCTGACCAGTCGAGGGACGAGCTGTCATAACACGTGGCAGTCTGTTCGACGAGTGCAAACAGATCACGGACCGTGAAGCCCGCCGGAGCTTGGCTTGGCTTGTAGCTCCGCAGCAGCGAGAGGCTCATCTGAGCGCGGGTCAACATATTGCCGCAGGCGCTATCGGCTACGACCGTCAGGTCACGCACGAACTGCTCGAGATCAAAGAACGATGCGAGGGGAGCCCATACCCCAGTCCGGCGGTTGACCACCATGGGGCTGGCCACGGAGGTGTCCGGGTGGTGGTTCACGGTGATTGATCCCATTGCGGCGTTTGGTCGCGAGGAGTCCATGACGGTACTGAAGACGTCGAAGAACGCGAACGGAAACCAATCGCGCAGAGGCTGCCAGTCAATCGACGACTGGACCTGGAGGTCTTCGGCGAGTTGTGAAAGGGTGTAGCGCTGGCGATAGCGGGTCTCGTCGTCGACCTCCTCATCCCGACCACAGAACATGATGGGCTGGTAGAGAACTCCGGCGATCTTGTCGCTATTCCGAACGGCGAAGTCCACAATGGAACCGACCGTGTCGTTGTTCAAGCCTCTTATCACCGTGGACTGCAAGTAGATGCGCATCCCGGCTCTGGCGATGTTCTCCATGGCCCGCACCTTCACCTCAAATAGGTTCCCAACGCCGCGGTGGCTGTTCTTCTCTTCGGAGACCCCGTCGAGTTGGAGATACACAGCATGGAGACCGGCTTCGCGCGCCTGTTCGGCGAATTCCTCGTTCTCAGCGAAGCGGATGCCGTTCGTGGCGACGTGCAGGCGGTGGAAACCCATGCTCTTCGCGCATCGAATAGCATCGAGAAAGTGGCGCGACACCGTCGGCTCACCACCAGAAAAGAGGATGTTGATGTCTCGCCTCGGCTTGAAAGAGAGCGCCCGCTCGAGAATTGTCCTGATATCGTCAGGTTGCAGTTCATGGACGTGACCGACATGGTTGGCGTCCATGAAGCAAGGGGTGCACATCATGTTGCAGCGGTTTGTGAGGTCGAAGACCAGAAGAGCTCCACGGCCGTAGCGCAGACTATCCGTGCCATGGTCGTGCACTTCGTGGGCCTCGGTACAGTCGAAGTCTCGGCCGGGGTAGAGGCTCTCCATCCGGCGGAAGAAGTCGGCGTTGGTGGCCAGGAGGTCTTCGAACGGGCCGTGCCGGTCACAGACCTTGCGCATCAGGACACGCCCGCCCTCTTCTACAATGTCAGCCCGAATGACGCCGGCGCCGTTTTTGAGCCTCCTAAGGTCTTCCTGGCCTCGCAGAATCGCGTCTCGTATCTGAACTGCACAGCGGGGGCAAAGGGAGTCTGTGGTTCTTGGAACCCCCAGTGGTGGGAGCGATCGTTCGCCACTTTTGAGGAGCCTTCGCGGAGCCCAGTCCGGCTCGGGGAGTTCCCCCTCTGGGACGAATCGGGTAACCGCCTTGGTCAACGCCCAGGCTAAATTTGCCGTTTTGGAGAGCACTTTGGCTCCGGCAAGCGATAATGCCGAGTTCACATGCATGGTTTTCTCCTTGATTTCTGGGTCAGGATGTAGGCTCTGGCACGGCCACAGTATACCCCGAGCCGTTTCGAACGGCATGTCTTTCTCACGCCGATCTCTGCGCGTCCACCGGTAGCCGCCAGCGCTTGGCTCGTGTTTATACGCCTCGGATTGTAATAGCCGAACGATCATCCTGTTCCAAGACCAGTGTGAGATGTCAGCTTGTCCAAGGCAATCGTGTGTGGGATGTCCCGATGATCTGCAAAGCGTGAACGATCCGGTTTTCACCACGCCTGCGGTGCGCAGTCGAGATCATGCGCTTGTCGAAACGCTCAACAGACTGACAGATCTCGCCTGCCTGAAGTCGATTGGTCGATGACTGATGCCCCCTTATTCTGCTCTGAGATCGATAGGAGTGTGAGCTTGCAGTGGAGTTGACCGCGAACTGCGTGCTGCTCGAACGCCGACCTACTCCGGAGCGGGAACAACTCGAGTTCAAGCTGCGGTTCAAGGACCAAAAACTGGCGGCTATTATTTACCTGCCGCGCGGCGATGAGGGTTGAGAGATGACAAGGAAATTGCTAATTGGAGTAGCACTGATTTGCGGACTAGCGGCCGCGCAGCAGCCGCCCGCGCAGGAAGCGGAACGAGAGACGCCTACTCGGAAGACGCAGCCGCCGGCCAACCAGGTGGAAAGCGGTGCGGACGCCGTGACATTCAACCCCGCCCAGCCCTACCGCCCGATTCCCGTGGGCGGGACGCAACCGCGGGAAAGCATTTGGGAGTTCTATCTGAAGGCCATCAACCCGCGCCAAATCAATTGGGGCGACGAGATTGACCGGCGCCTGGCTGTGCTCGCCGAGCAGTCTGTCGGCAATCCGTACTTCCGGTTATGTGCGTTTCAGATGGGATTGATTGTCGTCCTACTCATGATCTGCTGGCTCTGGTGGGACAAGATGCACCAGATCAAGTGGGTGGCAGCCGAGTGCTTGACCGACGCGATCAACGCCAAACGGATGGCCGATACCAAAGCACTGGAAGCGATCGGCCAGTACAACCGGCACATTGAGATGTGCAATCGGGTGATCGAAGGGCAGGACTCGGGTGTCGGAG
>CAZCWX010000553.1:0-14459 GCA_964502465.1 uncultured Enterobacteriaceae bacterium | reverse complement strand
AGAGATGCAAGTGGTGTTCCAAGATCCGTACGGCTCGCTCTCTCCACGGCTCTCCGTGGGTCAGATTATCGAAGAAGGGTTGCGTGTCCATAAGATTGGCAGCAGTCCAGAGGAACGTCGCCTACTCATCGATGAGGTGTTAGAAGAACTAGGACACGAACCCGAGAGACGTGAACGTTATCCACAAGAGTTCTCTGGCGGCCAACGCCAGCGCATTGCCATTGCCCGAGCGCTCGTGCTCAAGCCCCGCTTCATTGTCCTTGACGAACCGACCTCAGCGCTTGATATGTCCGTACAAGCCCAGGTTGTTGATCTTTTGCGAGCACTGCAGGTACGGCACCATCTGGCTTACCTTTTTATTAGCCATGACCTGCGCGTCGTTCGCGCGTTGAGTGATGAAGTCATCGTCATGCAAGCGGGCCGAGTTGTTGAGCAGGGATCAGCAGATGAGATCTTTGAACGCCCGAAGGAACCCTATACAAAAGCGTTGATAGCAGCGGCATTCGAAATCAAAGCGAGCGAAAATTCGCACGCGCGCAGTTCTGGGTAGTTCCGGCGCACTGCTGTGCAGAGCTAGAGAATTCGTTTCCACTCCGTTTGACAAACCCAACCGGCTTGTTGTATGAAACTATAAAGTCTAAAATATGAACTTACAAGTATAAGTGGGGAGTTCTCATGACCACAACGACGCGTATCTCCTACGAGAACGTGATTGACGCTGATGGCCATATCAATGAGCCGCCCGATCTGTGGGAACACTACCTCGAATCGCAGTACCGCGATCGGGCGATTCGGATTCGTCCCGGTCCCAATGGTCTCGATCATTTAGAAATCGATGGTCGCCGCTCGCGCTTTTTCGACGCGGAAATTCTCAGCCGTGGGCGGAGCATGGGCATGAGCTTCGAAGAACGAGAAGCGCTTGCCCGCGTACCGTACCGTGAGAGCCTGCCCTTCGGTGGGTGCGATCCGCAAGAACGACTTACTCTGCTCGACCGCGAGGGGCTAGCGAAGGCGATCATCTACCCCACTCTTTCGCTTGAGTGGGAGGCCGAAGTGACCGACCCAGAACTCGCCCTAGCATATTGTCGAGCATACAACCGCTGGATTGTTGATTTCTGTGCGGACTCAGGCGGTCGCCTCATTCCTATTGCCCATATCGCCATGGGCGACGGGCAGGCAGCCGCGCAGGAATTAGCCCGTGCGGTGAAAGCCGGCGTCAAAGGTGTGTTCATCTCGCCTTACACCATCACCAACAAGGCCCACGCGCATCCAGATTACGATCCCTTCTGGGCAACCGCACAAGATCTTGGCACCCCAGTCGGCATTCACCCGGTTGCCGAGCCACCAGCCCGGCGAGTGTATCAACGTTTTTCTGACTTTAAGAAATGGGCAGAATGGTGGTTCGACATGTTAGGAGCGCAAGGACCGCAACAGGCATTTCTCGCGCTGTTTCAATACGGTCTGTTCGACCGCTTCCCCGGGGTGAAACTAGTCATGCTGGAGTCCGGCGCTGGCTGGATCGGCCATATGCTGGATCGGATGGATGCGGCCTACGAGACGCCCCTCGGTCGCAGCGTTCCGCTGAAAGAGAAACCCAGTTTCTATTTTCAGCGTCAGTGCTGGATCTCTGCCGATCCAGATGAAAAAGCCCTTCGCTATATCATCGACTATGTTGGCCCTGACAAATTCTTCTGGGCCAGTGACTTTCCCCATGACGACCATACACGCGACTACATCGCCGCCCTCGAGGAGCTGATTGCCCCTCTTTCAGAGGAGGCCCGGCATGGCATCTTGGGGGAAAACGTCGCTCGCGTCTATGGTTTGTCATAGCGCATTGTCATGAGGTATTGGCTCATGTCCAGAATTTGTGCAAATTCCTGGATTCCCGCCTACGCGGGAATGACGTCATGCCCGTGGAAACGGGCATCCAGAGAGGTGGGGGCTGCTTCTCGCCACCAGTGCACAGATTTCATACATGAGCCAAGGTATTTCTGCGTGTTCGAATATAAACTGTCACACCCTAGGGAGGATCTTACATGTTAAAACCTATTATCTCTGCCGATTCTCACATTACCGAACCACCCGGCACCTATGTGGATCGCATCGATCACAAGTATAAAGATATGGCACCCCACATGGTCCGCGATGAGCAAAAGGGAGACCTCTTCATCATCGAAGGGCTGAATCAGCCAATTCCCATGGGACTGGTGGCTGCTGCTGGGAAAAAAGCAGAGGAACTCAGGACCTTTGGCGTCAAGTTCGAAGAACTGCACAAGGGCGGGTGGGATCCGCAGGCTCGCCTGGTAGACCAGGACCGCGATGGCGTCGCCGCGGAAGTTATTTACCCCACCGTCGGTATGCTCCTGTGTAATCATCCTGACTTTGACTACAAAAAGGCCTGCTTTGATGCCTATAACCTGTGGATCGCTGAATACTGCGCAGCGCACCCCGATCGCTTGATCGGCTTGGGACAGACGGCCATGCGCTCGGTCGAAGAGGGGATCGAAGACCTGCGCAAAATGAAAGACCTGGGCCTGCGCGGGGTGATGATGCCTGGCAACCCTCAGGTCGCCGATTATGACGATCCGCTCTATGATCCGTTCTTTGAGGCAGCGGTCGACCTGCAGATGCCCCTCAGTTTTCATATCTTGACGAGCAAGGGTGATGTTGTCGGTGCTCCCCCCCGTGGGCCAAAGATGAATGGCTTTATGTCCATTATCCGTGGTTGTCAGGACATCATCGGCACCTTCATCCTGGGCGCTGTGTTCGAGCGCAACCCCAAACTCAAAGTGGTCTGTGTCGAGGCCGACGCTGGCTGGGTGCCGCACTACATGTATCGCATGGACCACGCCTTTGAGCGCCATCGCTACTGGTTGACCGCAGGCAATTTGTCCAAAATGCCGAGCGAGTACTTCCGTGAGCACATTTACACCACGTTCCAGGACGATTGGGTTGCCTTCCGCATGAAGGATATGTGCAACGTGCGTCGCCTGATGTGGGCGAATGATTTTCCGCACAGTGACTCAACCTGGCCATGGTCGCAAGAACTGCTCGCCAAACACACGGCAAATCTCACTGAAGAGGAAAAGAATTTGATCCTCCACGATAACGTGGCAGAGCTCTACCATCTGGACGGGAACTAAAGGTCTTCTCTTAGATCCTCCTCTCAGTCATAAGAGGCGGGTTGCCAACCGCCTCTTCCCCTTCTTAAGAGAGTTTCTCCTCGAGAACACCGAACAAAAATCTGGGACCCGCGTCGGACGGCTTCACAAGATCCTCTCATGACTGTATAGTCAGTCATATGACCAAAAATTCAGCCATCACTAAAGAAGATATTGTGCGCGAGTTTCGCGTGCGCGAGATCCTCGAAGCCGCACGTCGTGTTGTCGCGCAACACGGGTTCCAAGGGGTGACGGTTGATCGTGTGGCTGAAGAGGCAAAAATTGCTAAGGGTACGATTTACCTTTATTTTCATAACAAAGAAGAGCTATTGAAGGCCGCCGTTGAGCAGGGAATCGAGCACTTCACCACCCAGCTTCGTGCCGAGGTGGCCGAAGCCACCACCCCAATCGAAAAGTTACAACGTTTGGTAGAGGCGAGTCTTGAACTCAGCGATACCCACCGTGATTTTTTCAAGATGCTCCTGCTTGAGCGAAACTTCCTTGCGGCTTCCCCTCACCACCCCGAGGCGGCACACATGCTGGACCTCTACCTTTCTCATATTCGTTTCATTGAAGACATTATCGCGGAAGGGGTTCGTATCGGGGTGTTGCGTCCGCATAACGTGGAGGCATCGGCTTTTGCTCTGAATGAGGCGATGCGGGGAAGTTTTCAGCAACGTGCTCTGGGGCTCACCGCCCGCCCGGCGGCTGAAGACGCCAATATTTTACTCGATCTTTTCTTTCACGGCGTTTTGCACAACCATCACAAGGAGCAATGATCGTGAGATTTTCTGTGGTCCCGGTTTTGTCGTTCATGCTACTGGCTGCATTGCTGCTGTCCTCCGGTTGCCACTCGGCCCATTCCGAGGCGGCAAAGACCAGCGAAGAATCTGCTGCGGTGACACCGCCAGCCCTCGCCGTCCAGGTGGTCCAGCCAGTTTGGCGCACAATCCAACGCACCACCCGCGGACAAGGCGCATTATTCGCGAAGGAAAGTACCATCCTGTCGAACCGACTGCCTGGGTACGTGGGTAAAGTCGTTGTTGATTTTGGCGACAAGGTCAAGGCTGGTCAGGTCCTGGCCCAAATGGAACGGGAAGAGCTGGAACTCCAGGTTGATGTCGCCGATAGCGCGCTCAAACAGGCACAGGCAAATTTTATTCGGGCGAAGAACGAATACGAACGCACGCAAGAACTCTTCGCCGAAAAACTCATTCCGCCCCAACGACAAGATGCGGCCGAGGCGGAATATAAAGTCGCCGAGGCAGCGGTCCACTCTGCGGAGAAAGCCCTCGCCCTTGCTCGCAAGCGCCTGCGCGACACGCAGGTCCTCTCACCCGTTGATGGATTCGTGCAACAACGCTTCGCCAATTCGGGAGAGTATCTGCCGGCAGCGTCCAAAATTCTTGAAGTCGTAGAGATCGACCCGCTCAAGCTCCGTGTCCCGGTGCCGGAACGCTACGCGCGCCTGGCCCGTATTGGCTTGTCCATGCGGATCGAAGTCGACGCGCTCCCCGGTGAGACCTTTGAAGGCAAGCTGACCCGTATTGCCGCTGGTGTCGATCACGCCACACGGAGCCTGTTAGTCGAAGCCGAAATTCCCAACCCGAACGGCCGACTTCGGCCTGGCTATTTCGCCCATGTGACGGCCGTGTTGGGCGAAGAGACCGCGCTGTTTATCCCCCGTTCCGGGCTCTATCGTTTTGCTGGCGTCGATCGGGTGTTCATCGTAAACGGGAGCACGGTTTCCTCGCGCGAAGTCAAATCCGGCGCGGAGGATGGCGACTGGGTTGAGATCACTGAAGGTCTCGCCGAGAACGAACAGGTTGCCGTGACTGCCCTTGACCGCCTGGCCGACGGTATGACCGTGCAAATCCAGGTTGCGGAGGCAAAATGATTCTCGCCGACATTTGCGTGCGTCGTCCGGTATTCGCCACTATGCTGATCGGCAGCCTGGTCGTCGCTGGCTGGTTCTCGTATAAAAGCCTCAGCCTCGATCTCTTTCCCAAAGCAGAGATGCCAGTGGTCACGGTCACCACCACACTCCCCGGTGCTGGACCGGAAGAAATGGAAGCCCAGGTCACCAAGCTGATCGAAGAAGCCATCAACACTGTCAGTGGTATTGATGAGCTCCGTTCGGTCACCCGCGAAGGGCTATCACAAATTATTGTCCAGTTCGAGTTGGAGAAAGATCTCGGCATCGCCGCCCAGGAGGTGCGCGACAAGGTTGGCTCGGTGCTCACCAAGTTGCCGAAAGACGCCGATCCGCCCATCGTTGAAAAATTCGATGTCGATGCCACGCCCATCCTCACTCTGACTGTGTCTGGTTTCCAGAGTCTCAAAGAACTGACGGAAATTGCCGAGAAGAGAGTGAAAGAACCTTTAGAGTCGGTCTCCGGGGTTGGTGCTATTGCGATTATTGGCGGTCGCAAGCGGGAAATCCAGGTGTTGATCGATCCCGAGCGACTCAAAGCCTACGGACTCTCGATGAAAACGGTCGCCGATGCGCTGGCAAAACAGAATGTCGAATTTCCCGGTGGCCGCATGACGCAAGACACCGGCGAGACGGTCATTCGTACGCTCGGTCGGGTACAGTCCGTGCGCGAGTTCGCCGACATTGTGGTTGCAACCAACCAGAGTGCACCAATCACGATTGCCGACATTGGACGTGTGGAAGATGGGGTAGAAGAACCGCGAACCTTGTCTCGGTTCGATGGCAAGAACGCCGTGTCGCTGATCATCCGTAAGCAATCCGGTACCAACACGGTGTCCACCGTCGATGCTGTTCGTGCTCGTCTGACCGAGGTACGCCAGTTGTTGCCTGCGGGAGTGGGAGTGGTGGTCACCCGTGACCAATCAGATTTTATTCGTGAATCTGTCCATGAAGTGCAAAAGCACCTCATCTGGGGATCAATCTTTGCCAGCATTATCGTCTATTTCTTCCTGGGGAACCTGCGGGCCACGTTGATCGCTGCCGTTTCGATTCCCGTCTCGATTATCGCCACGTACACGTTGCTCGCGGCAGCGGGATATTCGTTGAACCGCATCACCTTATTAGGACTGACACTGGCAGTCGGGATCGTTATTGACGACGCAATCGTTGTCTTAGAAAACATCTACCGCTACATCGAAGAGAAAGGCATGAATGCCTTTGACGCCGCGCGGGCAGCCACGGCTGAAGTCGGACTGGCCGTGAGCGCCACCACCTTATCACTGGTCGTGATTTTCGTCCCAGTGGGATTTCTCAAAGGCACAATCGGCATGTGGCTCAGCAGCTTCGGCTTCACCATGGCGTTCTCCATCATGGTGTCCTTGTTAGTCGCATTTACGCTAACACCGATGCTGTGCTCGCGCTTTTTACCAAAACGGCTAGCAGCGCACGAACACTCGTCCCGCGAATCGCGCTTCTATGGGGTAATTGACCGCAGCTACACTGCCATGCTGCAGTGGTCCATGCGTCATCGCTGGGCGATTGTCCTGCTCGCGATCGGTATACTCGCAGCCACCCCCTGGATCGGCAAGCATGTACGCTCGACCATGATGGCCAACGATGATCGCGGGGAGTTCGAAATCAATATTAAGACCCCGCCAGGATATTCTCTGGCCCAAACAGACGCCGTGACCCGGCAAATCGAGGACGAAATCCGTCCACTTCCTGGTGTAGGGAATCTGCTGACACTGGTCGGCTCAACTGTGGGAGAATCGGTGACGCGGGCGTCGATCATCGTCAAGTTAGAGCCGTATGAACACCGGACCGTGACCCAGCAACAGGTCATGGCACTGGCACGTGACCACGTCAAAGCGTTTCCTCAGCTGCGCATTAGCGTTGATAACATTCTCCCCATCAGTAACAGTGGCGTGCAAAACGTGGATATCGCCTACAATCTTCGCGGTCCAGATCTCCCCACTTTACAGGGGTATGCCAACAAGCTGAAAGCACAAGCCAGACAAATCCCTGGCATTGTTGACGTCGATACGTCTTTTGAGAGTGGAAATCCAGAATTGCAGGTCCAGATCGACCGTCGCAAATCATCTGATCTTGGTATTAAAGCCGAGGATATTGCCTCAACCTTACGGATCATGGTGGCCGGTGAGCAGATCACAACTTATCGTGAAGGCGACGAACTGTATGACGTGCGCTTACGCCTGACCCCGGAAGCGCGGAACCGCTTAGAGGTGCTTCAAGCAGTGACGATCCCGTCTTCTACAGTCGGACAGGTCCACCTCGATAACGTGGTCAACCTTGTCCCTGGCACTGGTCCAGTGCAGATCGACCGTCAGGATCGCCAGCGGCAGATTACCTTGATCGGCAACCTTGGGAAAAGCAAGGCGTTAGGTGACGCGCTGACCGACATCGATGCCGAAGTGAAAAAGATGGGGCTGCCGCCAGGATACACGACGGGTGTGACTGGCATGGGGAAAATGTTTGCCGAGATGATGGACAGCTTCAAGCTGGCTTTCTTGTTGTCGATTATTGGCATGTACATGGTGCTGGCGGCACAGTTTGAGAGCTTCTTGCATCCAGTCACTATCATGCTCTCTTTGCCATTGTCGGTTCCCTTCGCCTTGCTCTCATTGTGGATTGCCGATCAACATTTGGCGATCTTTCCCATTCTGGGAATTTTGTTGCTCTTTGGCATCGTGAAGAAGAACTCCATTCTGCAAATTGACCATACCATCAACTTGCGCGCGCAGGGCCTACCTCGCAATGAGGCAATTATTCTGGCCAACCGCGAACGACTGCGCCCGATCTTAATGACGACGCTTGCGCTCGTCGCCGGAATGATTCCGGTGCTGTTCGGTCAGGGGCCGGCAGCGGAAAGCCATCGCGGTATCGCTGTCGTAGTCATCGGTGGCCAGAGTTTGTGTTTACTGATTACCCTCCTGGTGACACCAGTCGCCTACTCGCTCTTTGACGACCTTGAGGCGCTCACGGCACGGATGCCGGCAAGCCTCCAACGGCTTGCCGAGCGGTTGCGGTTACGCCGGCCCGCTCCAACTGTGGTTGTTCATCAAGTGGGAGAAGAAGTGATTGGGGACTGAATCATCCTTAGGTGCAAAAGGGATTCTCCCCACTCCAGCAGACTGCTGCTAATGCGCCTCAAGGCTCGGCGCATTTTCGAGTTGCTCTTTACTCAGCGCCGCAACGATCTCTCCCTCACCCAGTCCACTTCTGAAGGTTTCCCAGGAAACCGCAACGCGCTTCGCACCCACGCCCAACACGCCACCCACGCTGAGCACGGCAGCGCTGACACGCCCGCTCTGCGGATCGATTAGGAGTTCCTGAATTGACCCGAGATCTTCCCCTTCGGGATTCTTCACCGTAGCGCCGATAAGAGTGCTGCTCGAGAGGAGGGCTCCCTGCGGGGTAGGCTGTTCGGAGGACAACGGAGAGGTTTCCTGCGCAGAAGGCTCTCTTATCCCTTGCTCCGGCTCTGCTGATTGAGCAGGGATCTCTGGAGGAGCTGAGCTGCTAGGAGGAGCAGGGATTTCCGTGGTTCCCTGCTGCGCAACTGCGGCAGTGGCAAGCAGAAGGCCGAAGGAAGAGGCTAGAGCAATGGCTGTTCCTTTCGTTTTCATAGCGTACTCCTTTCCGCTCTCGTCTGTAAAACGAGATCGGTGTGATATTGTGAACTGTAATTTGGACCGAGCGCAGAGCAAAAAGTTCCCCGTCTCAGGAGAACTCCGTCTAGGCTTGCGAACGCTGATGAACACTCTATGAGCCCGCTGCCACTGTAGTGATTCAACCGCTTGCTGCGTCAGAGAAGCAGACAGTGCGAGTGTCCTCATGTCATGTGGCTCGCTTTCGTGTTCCATCCCTGCAACAAACAGGTGAAAGATTTTTGCCTTTGGGACACTTCGCCAGCAGAAAGTTATGAAAAAAACTGTCTCGCTAAACCCCTTTTTTGTTCCTCCTTTTCTGGCACAGCATTTGCGCATTTGAGATTGCATTGTTGAACGCAAAAACTTCTCAAGAGGGATGAGCTGATCCTACAACAGGAGGAAAGTATGCGTAGACTCCTGAATCTGTTTCTTGCCTTGGTGTTGTTGGTCGTCTGCGCTAGCTGCGCCAGTAACACCAAGACAGTCAGAACAGAGACAAACACGTACCGACCAGGAGAGCCAGCTGTGGTAGAGAGAGAGACCACGGTTGAGACGGCGGAAACTCAGGAAGGATCTGGCGGGGTAATAAGTGGGACGGTAAACGTCATCGGTGAAGTCATTGCTCTGCCCTTTCGTGCGGTTGGTGGCCTGATCCGCGCCATTTTCTAAGACTCGCCCGCTGACGACCCTTGCAGCCAGTAAGTTGGACAACAGCATAGCGTTGCCCAACAAGTACACGGTGGGTTTCACACGCTCAGCCCAGCTTATGAGCCTTTCTGTCCAAAAACAGGAGAGCGTTTTTCCAAAAATGCCCGCATGCCTTCTTTGGCATCGGCAGAGAGAAAGACTGCGGATTGAGCCTGTCGCTCGTACTCGAACACTACGTCGAGTGTTGCTTCGGCTCCTACATACACGCCTTGTTTAATGCGCGCGATCGTTTCTACAGGACCAGCCGCTAATCTCCGAGCAAAGTGTAACACCTCAGCGGGAAAGGTCTCATGCGCAAAGACGCGATTGAGGATCCCCAACCGGAGCGCCTCCGCTGCATCTATTAAGTCTCCAGTCATCATCAGTTCCAGCGCCTTGCTCGTTCCTATCAGACGAGTGAGCAAATACAGTCCGCCCCAGTCCGGGACGAGGCCGATCCTGACAAAACTTTCGGCAAAGCGCGCCCGGTCAGAACCAAGGCGCATGTCACAGGCAAGCGCAAGATTGCTTCCTGCCCCAGCTGCCGCACCATTCACCGCGGCGATGACCGGCTTTCGCATCTGACAGATGGATTGCACAATTTTTGCCCCGATTGCCATGCGCTGTCCAATGACTGCCGTATCGTTTTGAGCTTGCAACTCCGCCATGCTCGCCACATCACCACCCGCACAGAAGGCTTTGCCTGCCCCAGTAATCATCACACAACCGACTGCCGGATCGTTTTCACACTGTTGGAGTCGTTCCAGTAGGTGTTCGCGCATGGCGTCAGAAAATGCGTTCATGACTTCGGGGCGGTTCAGGGTAATCACGCCAACGCCATCAATGATCTCGTACAGAATGTGAGATTCCGCCATTGTTCCCTCCCGATAGCACGAATGTCTACCGTGCCGAAATGCCGCCATCGACCATATACACACCGCCGGTGCAGTAGCGACTCTCATCGCTCGCCAGGAATAACATCAACTGCGCGACTTCCTCAGGAGTGCCATAACGTTGGAGGGGAACAGTGGTGGCAATGCGTTGCTTCGCCTGTGCGGCCGAGCCGGGTGCGAACCCTTCTTCGAGCGCTCGCATCATACGGGTCTCAATCGGCGCAGGATTGACCGTATTCACCCGAATCCCTACAGGAGCCCCTTCTAAAGCTGCCGTACGCATCATGCCAATCACAGCATGTTTGCTGGTGATGTACGCCGACACGCCTGCGGTACCTCGGATCCCTGCAACCGATGAGGTAATAACAATACTGCCACCCCCACGTTTTTGCATCTCGGGCATCACGTATTTAAGTCCCAACCACACCCCACGGACATTGACCGCCATCACCTGATCAAAGACCTCTACAGGGTACTCGGTAATCGGCTTGACCACACCTTCAATGCCGGCATTCGCCAGAAAGATATCTATACCGCCATATCGCTCAACCGCAGTGCTCACGAAGTGTTGAATCTGTTCTGGTTGCGTGACATCAGCAACAGCGTAGCTCACGGCATCGCTGCTGATGGTTTGTACTGCCTGCTGCAACGCTGCCTCACCCAGATCAACCAGCAAAACGCTCGCGCCTTCCTGGGCAAACAGTCGCCCAGCCGCTACGCCGATACCTCCTGCTCCGCCCGTAATGACCGAGACCTTCCCTTTCAACCGCGCCATGAAAAACCTCCTGTGTCCATGTTTCCTTTGACTTGTCTTTGCTGCAGAGGATAAGCCGACATACCATTTTGTTTTGACCAGCAAAAGTATGACGCAGAGGCGAAGGTTCCTCGCTCCTCCCGGCTGATTTCAGGAAACAAGGAGAGGCAAGAGAGAGAAACTCAATCGGTCCCTTCCCTCGGCTATGGGCGATCAGCTATAAGCCAGGTGAAGGGAGCTGCGTATGCGTGTTGCTGCTGGCCGTACGTTTTTTGAACGGGTCTCCGCTCAGGCCCAGAAGGTCGCCCCAGCACTACAGTGGGTCCTTATCGATGCAGACGGTTCTGCCTCAGAGTCTCCGCACACGTGCGAATTGGTAGTGCTTGCGGGAGACTCCTACACGAACCAGTTCGTCGATACCGTCCTACAGATTCCTGCGCTCCGCTGGGCGCACACTGAGGATGCGGGGACAGATGGTCGTTTTTATGACGCCATGCGCGAGAGAGGAGTCGCAGTCACGCACAGTCCTGGTGCGAACGCCGTCGAGGTAGCTGAATTCGTGTTTGGCCTGATACTGTGGTCGGCAAAACGGTTGGGAGAATTCCGTGACAACCAACGAGCCCACCGCTGGAAGCTCCTAGGATTAGAGAGTCTCAGCGACAAGACCGTTTTGATCATCGGACTGGGGGCAATCGGCAAACAGGTTGCCTTCTATGCCAAGAGTTTTGGCATGCGGGTGCTGGGGATTCGACAGGCAGCTGCTCCGGTGAGGCATATCGACCAGCAGGGAACCTTAGCGGATCTTCCTCATTTTCTCCGTGCAGCAGATTTCGTCGTGTTAGCTGTCCCATTGACCGAAACAACGCACGCCTTGATTGGCACAAACGAACTGGCTTGTATGAAGTTTACTGCTACACTGATCAATGTGGCTCGTGGAGCAGTCGTCGATATCACGGCGTTGAAGGAGGCGGTCAAAAACAAGCACATCCGCCAGGCGTGCCTGGATGTGCTGTCCACCGAGCCGTGGCCAACAGAGGACGATCTGTGGGATGTCCCGAACCTGTTTCTCACCCCACACAACGCCTGGTCGTCACCGCTCTATCTTCCGCGTGTGGCTGAGTTGTGGTTAGAGAATCTCCATCGTTATGTGCGAGGAGAAGCATTACTGCAGAGAGCCTTCTAAGGGCCGCGCGTCGCGCGGGGGGATTTATCGGCAGAATCTCGACTGTCTCCCTCTTAAAATCCGCCCGAAAAGCCTGGGGTGAATATTTCTACAGCGAGCGAAGCGACCCCATTCCGAACACCAAGAACCTCGCGCCATCGCCACTGAGCGCATCTTTGAGTTTCCGCCACTCCGGTAATGCCCTGTCTATGGCTTGCCAAAACTCGGAGCTGTGGCGTGGCTCCCGTAGGTGCGCCAATTCATGGACGATGATGTAGTCGATCAAGCGCACAGGCAGTTGCAACAGACGCCAGTTGAAGAACAGCACCGCGTTCTTGCCGCACGAACCCCAGCGAAAACCGAGATCCCGCACCTCGATGCGTGACACGTCAGCGCCGGTTTTGCGCGCCAAGGCCGCTGTCCGCTCGCTGAGCCAGTCGCGCCCGGTGCGGATATACCAACGGCGAAAATGCGCTTCCGCATCGCCCCGCGCGTCCTCGGCCAGCCAGAAGTGTTTGCCGTCGAAGAGCAGAGGCTCTGCCGACTCTCGCACTATCTTGAGGCGATAGTTCCGCCCCAGATAACTGAAGTTCTCCCCGCTGACGAACTCCGGCGCGCGCACTTTCGCTGCCAACTTTTCCTTGAGCGCAAGTTTGCGATGGACCCACAAGAGCTTCGAGCACATCCACTTTGCCAGCTCATGATCAGAGGTGTTCTCCGGAGAATGGACGACCAATTCCCCGCCCCGGTCCACGGTGAGCCCCAGCATCTTCCGACGTAGACTGCGCCGAACCTCAAACGTTAAGCCGCTAACTTCCAGCGTCTCGTTCATGGTCGTGTCAGATTCTCGTGGTTTTCCTTGGCTAAGGCGACAAGGCGCTGCGCCAAGTCGCGCTCTTTCCCGGCAGGACACACGCCCGACTGATCCAGGTCGCGTACCAAAGCTCTCGTCAGCAGCTCGCGCATGGCGCTATTCTTCCAGAAGCCGACTTTGCGTATCTCTTGTCGGATGCGTTCGACCATGTCCAACGTCGCAGCAAGCGCGGCGGTGCGTTGAGCCTCGTTCAATTCCCGTTCCTTACTACACTCTTCCAGGACCAAGCGCACAAACGGCACCTGCACCTTGGGGTCCAAGTCTGGGAACTCGTTGCGGTCTCCCTGTCGCAATTCCTCGATGAACTGCCGCAGCTCCCGTTCCAGTGCATCCCAGTCGTCTTTGAAGCGCCGGAGAATCTCCTCCAGCTTCTCGCTCATCTTCCGCGCGTAGGCGGGGTTCTGGTGCGAGAAGCCGATGATGTGGTAGCGGGCAGCGTGCTGCATCTGCGCCGCTCGTGCGCGGCTATTGGTCTGTCCTTGGAGAACCCGCTCGAACTCGGCGTCGGTGATAGTCGTGGGAGGAATCTTGGGATCGACGCCGCGCGCTGACACGTGCGCGTTGATCAGCGCCTTCACCTTCTCCGCCACACCAAGCAGGTTCAGCGCCGGATCGCGATACAGGTTGGCCGCCACTTTGTTGATGAAGCCGAGGAGCTTGGCATCGCGGAAGACGTCACTTGGCACTTCAGGGCGGTGCTCCAGGATGTTCAGCGTCTCGTAGAACATGCGCAGCTTGTTGATGAAGTCGGCCCGCATCTTCAGGTCTTCGAGCAACTCCACGCAGGCATCCACCTGTCCTTGCAGATCGGTGATGCCGTGGTCTGTAAGTACGGCCACGGCCCGCGCACGCCGGTCGAGTAGCTTCGGTAGTTCGACGCTGATGTCGATGAGCGTGCCCTTGGTGTCCTCACCGTCGTATTCTTTCAGCGCCTCGTTGAGGTGCCGCGCTACGCCGATGTAGTCCACGACGTAGCCGCACTTCTTCTGGCCGCAGGTCCGGTTCACGCGTGCGATGGCCTGCAGCAAATCGTGGGCGACGATCTTCCGATCGAGGTAGAGCACTTGCTCGACGGGCGCATCGAAACCCGTAATGAGCATGTTGTTCACCACCAGGATGGACAGCGGGTCAGTCTTGTCGGTCTTCTCCACGGAGAGTTTTCGCTTGAATCGCCTAATGCGCTCCTCCTGTTTCTTCTTGTCGGCCCAATCCCACCACGACTCCGGGTCGTTGTGATTGCCGGAGATCACTGCGGCGATCTCCAGTGCGCGGAGCTTGGCCAGTTGGCTGGAAGCACGCACCAGGAATAGCGGGTGCGCATCAA
>CAZCWX010000552.1:0-4993 GCA_964502465.1 uncultured Enterobacteriaceae bacterium | reverse complement strand
AAGCTTGACCTGATGCGATGCGCATTATCACCGTAAACCTGAATGGCATCCGTTCCGCTGCCGACAAGGGATTCTTTTCCTGGATAGTGGACCAAGAGGCCGATCTCGTCTGCGTGCAGGACCTCAAAGCGCAAGAGGCCGATCTCCCCCTCCGGTTCCGCCAGCCGAGCGGGTTCCATGGGTATTTTCACTGTGCCGCCAAGAAAGGGTACGGCGGGGTAGGCATCTATACTCGTCGACAGCCGGACAGAGTGCGCCCAGGTCTGGGCTGGCCCGACATCGACGCAGAAGGCCGTTACCTTCAGGCAGATTTCGGCCGCCTCAGTGTCGTATCGGTATATGTCCCCTCTGGGTCGGCGTCAGCGGAACGCCAGGCCATTAAGATAAGCTTCCTACACCGCTTTCTATCACATCTGCGCACCTTACGCGCCAGCCGCCGCCATGTCATACTGTGTGGCGATTGGAACATTGCCCATACGCCGAAGGATGTGAAAAACTGGCGCGCGAATCAGACATATTCGGGGTTTCTGCCCGAAGAACGCGCTTGGCTCACGCGGGTGTTCGAGGACCTCGGGTGGGTCGATGTGTTTCGTCACCTCCAGCCCGGCGTGGAACAATATACCTGGTGGTCGTATCGAGGCCAGGCGTGGACGAAGAACGTCGGGTGGCGGATTGACTACCAGATCGCCACTCCGGGCATCGCGGCGCGGGCGCAACGCGCAGAAGTCTACACCGCCCAGCGTTTCTCTGATCATGCCCCGCTGCTCATCGATTATGACTATGCATGCTAATGCACCCCGATGTCGGGCCCCGCCGTAGGAGGGAATACTCTGCGCGCACTTTCGCGCTTCGCACGAGAGCGTCTGTGTATGAAAGTGGACTTTACGCACGAAGGATAGGAGGACAACACATGAGACAAGGCTCACAAAAATACCTCTGGACGGTGATAGGAGCATTGTGTGCGGGGGGTATCATTGCTGGCATCGCCCATTCCCAGGAAACTGCCCCCAAAGGATCGAGTTATGCTCCGGTGGACATCAAGGAAGACTTTGCCGCCACGATGGCACGGATGAAAAAGGATAAACCTGCGGTCATGAAGCGGCAAACGGACTTGCTCAACGAACGCTATGATTTGAGCAATCGTCCCGCCAAAGGGGTCACGATGTCCAGCGGCAAGCCGATTCAAGAGGGCGTACGCGCCAAGCTGCCGACCAGCGTGACCTGGGACCAGCTTGCCGGGATGAGTCCCGAAGAAATTCGCGAGAAAGGTATGTTCCCGAAAGGCTTTTTGCCGCTACCGCACCCTCACCATGCGGAAGGCGGCATGGTCTTCCCCCAGTTCCATATTGACGAAATCAACAAACAGGAAGGCCGCGACCTCACCCGCTTTGACCTGGATTTTGATTTGCCAGATCACTTCCTACCAGAGTTCCCTGCTCCCATCTATTTAACCACTCGGCCCGACTTAGGAGATGTGTCGCAGGGGAAACTAGTGACTATTGAAAACTACTATGCGTTGTTCAACGGCATCCTGAACCCTAAACAGTTAGAGGGTCTGAGGTTGTTGGTCACTCCCTTTCCGCAGCAGCAGTTTAACCAGACCGAAGACCGTCGGACCGAACGGCCAAGCCGCGGGGTGGTCTGTTTCGAGTGTCATGCTAACGGCCATACCAATGCCTCGACCCATCTCGTTGGGGATATCCGGCCACAAGAGTTCCGCCACCGTATTGATACGCCCACGTTGCGTGGGGTGAATGTTCAACGGTTGTTCGGCTCACAGCGGGCCTTGAAAAGCGTCGAGGATTTTACCGAGTTCGAGCAGCGGGCCGCCTACTTCGATGGTGATCCGGTGATTGCCACCAAGAAAGGTGTCAACATTCTCGAACGGGGCAGCCAGGTACACGCGATGGCGGAGTTTCAGGAACTTCTCGATTTCCCGCCGGCCCCGAAGCTCACGGTATTAGGCAAACTCGATCCGAAGAAGGCGACCGAGGCAGAGTTACGTGGGCAGGAGTTATTCTTCGGCAAAGCCGAGTGTGCGACCTGTCATCCGGCTCCCTACTATACTGACAACCTCATGCATAATCTCAGAGTGGAGCGTTTCTACCAGCCGCAGATGATCAACGGCCGCATGGCCAGTGCCGATGGCCCCATCAAGACCTTTCCCTTACGCGGCATTAAGGACTCGCCCACCTACCTGCACGATGGGCGCTTACTGACCCTTGATGATACAGTCGAGTTTTTCAATATGGTGCTTGAGCTGAAGCTCAGCGAACAGGAGAAGAAGGATTTGGTCGTCTTTATGCAAACGCTGTAACTCATCGGTGAGACTAGGAGAGAGTCGTGAGTGGCAAAGCTCACGCCTCCTCTCTTTTGCAGCGGGAAGTCCGCCTGTGGAAGGAGGTCGCAGATGTCAGTCGATAACGCAGGCAGTGGGAAGAGGGTATGACTAAACTCCAGTTCTGAGTTGCACTCAGACGTTTCCAAGACCCGCACGCACCAGGTTGGAGAATAACACCTTCAGTTCTTCTCTCGACATGCCCAGGATTCGACAGGCTTTGCTTTTAATCCAGATGAGGTTGTTATTTCAATCGTAAACGGTCACGCCGTCCTGCAACGCCACTAAATCAAACCACACGTCATTGGGACAGTGTCTCAGTTAACAGGAACTCTCTATCTCTGTCTCTATCTCTGCCTCTGTCTCTTACGCCTGCAGTTTCGCCCCAAAGGGATTGACCGTGATATTGAAGGCGCTGGCGTTCATGGGGTCATCCGCTTCGCAGCCAAAATAAAAATTGGGCACGAACAGCGCTTTGATGTCTTCCGGTTTCTCGATCCCACAGCGCCACCAATCATCGATCGTCGCCGGATCTTCCTTCGTACCCGCCAGCATGCCGCCGCCCGCCTGCTGTAGTTGCTCTAATTTCCCTTCCACCATCTTCCCACCGTAGCGGCGGTAGAGATCGAACAGCAGTTCACGGTTCAGATTAGCCGGATTGTAGTTCTCCATGGCTTTGCCATTGCGCTTCTCCCAGTGGCCGATCATGTCGGCATACAGACTACACGCCCACCCCACGCCGCATTCCAGAAAGCCAAAGCGCAGGGAAGGAAACCGCCGCGTGACGCCGCCGAAGAATAAGGCTTTGCACAACGCTTCGCCGTCACGAAGCTCGTCAAACGTCATATTCGAGATCCTTGCTCTCGGCGATATACCGCGCGGTCGCTTTGGGAACTTTGATCGCCCCAAACGACTTCTCGATAACGTCTTTGGATAATGTCTTTGTCTGGTAAGATAGTGATCCTCCCTTCTTGCACGATGACTCTTGCTTTATCTGTAATGTGGGCTTCTTTGAGGATGGCCGCATCGAGTACGAGCGCGCCGTTGGTAATGGGGAGTGGTCGCGTTTGATTCATTAGTCATGCTCCTTTGAGTTCCTCCAGCAACGCCTGCGCCTCTTGCAGATCCTTCGTGTCAAAGCCTTCGGTAAACCAGTTATAGATCTCGGACAACATCATGTATGCTTCGTGCTGCTTGCTCTGTTGCTGCCAGAGCTTCGCCAGGCTCACCCTTGCTCGTAGCTCTAACGACTTCGCTTGCTGCTTTCGCGCAATCTCAATGGCCTTCAGAAAACACTCCTCTGGAGAAGAAACGGGGAATCGGAGAATCGGGGAAAGAAAAACCTCCCCTCCGGTCTCCGGTTCTCCCCGTCTCCGGTTCTCCGATTCGGAGCGATAGCTCCCCGTACAGCCGATACAGCTCCGCCTCGTAGAACCGCGCTCCACTTCTTTCCACCATAGCCCTCGCCTCGGCTAGCACGGTAAGCCCTTCCTCTATCCGCCCCACTTTCCCATACACCTCGGCCAGCAGAGCAAGATAACGCGACTGTGATAGCTCTGCCCCTGTGGCCCGCCAAGCGGCTATGGCTTGGCGGATCTGCGTAATCCCTTCCTCCGCTTGTCCCTGCTCGGCCAACGCCCAGCCTCGCAAGAAAGTTCCCAGCGCTGCCCAGAACGGAAACCCTTGCTCGATCGAGAGGGTAATGGCGTCCTCTGCTCGCTCTCCGGCTGCTTGTCCTTCTCGGCGAAGGTGATGGAGTATAGCAGTAAAGTCTAAGGCTGCTGCCAGGCTAAAAGGGTGAGACAACTGCTGGGCTAAGGCAAGAGCTTCGTCGCTCTTTTTCAAGGCCTGGTCCGGATAGCCCAGATTCCATAGGGTCCAGGCCATCACTGCTAAGCAACCCATCCCAGGGTCATGCAGCCCGAGGAAGGCCAAAGAACGGTGCTGTTGGGGCTCGTAGAGGGTAATGCCCTGCTCAGCATGCTTTTGGGCTGGGACCAACTCCCCGAGATAGTGCAAGGAACACAACAGCGCATAGTGGGCAGCTACGAGGGAAGCTGGGTCCTGCATGTTCTGGGCTAAGGCGAGGCATTGTTCTCCTAGCTCGCATGCCGTCTGGTGCTCTGCTCGCACATAATGAAATGTCCATAGACCCCACAGCACTGGGAAGATCTGAGTTTCTCCTACTTGCCGACACAGTTCTCGCGCCCGAGCATAAGCTTTTCCTACTTCCGGGGCCGCATAACCCTTGGTGGCCATCAATGCTGGGCCGAGGTAATTACTCACGGAAATTTTGGCATTCCATCTGAGGCTCTGACCCGGTGATAGAAGGTATGCTATTGTGCCCGACGCAATGACACTGCCAACGCCCGAACAGATTGCAGAACTGTCCCACACGGAGCTGGTCGCGCTGGTCACAGAGTTGATCGCGACCGTGCGGCGCTTGGAGGCCAAGAACCGGCAACTCAAAGCGGAGTTGGGGAAAAGGTCGCTCCCCCCTCCGACATCGCAGAACTCCTCGCAGGCTCCCTCACGAGATGAGAAGCGTAACCTCGCAGGGCGGCGCAAACGCAAGAAGCACGGGCCGCCGTTTGGGCAGGCGCGCCAGAGGCGGGCGTGGGTAGCAAGGCCGGACCAGATTGTTGAGGCCCTGGT
>CAZCWX010000551.1:0-3888 GCA_964502465.1 uncultured Enterobacteriaceae bacterium | reverse complement strand
GAGGACCGCCTCGACCGAACCAGGCCCGTCCCGGGCAACGGCTCTATGGCGGCGGATCATCGACCTAGCCTTGAGCGAGACTGCTCTCGCTTTCCATCCTGCCTGAACCGCCGAGTGCGGACCCGCCTGCTCGGTGGTGTGAGGGCTGGGGAGGGCGACCTCCCTGGCTACCCGATTAGCCTGTGGCTTCAGGCTGTTGTCATTCACTTGTCACGCGACACCTACACTGTTGTAAGCTCCGGCCATGGCGCGGCTGGGGCAAAACGTGACAGATGCCCGACGTTGGTCGTTGCGATCACTACGTCTGCAACTTCAAGCGTCATCGCTTGCGCCGCCAAAATGACATCACCGTCCAGTGCCTTGTCATCTGCGGTCGGCTGCCCCTGTTGCCGGGCCTGCGCCCAGAACACCGCCGCCTGCCGTATTGCTGCCGTGGTGAGGGGAAGGTATTCCAACCGGCTGGCGAGGGCGTCGAGACGGGCAAGTCCCCTCTCTTTCTTAGCGCGCAGCAACTCCCGGCGCACTTCGTCGTCGGCGATCTCCGGCACGATCATACGAATGCCGTGCGCTACTAATGCCTGCAGCCACTGCGCACAGGCGACACTTGGAGGCGAACGCCTCGGATTGGTCACCAAGCCAAGCGGTCCGGTATCGAGAAGCACGACTTGGCTCACCAAGTCACACCCTTCAGCTCTGGGGGGAAGAGAGGTAGATCAGAGAGCCGGTCCTCATCCAGAGCGCGAATCAGGTACTCTCCGGTCTCGCGCTGTTCTTCGGGGTCTTCTTCGTCAATCCACGTCTGGAGCAAAGTCACGAGCTCGGTTCGGTGATCCTGTGGCGGCAGCGCCTTGCTGAGCAGTTCCAGGGTATAGTCGTCAAGCGAACGCCCTTGGCGTTGCGCTTCTTGGGTCAAGCGCTGTTCCAAGTCTGGCGGTAGATGGAGTGTGAGTGTCATTTGATCGTCTCCCAGCAAACAACAGTTATGTTGATGACATTGTACTGGCATCACACCCTGGATACCAGGAGAGGATGACCGCCTCTTGCGTTTTAGAACAGGCTAACGCAAAGCTCAGCCGCGCGAGCGCAGCGAGCGTTGGGCTGGAGCGAAAAGTTAGGCGGCTGACTGGTCGGTGCGCTCGGCGGCTTTCTCGGTCTCGATCAGCCGCTCCTGGTACTGTTTCTGTAGTTCCATGTAGTAGGCCACCAACCGTGTGGGATCATGAGCAAAACGCGCTGAGATGCGGTGGCGTACCTCCCGGACCTCGTCGATCACTGGATCATTCTGACTCTGTTTCATCGCTCCCTCCGAGCAGTTCTAAGGGCGTTACCAGCGCCGGCACAAAGAGCCCCAGCAGCGCGTTCACGCGGCGAATGTGGCCGAATTTGTTCGCGTTTGCCAAGTGCCGGCAATTCCACGTTACCAGAAAGTCGCATTTATGATAGGACGCCAGCGCCAGGTGCAACGCATCCCCAGCGGGATCGGCGGGCATCACCTTGTGCCGGATATACGCTTGTACGATCTCGGCGATGGCTGGCTCAACGGGCAAGAGCGGCAGGTCACGCACGAGGGCCAGCCGTTGCGCGCTGCGCTCTGGTATGCCGCCGGTGAGCTCGTCCAGTACGGCTGGGCTGGTGACCAGTTCGTAGCGCTCAGGCGCGCCACCCCACCACTGCCGCGTCCACTCCCGGCGTGCTACGATATCAGGAGCGGTGCGCGCTTCGTGGTAGAAGCTGGAAATCGTGGTCTCAATGTAGACGCGTGGTTTGGGCATGGCGATAAGATACCGTACCTATCCTGCAAGGAACAGAGGCAATAAGCCGGCTAACGCCGCCGCCTCAGCCGCCGCGGCCCCACCGTCTCGTTTCGCACTCGCCCAGAACCGCTCGCGGGCGGCGGTCGGCGTTACAGTCGATGAGGAAATCGCTCTCCTCACCTCTGCTGCAAAACCGTGCGTGCGGTAGGGTAGGCTGCCAGCGAGTTACCTTCACAGGCACTTTTCCAACAGCCCCCCTCCAAACCGCTCGTGAGTCTTTCGATCTCAAGTCGGCTTTCCGGTGATCTGTGCCGCAGACTTGCGCCGCGAGGGGCGTTCTCGATGAATCTCCTCGTGGCACTTCTGACCGACGACCAGAGTCTTGCGTCGGCGCATGGCCATGCGCTTAACCCATAATGGTTTTACTTTCTGACCGGGCCGATTCAGATCCGCGAGTTTGCGAATGTGGTGAACCTCGCAGTTCACTTCAGACCCGCAGAGTTCGCAGTGTTCGGCCAGCAGCCGCTGCCCCAACTCGCTGCGCAGGCTGTTGTATACCTGCGGCGGGTGATCATTGATCACGGCCTCTTTCTGTCTCCGCAGTTCAATCCCCCCCAATCGCGCTACCAGTGGTTTCTTGTCTGCACCTCGCGGCTGGACGACCTCCAATGCCTTGAGTGCGCCGTGAGGCGTAGGAACCACGATCTGATACTTTCGGTTCACCTGGCGGACACTGGTCCGATGTTTGTCGGCCAGTGTTTTGGCGAGCGAAAGTTTCATCACTCGATGTAGATTCCAGAGGCGATGCACGTTGAAAGCTCGTAGGTAATATTGGACGACGCCCCGGTATTCAGCCTGATACTGAGCAACGATCGTGAAGTCAGAATCCTTGAGTCGTTCAGCTCGCTGAATCGGTCTGCCGTGCTTTATATACTTTGAGCATTTCTCGCGGATGACCGCCACGGGAACTTTCAGTCCGGGAGCGCCATTGATACACCGTCGTCTGACTTGGCGACCGTGTTTGTCATCGGCATCCTGAGTGACGATTTCATAGCCGAGAAAACGCGCCGCTTCCGTGCGCGCGTGTGTCAGCAGCGTCTTCTCCTGAGCGAGTTCGAGCTTGAGTTGATCGCGCAGGAACTCGCTCAGGTGGGCTTTGATCTGTTCGGCTTCTGCCCGTGGACCACTGAATCCGAGGAGCCAATCGTCCGCATAGCGGCAATACCATAAGCGCCGAAAATCGGGATCATTCGGATCATGCGAAGGCATCTGCTGCGCCTGGTGTCGCCGCCTCTTTGCTTCTTCGTGTTCCCCGGCAATCCGCTTTCTTCGGGCGGCATTGAGCAAAGCCATCTAGGGTGGATTGGGTCTCCTCCGATCACCATGATTATGCGCTGGTAGTAACACCGTCTCGACAAACTGATCTAGCCGGTCAAGGGAGATATTACTCAGGACTGGCCCGACCACACTGTCCTGTGGCACCCCACTGGGCGTTGCGTGGTACTGCCAATCTTCAAGGTGTCCGGCCTTGAACAGGTTAGACAACAAGCGCAGGAAGCGGTTGTCGTGCAGCTTCTCGCTCCGCCTTGTCAACATGACTTGATGGTCGAGACTATCAAAGCAGCGGGCAAGATCACCCTCGACGTACCACTTCACCCCTCTCCAGTGCCACGTGCTCTCTTCCAATGCCGAGTGACATCCCCGGCGCGGTCTGAAGCCGTGTGAGTGCTGACTGAACTGCGGTTCGTAATACGCTTCCAGCAGGGAGCGGATCACTTCCTGAAGCAGCTTGTCTGACCAAGTGGGTAGGCCGAGGGCGCGCAGCTTTCCTGACTTCTTGGGAATCAGCGTGCGACGCACTGGCGTCCACCGATAGCGTTCTTCACGTAAGGCGGTGATGATCGCCTCAATTTTGGTCAGCGTCATGCCCTCCACGGTTTCATTGGTCGCGCCTGGAGTCATTGCCCCGTGATTGCGATAGAGACGATGGTAAGCACGGAGATAGAGGTCCTGATTGTAAAGTTGCCGATAGATGTCCTCCAGTGGCAGCTTACGTCTGCCACGTTCACGAATGATGCCCAGAATGGTTTCGGCCTTGCGCATCTCGCGTACCTCTCCCTGTTGGTCATCAGAT
>CAZCWX010000550.1:0-3041 GCA_964502465.1 uncultured Enterobacteriaceae bacterium | reverse complement strand
CCACAGCAACGCATCCTTTTTGGTCCGTTTTCGCTGGATACGGCAAATGAATGTCTGTGGCGGGGCACCCAGGCCATTTGCCTCACGCCAAAAATATTCTCTGTTCTCCGCTACTTAGTAGAACACCCGGGTCAATTAGTGACCAAAGAGGAACTGCTTGGGGCGGTGTGGTCGGACACCTATGTCAGCGATGCAGCGCTGAAAGTGTGTGTCCGGCGGACTCGCGAAGCGCTCAACGACAACCCCAAAGCCCCGCGGTTTATCGAAACCGTGCAACGCCGTGGGTATCGGTTCATTGGCAAAATCAGCAGTCAGCAGTCAGCAGTCAGCGGTCAGCAGTCAGCAGTCAGCGGTCAGCGGTCAGCAGTCAGCGGTCAGCAGTCAGCGGTCAGCAGTCAGCGGTCAGCAGCAACTGGTAACTGGCAACTGGTAACTGGCTTGGTGGGCCGGGAAGCCGAGCTTGCTCAACTGCAAGACTATTGGGAGCGAGCATTCCAGGGAGAGCGCCAAATCGTCTTCGTCACCGGTGAGGCAGGGGTGGGTAAGACAGCAGTGGTCGATACCTTTGTGGCTCGTATGCTCGCAGCTTCGCACCCGTGGGTGGCGCGTGGACAGTGTGTCGAACACTATGGCGCAGGCGAAACCTACTTGCCGCTGCTTGAAGCACTCGGCCGACTCTGCCGTCAACCCCGGCGGGAGCGCATCCTCCCAGTGCTCAGTCGCTATGCGCCGACGTGGCTGGCGCAGATGCCGTGGTTGGTCACTGACGCTGAACAGGAACGACTGCGACAATGGACTGCCGGAGCCACCCGTGAGCGGATGCTGCGAGAAATCGCTGAAGCGCTGGAGGCCTTGACTGCCGAAGCTCCGCTCGTGCTCGTACTCGAAGACCTGCACTGGAGTGATTATTCTACCTTGGATTGCCTCTCTTTCCTCGCACGGCGACGGGAGCCGGCGCAACTGCTGTTGATTGGCACCTATCGCTCAGCCGAAGCGAGCGAAACTGGACATCCGCTCCATGCCATTAAACAAGAACTACACGTACATAGGCACTGCCAGGAATTGCGGCTGGAGTGTTTGACTGAAGCGGCAGTCGTTGAGTATCTGTTGCAGCGGTTTCGTCCTGTTCCTTCTCCTCACCTGCAAGAGGAGAGGGACGCAGTGCCGTCTGTGGCGGTGCTGCGCACACTCGCCCAGATCATCCACCAACGTACCGATGGCAATCCGCTCTTTATGACCAATGTGTTAGACCATTTAATGACACAGGGCGAGATCGGGCGGACCAATGGCCGGTGGGCTCTCCAGCGTGACGCCAAGACCCTCACCTTCGGGATGCCAGAGAGTCTCCGACAGATGATCAGGACGCAGGTTGAGCGGCTCAGCCGTGAAAATCAGCAAGTGTTGGAGGCCGCAAGTGTGGCTGGGATGGAATTTACGGCTGCAGCAGTGGCAGCGGGGCTGGCGATGGAAGCGATGCCTGTCGAGGAGTGGTGTGAAGCGCTGGCGCAACGCAATCAATTCTTGCGAGTGAAAGGGGACATCAAGTGGCCAGACGGCACGGTCACCGCACGGTACGAGTTTGTTCATGCTCTCTATCAGCATGCCTTGTACGAGCGTGTGCCCGTCGGGAAACGGGCGTACCTGCATCAGCGGATCGGAGAGCGGGAGGCGGCGGGGTATGGCAATCAGGCCCAAGAGATTGCGGCAGAACTTGCCCTGCATTTTGAGCGAGGGCACGATTATCGTAAAGCGGTGCAGTATCTGCACCGCGCAGCCAAAAACGCCATACGACGGTGTGGTTATCGTGAGGCAATCGATCGTCTATGCAAAGGCTTGGAGCTGCTGAAGGCGCTGCCTGATACGCCTGAGCGTCACCAGCAAGAAATTACGCTACTCCTCTCTTTGGGGGTGTCTCTCATAGCCACAAAAGGGTACGCGGCTGCGGAAGTGAAGGAGGTTTACACGCGGGCGCTTGCACTGGGGCGGCAGGCAGCAGTCACCCCCCAACTCTATTGGGCAATGTGGGGGCTGCAAAGTTTTCATTTGATGCGGGCAGAGCTACCTACAGCTCGCGAATTAGGCGAGCAGATGTTTGACCTTGCTCAACGTCTGCAAGACCCAGAGTTACTTGGGGTTGCCCACTATGTGCTGGGGATTACCTTAGCCTCCCTTGGAGGACTGAGTGCTGCCCGTACCCACTTAGCACAAGGAATCGCACTCTGTGACTCCCAACAGCATCATCGACTACGGATCGCGTGTCTCTCGTTTGTGGCCCGCGTGTTGTGGGGGCTTGGCTATCCAGATCAGGCATTAGCAGCGAGCAAAGAAGCGTTGTCACTGAGTCAAGCACTCTCCCACCCCTTCACCTCGGTGATGACCCAGTGCCTCACCGCCCTCCTGCACGTGATACGCCGGGAAGAGCGAACGGCCCAGCAACATGCAGAGGCCGCGATGGTACTCGCAGAAGCACAGGGGTTTGCAGACTGGCGGGCGCAAGCGCTCATCTTGCGAGGGTGGACACTCGTTGAGCAGAAACGGGACCAGGAAGGTATCTCACTCATGCGTCAGGGGTTAGACGCATATCACGACACAGGCGCAGAGTTAGGGCGGCCGTTGTTTCTTGGCCTGCTCGCTGACGCGTATGAAAAGACCGACCACACCGAAGCAGGCCTGACCGTGGTGAACGATGCGCTAACAGCAACCCGTAAAAATGGACAACGAGTACAAGAGGCCTGGATGTGGTGGCTCAAGGGAAAGCTGATGCTACAAAAGTTGCAAGTGACAAGTGCACAGTTGCTAGTTCCCAACCCCCAGCCCCTAGCCCCTAGCCCCCAATCTGAGGCGGAAGAATGTTTTCACCACGCTCTCACTCTCACTCGTCAACAAAGTGCAAAGTCTTTGGAACTCCGAGTGGCGACAAGCTTAAGCCGACTGTGGCAACAACAGGGCAAGCACGGAGAAGCCCGGCAGATGCTCGCAGAGATTTATGGCTGGTTCACCGAAGGGTTTGATACAGCAGATCTCACGGAAGCCAAGGCGTT
>CAZCWX010000549.1:0-11666 GCA_964502465.1 uncultured Enterobacteriaceae bacterium | reverse complement strand
ATCATGAGCTACCGTTACTACAGTATACCTTTCGGTGCTGGTGAGCCACCTAACCCTGTATGCTCAGCCGCGCAAGCGGAGCGAGCGTCAGGCTGGAGCACGAGGTTTAGGCGTCGTGCGGATGACGCTTGGACAAGTCTGCTCGATGTTTTTCGATGACCTGGAGCAGTTCCGTATCTTCGATGTCCCACAAGGTGCGGTCGGCCAGGTCTTCGGCTAAGAAGCCCAGGTTGGCAAGCAATTGCCCGAACCGCACGCCGGGAGATACCTCGCAGAGGGCGGCTAGACTTCGCAGGATGTCCTGTTGCAGTGGCTCGACCATGGTAGAAGGTCTCCAACTTTCATTCTCCCCTCACTGGATCGGCGCAGGCACGGGCTTCCCAGGCGTGACACCGCCTTGTAGCTGTCCATTTTTCATCACTAACGCCCCATTCACCAGCCCTATCTCAATACCGATGAACAGGCAGTGAGGTTTTGCCGCTCATTGCGGGGAGGAGTGGACCTGGTGAGCAACCTTCCCAAGATCACTGGCATCGTCCGCGATCCTGGACGATGACCACGGGCTCGCCTACGCCTTGGCCGCTTCTACCCAGTACCTGGTGACCCGAGCCCCAGACTTACTCACCTTAGGCATCTACAAGCACGTGCAGATGATACGCCCCGAAGAGTTTATGCTCTTAATCAGGCGCAAGCTCCCCCGCCAGGGAAAACCTGAAATGAGACAGTACAGTAAAAATCCCTCTTCCGCTCCTGGCGGATTTTTCTCGTCTTTTTGCAAGCCTGATCTTATAGTATTGGACAGGAGAGGTATTCTGTCCAATACAACGCCTCCGCCTCCTAGAAGACGGTTTTCGGGAGATTCCGATTAACCAGCTTTACTATTTGCAGAGATTCTATTCTCTCCGCCCCGTTCGTAACTAATCCGTCTACGATCGGGGAGACCGTCACTAGCGTATCCTCTACTTTCAGGCATATCCTATGGATAACCGGGAGGTCTGGTACTTCATCAGAATCCATGGCTCCGAGAATCGCAACTTGTCCTAGCATTGTCTGACCGAAATATTGCATCTCTGTAAAACGATACGTTGGTAGATTAAGGGGGCTTACTTTTGTATCTTTTTCGCTGGGTGGTGTGGAATCTTCGCTAAGATAAAGGCCAAAATCTTTGCTAAATTGTAGATCCATTCTATGCTTGAACCCTCCATATGTCATTATTCCCCTCTCTCTTTGAACAGAGAGGTAAGACGAAGCAATGGCATTCCATAAGGTAACGAGCCGTTCATAGGCTGCAGCGATTTTTTCTGGATTCAAAACTTTATGAGGTAAAACCATCTTCCCTGTCTTAGCGTGGAATAGGTGATTCCGAGCATACTCGTACAGAGTTCCGATGAGGTAGTCGATTGCATTAGAGCAGCCAGGCGGCGCAAACCGGTCCAAAGCAACTTTTGCTGAGACTGTTTTCAACGCTTGCTTCAACCAGTCGCCTTCTCGTTCGCTGTTATTCTTCGGATAAATTTGATCAAGCAATGTTTCGAACGCCAAGTAGAGGTTTCTGTAGGCTTCAAAAATATCCTCACTTGTTTGCGAGAGGCGATAATACCGAAATGCGGGATTCCAAGTGGGATTTGGGGTGGGAAGGGAAGCGACAGGCGTTCCACTTGGATCTCTCCTCATACTGGTGAAGTGAATCTTTATCCTCTCCTCATAAGTGTCCACATGCTGCAGCACCAAACGATCATCCTGGTCAAATAAGAGAATGTGGGTGTCTCCTGGTGCCTTAGTTGACAGGTTCTCCCTTTGGGTAACAGCCAAAATATCAAGACATCGTTGAACGAACTCAAAGCCTTCGCGCAGAACTTGTTCTCGAGTAAGCCTTTTTCTGTTTCGTGCCACAATGAATTCATGACCTGTTTTAAGCTCCACCTCCCAGCTACTGTTCTCTGGAACATAAAGGTGATTGATGGCAGCTGGAGAAGAAAGGTAAAAGGCTACAGCGCTAAAGAAAGCTTCTCCTTCAGTTGTATGCCCACCAAGGTAAATATCTCCAATACGTGCCATGAGAGTTCTCGCTTATGTAGCCCAACACGAAAAATCTATAAAGAAGATAACCAAAGGCAAAAAGATATCATCCGGACTATCGTGGGGGCAACGCAATATTACCCTCTTGCCGTAAGACGATCTCAAGCGACTCTTTGAAAAACGGCATATGCATTTCTTCTTTTGCCGAACTTCAATAGCTGCTAAGGACCTGGGCAAGAATAACTGGGTCAATTCTTGTGGTGCGGGCCTCTGGCCTGCCCTTCACAATGCAGGCGGGACGCCTGCATCACAATATGAGAACGATCAACTTATTTCTGCTCGGCTCCTAAGAGCGAATACAAGGAGGGACCATTGTGACACAATTGGATATTCGGCTGACACCATTACGGCACTTACGGAGAAAGGAGCCTTGGTGCAAGAACCGCTCGTAAGAGAGGTCCGCCAGCGCGGCGAGATTCCGTGAACGAGAGTGCGCCCTGTTCGGCTGTGCTTCCTACGCAGCCTTCAGGGCATCCAACTGCTCTTTGGTACAAATCCCCTTGTCGATGAGTAGTTTCTCAAAAGCAGCAAGCCAGCTTTCATAGTAGGTCGGTTCTGGCGGGTGCGTTGGATCGGTATGAGTGCGGTGTGCTCCAGCGGCGATTTCAGCGATCAGGTGATCACGGAAATCGTCCCATTGGTAGAGTCCCTGCTCACAGAGTGCCACTGCCATGGCAAGGACACGTCGTTCCCAAGGATCGTGGAAGACCAATTCGCCGCTGCTGCGGGGGAGCGCAGCGGGGCCATTCATATCAGCGACGTGAGGGTTGGTCGGGCGGGGCATATAGTATTCTACTTTATCCCGACTTTTGTCACGCCGATCATCGCATCACGAGTGACAAGCGACGTCAGTTGTTCTTCGTTCATGTGTTCTGTGCCAGCAGGACGCTCGGGAAGTACCATATAGCGCAGCTCAGCACTGCTGTCCCAGACGCGCACCTCAACGGATTCAGGCAGGTCCACACCGAACTCGCACAGAACACTACGTGGGTCGATCACTACACGAGAGCGATACGGTGCGCTCTTGTACCACACCGGCGGGAGCCCCAACACTGGCCACGGGTAACACGAGCAAAGCGTGCAAACCACAACGTTATGAACCGTAGGCGTATTCTCCACGACAATCATGTGCTCACCCTGGAGACCACTGAACCCTAATTCGGCAATCGCTGCTGTTGCGTTCGTGAGGAGCCGTTGCTTGTAGGCAGGGTCAACCCAGGCGCGTGCAACCACTTTTGCACCGTTCATCGGCCCGAGATCATGCTCATAGATTTCTGCGAGCTTTGAGAGCGTCTCTGGAGAGACCAGACCTTTTGCAACGAGTAGGGCTTCGAGTTTCTTGACGTGGGTTTCGAGAACTTGCATCTGCTCAGGGGACAAGTGTTTTTCAAGCCGGGGATCCGGCTCCGCATTGTGGTGGCTGTGGCCGTATTCGGTGCTCATGCTCAGTCCTCGTTCCAGGTGCTAGGTTCAAAGTTGAAGAAGAGGGTTTTTTATTCCGCGTTCTGCATTCATCATTCTGCATTTCCCAGGTAGTCTTCCCACAAGTCGATGTACAGACAATCATGCCCAGAAGCTGCGGGGCCCCATAATTCGCGAGCAGCAAAGCGGACACTATACACGGGCTGTGGTTGTTCACCACCACTGTGGGCATTGGTATCAGGATAGACGAACGTTCCGTGCACACGGTCGATGATTCCTTGCTTTCCTCGGATATAGCGCGGGAGGCGGGTATGCCCTTTAGGATTGAGGTTCAGCGCAATGACTCGATCTCCAGGTTTGAAACGGGGCGTCAACCTTCCGCTCTGTCGGTCGGCTGACACACCGTGCTGTACAACTGCTGCGACGGCGTCAGGACTGAGTGGAGGTTGTGTTTCACCTGTGACTGCAATCGCTTTTCCGGTGACGATCTCTTCTTGCGCGACGATCCCGTTTTCAACGGCAAGCGTCTCAAGCGCAGCAAGCCAGTGTTCATAGTAGGTCGATGCTAAATAGTGTACCGGGTCCATCCGCTCAATAGCGTGACGGAAGGCGTCGAGGGTATCAATCCTGCCCATCATCGTCATCGTCATGGCAAAGACTCGCCGTTCCCAGGGAGCGTGAAAAATGGGTTCGTTTTCTTCCCGTACGATGGGACCGAAGCAGGTCATTCCTCCCATATCGTGGATACCATTCATGATGCGTCTCGCTTTCGTAATGGAGCTGCACGACAAAGGCTGCATAAGCACTCGAAAAACGTACCATCGGGTTGTAGAAGGGTCAAGGTTCGTACCGTTGTAGTGTCATGCACATGATTGACAGAAAAGCCCTGGACACTAGAATGCCGGAGCCGGGTGGCAACTATGAGTGATGTTATGGCGATTCAGCGCCAGATGGAAGAGGCGCGAGCATACACGCTGCATTTACTCAAAGCTGTAGACGAGGCAGATTTCCGCACACAACCTCACCCGGACTTCAGTCCAGTTGGCTGGCATCTTGGCCATATCGGCGTAACCGAATCCTATTGGCTTTTGCAGCAGTGTAAGGGTGAGCCGACACTGTCAGCGTTCTATGATTATTTCTTTACACCGACTGATAATCCTAAGCCCCAGCGAGCCAATCTTCCTCCACGAGAGAAAATCCTTTTTTACCTTGACACCGTACGGGAACGTGTGTTCTCCTCCGTCGCCCAACTCGATCTCTCGGTGGATCATCTATGGCTTTATCGAGGGAAGATTTTCAATATGCTCTTACAGCACGAAGAGCAGCATAATGAAACGATGCTGTTGATCTTGCATTTATTGGCTGCAGAGCAGAGATCCCCTCACTCTGATGCTCTCCCGCAAGAGGAGAGCAAGACTCCTTCTCGTGTGAGAGATGACTTGGTTCTTGTTCCCGGTGGTCCCTTTCTCATGGGGAGTAACGACGATACTACGACACTTGATAATGAAAGGCCGCAACATGCGGTCGAGGTGGAGACGTTTCTGATTGATCGTTATCCTGTCACCAATGGCGAGTTTTTGCAGTTCATCTTGGCAGAAGGGTATAACAACCCGGCGTGGTGGACTGCCGACGGCTGGCAATGGCGGAAGCAGAACAACATTGAATATCCGTTGTATTGGAGAAAGCGAGCAGGAAGGGAGTGGACCGAAGTTGGTCTCGCCCGCCCGCGCCCACTGGCGCTTGAACATCCAGTGATGTGTGTGAGTTGGTATGAAGCGGATGCCTACGCGCGGTTTGTTGGCAAACGATTACCCACCGAAGCAGAATGGGAAAAGGCGGCATCGTGGGATGCGCAGCGACACAAAAAATTACTGTATCCGTGGGGAGAAGAGCAGCCAGAGGCTCGCCGATGCAACTTCAGTGATAGTAATCGTGGCACAACGGCTGTGGGGCGGCACCCTGAGGGCTGCGGCCCGTACGGGTGCTTCGATATGTTGGGCAACGTGTGGGAGTGGACCTCGACCTGGTTTCATCCTTATCCTGGGTTTATCGCATATCCATATGAAGGATACTCCATGCCCTACTTTGATCAACAGCATCGAGTGTTGAAAGGGGGATCCTGGGCGACACGCTGCCATGTGCTGCGTCCGACATTTCGCAATTGGTATAATCCCTGGGTCAGAGAGGTCTTCGCTGGGTTTCGCTGTGCAAAGGATGTATAGTTCTCCTATCCTTGATTGCTGATCCTCGCTACAAAGGGCACATGAACACTTTCTTTACAGGGCCGAAACCGCGACTCTTCGCCCATCGTGGAGCAAGTGGGGAAGCACCAGAAAATACCCTGGTTGCATTCCGTCGCGCTGTAGAGATCGGGGTTCCTTATGCAGAACTCGATGTACAGGCAACCCGTGACGGGCAGGTCGTAGTTATTCATGATGATACACTCGAACGGACCATCAACGGTCACGGCAAGGTGCGAGAACGTACGCTTGCCGAAATCCAAGCGTTAGACGCTGGCTATCGATTTTCCATTGATGGTGGGCAGACCTTTCCATTTCGTGACGCAGGCGTGAAGATTGCCACTCTGGCAGAAGTGCTGCAAAGCTGTCCAGAACTGCGGTTCACCATCGAGATCAAGCAGACTGAACCACCCATCGAAGAATTGGTGGTTGCGGCGGTACGCGAGTGCGCTCGAGCAAACGAAGTGATCCTCGCTTCAGAACATGACCAGGTGCTCAGTCGGGTCAGAACCCTCGCTCCAGACCTCGCAACGAGTTTTGCCGTTGGTGAAGGACTCGAACTCCTGCAACGTATGGCAACCGCACAGCTGGCAGATTACCGTCCCCTAGGGCGAGCGTTACAAATTCCCCTGGCATTTCATGGCATGCCGTTAGTGACACCTGAGACGGTGTCGGCAGCCCACGCGCTTGGCCTCGAAGTGCACGTGTGGACGATCAACGAGCCCCAAGAAATGGAGCGGCTGCTCAATCTCGGTGTGGATGGAATGATGTCAGATTTCCCCGCGCGGTTACTGGCGGTCGTCCAGCGCCGTCAGGTTTGAAAAGACCAGGTGTCCGGCCGCTTCCTGCGCTTGCATCTTTTCCTCAATGTCTGGAGTTAAGGCGATCTTGCGGTCGGCGGGAAACTTCTCGCGATCGAGATGCGGACGAAGGAAGTATTGCTCCGGCGTGAGCACCTCGGCCTGACTCTTGAGCGGAGCGAAGAACCATACACGTGGCAGCACCCCAGGATTAAAAAACACATCCTGATCTTGGGCTGACCATTCTCGGGTTTCATGTGCGTCATGAACGCTGTAGCGCATGTAATCGAGGGTCACATCCCAGTAATGGTTGAACAAGATCCCATAGCCTTTGTCGCCCATCGCTGGATTGAGTAACTTGGCCACGCGTGTCTCAATAAAGATGAGATTGCCATCCCTGCCATACTGTTCGATCCGTAACGGATAAAATGAGTGCTTATCGAGCCAGTAAATGATGCGTGGGGCATAATAGTTGGGCAGCCACTCTTCTTTGACATTGGCTTCGACTACCCAGCACTCAACACCACCCTCTTTCGTATAAAATGGGTATTCGTCACCCATCATCTTAATCTGCTGCGTTGGCACTTCGTGGAATGTTCCATCAGCTTCGGCGAGTGTAACGGTAGGTCGTGTGTTCGGGAAACGGACCGTTTCGTACAGGGTATCAACTCCCAGGAGTTTCCAAGAGAACTCCCAAGGATCGCGTCCGAAGACGTCATCAAAACTTTCTGCCCCCTGTGCCAGCTTGTCGCCGCGTCGTGGCTGGGGTTGTCGCCGCACCCGGCGTAAAGCTGGAGAGTAGGCAAAAATATCCCAACGGGTTGCTGACCCACCTCCTGCACGGTATTGGGTCAGCACCATTTGATTGCCCAGGTTCTCTGGCGGGAAAAAATCTTGTCCAGTGATCTTCCGGGTCGCACCTCCGGGGGCAGTATGGTACAATTCACCCGCAAGTCCCTGGTGTCCCGTAGCGTTGGGGACATAGAAAATTGGACTGTACATCTTGTTCGTATGCAAGTAGCCGTTGGCGGTCAATGCGCCACTGACATCGACCAGGTTACACGACCACCGTGGCGAGTGACTAAATTCCATAGCGCGGAACCCCATTTCCTCGGCTGTGTAGGGAGGTTCATATGGATACCGTTCTGCTGGCAGATATGGCATGTCAGGATCACGCGGCGTCTCAGTACGCGGGTCGAACAAAGCACGTTCGTCGGCAGTGAGTTCGCTGACAGGTCGCCAGGTTGGTGTTGATGACGACGTTTTCGAGGTTGGTCTCTCTTCTGCATTACTATGGCCAAAGAGAAAAAAGGAAAAAGCAAGAAACGTCAGTGTCCTGATCATCTGGTCCTCCCTTTTTTGCCGAGCGCGAGCCACTGAGTGCTGGACGCTTGTACAGCCCATTACCGGGCCTTGCGATTCTTCGCCGCTGCGCGGCTCAGAATGACAGGGCGGTGGAGGTTTTGAAACAGGTGCTAGATTCGTGGTATCACCTCAGTGGCGAACCGTTCTACCCCGCGACGGAATGTGTCCGCGTCGGCATAACGGCCCAAGCCAAGAACATAATAACTCGCGCCGGCGTCACGATAGGCCGCGATGCGGTCGATCATGCTTTCTGGCACCCCTTCGCGAATCATGCCGCCAACGACTAACTCTGGCACTGCCCTACCTCGTTTTTCTGCTTCCTCACGCAAGTAGGTCCCAACCTGAGCAAGTTCATCAGGTCGCAGGCCAATTGGATAGTAGGCGTCGCCAAAACGTAATGTCCGTTCTAAGGCTTTTGGTCCACTCCCGCCAATCCAGATTGGCGGCCGGGCCGGGCGTGGGGCAAACACGAAAGCCGGAAAGCGTACCAGTGTCCCCTCGTAGGTATTGACGTCGTTAGCGAACAAGGTGTGCAACACGCGTAACGTCTCATCGGTCAGTGCACCCCGCTTGCGCGGATCGACTCCCAACGCCTCGAATTCTTGTCGCAACCAGCCAACCCCGGCCCCTACGATGAGCCGCTCGCCGGACAATTCTTGCAAGGTTGCGACTTGTTTCGCCGTCAGGACGGCGGGACGATAGGGAATGACCAGAACCGAGATTCCTAAACGAATCCGCTGAGTGATGCCAGCCAGGTATCCCAACGTCGTTAACGGCTCGAGGTAGCGACCACCTGAACCTTCAGTTTGATCCGGTGGAATGGCCAGGTGATCGACGACGAACGCTGCGTCGAAACCGGCGTCTTCGACGGCTCGCGCACAGGCAGTGATGGTCTCGCGGGTCGATTGTGGTCCCATGTTGCGAATGACGGCCCCGAATTTCATGCGGCCCCTCCTTTCCCTTCTTCGTCATCCTGGAAGATGCGCTCGGCGAGCGCTTCTGCGACCTCTGCGCGATCATCCTGGTCCTCGCGCAAGAGATCATACGCAATGTTCATCAGCATTTTGCCCAAGACTTCACGTTGGGCGACATTCAACCATACGCTCGACGGTCGCGTTTCCAGATGTGTGAGCAATGTTTCCATGACCTGTACTCCCGTATCGTTCTCTTGGCGAGCGAGCCGATCTCCTGCCATACCAGCGGCCTGGTGCAGCAGCTCAATCTCCTGAGTAGTGAGCGAGTAGGTTGCCATACGATGAGCGGTCAGCAGTCAACTCTCAGCGTTCAGCACGAAAGTCTTATGGTCTGAGTTCTCAGGTTGGCTCTGCGCTGGCAACTCAATGCTCGCTGTTCATACGCATTTTGGCTGACATCTGAGAGCCCAATGCTTATCCCAAATCCGGAAATAGCCACGGTGCCTCCTGTTTGCGGCGCTGTTCGTAAGCAGTAATGGTTGCCTCATGCTGGAGGGTAAGACCAATTTCATCGAGCCCTTTGAGGAGACATTCCTTACGAAAGGGACCAACGTCGAAATGGAAGCTGGTTCCTGAGGGGGTCGTGACGGTTTGTGCAGCGAGATCAACAGTGAGTTGGTAGCCGAGCTGCGCTGCGACTTCTTTGAACAACTGCGAGACCTCTTCAGGTTTAAGGGGAACCGGGAGCATGCCATTCTTGAAGCAGTTGTTGAAGAAGATATCGGCGAAGCTTGGGGCAATAATGCAGCGAAATCCGTAATCGAGCAGCGCCCAGGGTGCGTGTTCGCGCGACGAGCCGCAGCCAAAATTGTCACGCGCGAGCAGAATACTTGCGCCCTGATAGCGCGGTTGATTGAGAAAAAATGAGGTATCGCCGGAACCATCTGCACCATAGCGCCAGTCGGAAAATAATCCTTCGCGCAGGCCGGTGCGCTTGATAGTCTTTAAGTATTGCTTCGGAATGATCTGGTCGGTATCGACATTCACCCGGTCCAGCGGAGCAACGAGTCCTTTGAGTATGGTAAAAGCGTCCATAAGCTGAGTCTCCTTCTCTATAAGGCCCTCACACCGCCCCTCTCCCGCGCAAGCGGCAATAGTGTTCGGCACAAATTTTGATTGTTCCTCTGTCTTCTCCCCTCTCCCTTGATGGGAGAGGGCCAGGGAGAGGGTGAACCGTGGCCAACGACGTCGCCGGACGGCTGCCCCCTCTTCCTGTCCTTCTCCCGCCAGGGGAGAAGGGACCCAAAGGCGCACTGCATAACAAGTGCCGAACAGTATTGCCCCTAGCCCCCAGCCTCCCCTCTCCAGTTTTTGCATTACCGTCCTCGCGCAGCGATTTTGTCAAGGTTAAAAAAATCGTCCGGCAGGGCTTGATTGTAGACGGTCTTCGTGACCACCGTTATCGAGGCGAACTTGTTCTCATAGTCGATGACCGACTCGCCAATCCACACCGGGACACGCACCTGCTCGTTTCCTGGGTTATATTGGGGATTGCCGTAGAGATCGAACAGGGTCTTCTGATGCTGTCCCTGTCGATCGTAAAGCACAGCATACACCGGCGCGAATGTCTGTTGATCGATATACAGCACCCGCTTGCTGTAGGGATGATTCCTCTCTTTGGGCGTACATTCGAGGACAATCATCTTGCGCAACTCCCAGGGGTCAACTGGATACCACTGACCCCGCCCGCCCCAGGTTGTACTGGCGACCTTGGCCCCGACCGGCGCCAACAGCGTCCGCTCTCCGAGCAATTTCCAGTCACAGGAACGGACATACCCCCAGAAACCAAAATAGTCTTCATTGAGCGCACTCGAGTCATACGCCGTGTCTTCCTGCTTCACAATGATCTTGCGAATTTTGCGGCTCGCCGGCGTATAGGCCCAATTGTCGTCGTTGGCTTGATCCCGCACATAGCGGTGTTTCAGCGCCATTGAGTTCTTGAGGTCAAAGGGGGTCAAGATGTGATAGAATTCTTTGTACAGGATGCCATCTTGCTCCCACTTGTTCGGATTCTCACTGTCTGTCACTGGACGATGCATGCCATAGGCAATCACGTAATAGTTTTCGATCTCCCGGTCTGCTGACCCAGACTCGGAAACGAGCCGAAAGGTGTTCCATATCTGCACGACATCACCAAAATCGCGGTAGCGCATGTTCCAGGCCGCCTTCAGCCCGGCCTGTGGGTCAGCAGGATCAAGCACCGGAAAGGGCAGACCGGCAACGTATCCTGCTAACTCGCCATCGGCTGACAGTTTCACTTGCTCAGCATACTTTTTCGTTGCCTCGATGTACGCCTCACTGACCGGCAAGTCAGTGGTGTCTTGCACAGAGAACTGAAACTCACCAGCTTGTATTTTGTCGAGGATCTCAGGTGGCAGATATTCCTTCGCCGCGTCCCATGTGTCTTTCGACACCGTTGTGCCAGGGGTCAGTCCGGCAGCCGCCGGTTGCCCCTGCGCATAGGGATAAAACATCTGCTGGATGATGTCGGCAGACAGTTCTGCATACACTGGTTGCGCCATTCCCCACAAAAGGCCAACCAGCAGAGCACCCCACGATCTCATAATCCCTCCTTTTTCAGCCCAGTTTTCTTTTCGTCTTCGCCATGTCTCCTTGACACGGTGCCACTGCTCTGGCGCTCACCGCGCGCTGCTGCACTGCTCTCTGAGATTCTTGGGTAGACGAGAACAGGAGCAGCGTGTTACCGAAGAATGTGCCGGCCGCTTCGCGGGAGCAGGTCTGACGGGCTCCGATCGAGCGCATATGGGAGGAAGCACGAGGTTACC
>CAZCWX010000548.1:0-5507 GCA_964502465.1 uncultured Enterobacteriaceae bacterium | reverse complement strand
AAAGCAATGGAAATGGTGCAGAAGGATCTTCAAGGAAGCGCTGAGCTGCTTGGAGGTATGCAAATGTAAGAACGAAGCTTTTGCCAGAACCAGCATTGCCGATCAATAGGAGTCGGGGCTGTTGGCCTAGCTTTTGGTCTTCTAATAGATCACCATTACTTTCGGGGTCCTCTCGGAGAGCACGGATAGCCTGTGCTTTGTTGACGTCAACACCTTCCCGGAAGATCAGCCGATGGACGTATTCTTCTTGGTCAAGCAGGCTTTTATCCTGAGAGAGGAAATCTTGCCGAAGAAAGTTCCGTGCATCCTCAATGAATGTCACAACGCGATTCCCAGCAACAGTTGAGGAGCATCATCATATGAAAGCATAAAGAGTGTAGCCAGCACGATAATGAACAGAACCTTTTTTCCTGGGAATCGCGTTCGTATGAGTGTTCACTTGAATACTCCTGCCGTTATCAAAGGCCCCCTCACCCTGTCCCTCTCCCACCAGGGAGAGGGAACCTCAATGCTGACGAGCATTACTCCGAGAATGCCCCACCATCGACTGGCAACGCGTGCCCAGTCAAGAAGGAGGCATCGTCAGAAGCGAGGAACAGAGCCTCGGCAGCAACTTCCTCCGGCTTGCCGTATCGTCCGCCCTGGCGGGCCAACAGTCCTTCAATCGGCACTCCCGATTGCGCCCAGAGTTCAATTGCCCGCCGCCCCATGTCGGTATCGATGACGGCAGGACACAGACAATTGACACGAATATTGTCCGGTTTGAGTTCCTGTGCTAGCGCCGCGGTAATCATCTTCACCGCCCCTTTTGTGCCGCAGTATGCCGCTAAGTGGGACACGCCAATGAGCGCTGCCCCAGAGGCCAGATTGATGATCGAACCGCCTCCCGCTTTGCGTAACTCTGGAATCGCGTATTTGCAGCCAAGGAACACACCTTTCACGTTTACTGCATAGATTCGATCCCATTCCGCTTCGTTCATGTCTTCCAGTTTCTTCACGATTTCGATCCCGGCATTGTTGACGACGATGTTCAGTGTGCCAAACGCTGCCACTGTACGAGAGACGATGTGCTGGACCTCAGCTTCTTTTGTCATATCAACCTTGAGTGCCAGGGCTCGTCGCCCTTTCGCTTCGACCTCCCGTGCAACTGCGGCAACTTTCTCTTCTTGCAGATCTGCGATCGCAACATGTGCGCCCTCTTCAGCAAAACGCAAGGCAATGGCTCGACCAATCCCCTGGGCACCGCCGGTAATTAACGCTACGCGATTTGTCAGTCGCATCTTATTGCTCCTCTCTGTCGTATCACGTCACCCCCTGCCGGTGGGAGACGTTATTCCCGCATGTCAGAGGTCAAATCAAAGATGAGGTGGCAATTCAAGGGGCAACCATACGCGGAAGGTCGAACCGCGCCCAACTTCACTGGTCACGTCAATGCGCCCTTGTACGAGTCCGACAAACTGCCGCACGATATAGAGCCCTAATCCCACTCCTTCATAATGACGGGTCAGGTAGCCTTCCAACTGACGAAAGGGTTCAAAAATAATCTCGAGCGCTTCGGGTGTCATGCCAATTCCGGTATCAGTGACACACACCTCGACCCCTCCCTTGCGGGGACGGGCTTTGACGCTGATACTTCCAGCCTCAGTAAATTTCACCGCGTTGCTCAGGAGATTTTTGATAATCACTTTGAGTTTTGTCCGATCTGTGCGCAAGACCGGGAGCTGTGGCGCGACACGCCAGCTGACGCGTACCCCTGATTTCTCCCGACCTGCCGGCAGCTCTCGTTTCAACTCGGCAAACAGATCCGCGACGACCACCTCCTGACTCTCGACTGGCAACCGTCCTGCTTCGAGCCGGCTGACGTCGAGTGTAGCAGAAATTAACTCAAACAATTCTCGGGCGCTCCTCTCTACCCGCCATATGGTGTCCATCTGTTCAGCGGTCAAGCGGCCAAACTCTCCTTCGAGCAGCAGGTCAGTATACCCCATAATAATATGGAGCGGAGTGCGGAGCTCGTGAGACATGGTTGCCAAAAAATCGGACTTCAAGCGATTGGCGCTTTCCGCCTGCTGGAGGAGTCGCGCATTCTGCAGGGCCAGCGAAGCGAGTTGGGCGATCCCCTGAGCGATACGCTTTTGCGTCGCGCTAAATCCGCTGCGTCCCAGATAGCCCGCACTTTGGTACCCAATGAGATCTTTCCCTCGCCGCAGGGCCAAATCGAGGACCGCTGTCACACCAAATGGTCGCAACAGCGCTTCGGAAACAAGAGATGATACCGTCGCAGGCTCTATTTCCACCACATCTTCCTGGCGGAGGCGATTGATGAGGCCAGCCACTGCTTCAGGAGGAATCTTGAACGCCCGCAGTATCTCTCTCTGCTCTTCATTGTAGCCATACGTCGCCACCACGACGTATGCTTTTTCTTTTGGCTGCCAGAAGAACGTGATGCTGTAGTCACACCCCAGCACTTCAACGATGAGCTGACACAGACGCTCAAGGAGTGTGGGGGTGTCAAGCGAGGCAATCAATTCACGCCCCATGCGAGCCAGCGCTGCAGCAATCTGGGCTTCCGCCTGCAAGGCCTCTTCGGCTTGCTGTTTCTCGTCTCGCAGCAGCTTCTTTTGCAGGGCCTGCCGCACCGCTGGTCCCAACCGTGCCAACCGATCTTTTAGCAGATAATCAGCCGCCCCTTGCTTTAAGCACTCGACTGCCGCTTCTTCGCTGACCGGGCCGGTCACAACAATAAAAGGCACGTCAAATCCCTGCCCTTGCAACAACCGCAACGCCCGCAACCCATCAAACTGTGGCATGGTGTAATCGGACAGAACGATATCTAGGTCGTGGTGGAGATTCGCCAGATAGTCCGCCTCTGAGTCCACCCGCTGCCAGTCGGGATCAAATCCTCCCCTGCGTAACTCACGCACCACCAGTTCAGCATCAGACGGTTGATCTTCCACAATCAAAACACGCAACGGTGTGGTCATGCCCTCCTCATCTGTACGGCGAGTTCATCCGATGGAATACACAAGATTGTACGCTTTCACGCTAGAAGAAGTCAAAAAGAGATGCCATTGAGAAAAGCCGTAGTTTTGCTTATTTTATTTTTATACAGCAAAAGACTACATTATTTAATAAAAATAGGAGGGCTTCATGGACGAAGGACAAGGACAAGGCCCGACCTGGATTGTGTTCCTGATATGGGTGCTGGTGCCACTCCTCATCTTCTTTCTCGGTCTCACCTTTACCGGATGAGAACAAGAAGTACATGTCGATGGTGTACGCCATCGCAACCTCCCGCAAGGGAATAGGAGTCCGCATGACCACAAGAAATGTTTACTGGATATGCCTTCTTGGGCTGCTGTGTCTCCCGTGGTCCTTACGGGCCGAGGAGAGTCAGAGCGTGCTCGCGACGGTTGATGGCCGGAATTTTACCGAGGCCGATATTGCGGTGCAGATCGAGCCGCAAATGGTACGGATCAACTCTCAGATCTACACAGCCAAAAAACAGGCGCTCGATACTATGATCGGCGAATACCTGATCGAACAAGAAGCCAAGAAGCGGGGGATTCCCCGCGAGCAACTGCTCAAAGAGGAAGTCGAGGCCAAAGTCAGTCCGGTCACCGATGCCGAAGTCGAGCAAATCTATAATAGCAACAAAGCACGGATTGGTAACAAATCGCTTGAGGAAGTCAAGCCACAAATTGTCCAGCAACTCCAGAGCGGCAAACTCCAGCAGCAACGCCAGGCCTTGATTCGGGATTTACGGAAAGCGGCCGGCGTGAAGATCCTGCTTAAGCCGCCGGTGGTAGCGATCGCTCTTGACGGCGCACCAGTGCGTGGACCAGCTAACGCGCCAGTCACGATTGTCGAATTTTCAGACTTCGAATGCCCTTACTGTGTGCGCGTCCAGCCGACACTGGTACAGATCAAAGAAACGTATAAGGATCAAGTAAAATTTGTCTTTAAGGATTACCCCTTGCATAACATTCACCCCAAGGCGCAGAAGGCAGCCGAGGCTGCGCGCTGCGCTGGAGAGCAAGGGAAGTACTGGGAATATCATGATGTCTTGTTTGCGAATAGCAAAGCGCTGACCCCAGCGGACCTTAAAAAGTATGCGGCAAACTTGCAGCTTGATACGACACAATTCGGGACCTGCCTGGACAGCGGCAAACATGCGGCAGCCGTGAATCAAGACCTGGCAGAAGGCACCCGCGTGGGGGTCACCGGCACACCGGCGTTTTTCGTGAATGGCCGCTTCCTTTCAGGAGCGCAGCCATTCGCGGCGTTTCAGGAAGCCATAGAGGAGGCACTGGAAGAGCAGTAGCCCAGCAAGCGCATAGCGGTTAGCAGTCAGCTATCAGCTTTGGACTGAAGAAACGCGACAAGCTGACTGCTGACCGCTCAATCCTATAAATCTCGCACCGCAGGCATGACTTCCTCAGCGAAGCGACGCATACTGGCCAGCACCAGTCGATGGGGGATTAGACCTCCGGGGTTAAACCAACAGATTAACTGATCCATGCGACATCGTTGATAGGCATCGCTAATTTTTTGAATACAGGTCTCGGGTGGCCCATACAGCGCCATCGTCGCATCAACCTGGTCCCAGGTGATCGCGTCCATACGTTTGCGCACTTCACGGAGGTAGGCATACGAGGCCGAGTGATCGCGCTCACCCAGTCGTGCCTGGTGACTGACGGTGCGGAAATAATGCATGAAACTGGTTTCCACCTCCTGTCGAACCTGTGCCTCAGTGTCAGCGACGTAGGCAGGGAACAGGATGGCCACATCTTCTTTTTTTTCATGGTGCCCGGCTGCACGGAAGGCGTTCCGGTAGCTCTCAATATGCTCAGGCAGCTTGGGAAACGGATTAATCGGCGACGCCACAAAAACGGCATATCCGCGCTCGCCGGCGAACGTTGCCGTCTCTGGACTATTCGCCGCAATGCGCAGCGGCGGATGTGGTTTTTGCAACGGCTTAGGCACGACGGTGGTTGTTGGCACCTGAAAATATTTGCCGGCAAAGGTACAGGTCTCCTGCGTCCAGGCCTGCTCGATAATCGTTAATGCTTCTTCGAAGCGTTCGCGGCTTTCCTCACGCGATACATTGAAGCCCTGAAAGTGGATGGCGATCGTGCCTCGACCGGCGCCAAATTCTAGCCGCCCCTGACTGAGAATATCGACCGTAGCTGCATCTTCAGCCGTGCGGAGCGGGTGCTGCAACGGCAGCAGCGCAACCGCCGTCCCCAGACGAATCCGTTGCGTGCGCTGCGCGATGGCTGTGGCGAAGATCAGTGGCGCAGGCATGATCGAGAACGGTCGATTGAAGTGCAGTTCCGCCAACCAGGCCGTGTCAAAGCCGAGTTCGTCGGCATACACGATTTGCTCCATGGTTTCGTGGTACCGGGTCGCCTCATTCTGCTCGGGCGCACAGGGGAGCTGATAAAACAGACCGAATTTCATACGAGCATCCTTTATGATGAGCTGTCAGCTATCAGTTGTCAGCT
>CAZCWX010000547.1:0-3044 GCA_964502465.1 uncultured Enterobacteriaceae bacterium | reverse complement strand
TCGCCCACGCCACAGCCCAACCATGTCTTTTCAGGTGCAGTGAGAACCACTCGCGGGCCTCTGTTCCCGCCCGGGCTTGCTTCCTAAAGCTCCGCCCTTTGCGGTCTCATGGGCAGCCGTCGCGCAGCCCTGCGGCAAGTGGGCTCCGGTGGCGGGCACCTCAGGGCTGACGGCAGCGCCGTCTCGACCTGAGGACTATTCCATATAGGTGCTGAGCTTCCCTTTCACTTTATCCTTACGGTGCTCCCCGCTGCACTCTCACGGTCTCCTGAGAGTCAACAAGGTTGAGTCATAGCCATGACTTATTGCTATACCACCTGCTCCTATGAAGATAGGCGGCTAAGTTCTTGAATTCATTGGATAAGGTCCTCCTTAGTGGAACGTCCTTGCCGAGCCTTGGCACGCCGTCTTGTCTGCTCTCTCTTGTATACAGGCGTAACAATGGACTGAACAAATTGTTCAATCGGACTGAACACCTCCCCTTTTGCTCCTTTCCCAGCGCCTCGCTGTCGGCCAGTAGGGAGACTCGCTCGCTTCCGGCACCCGGCTACGTCATGCCCCGCCAGAGTTTCCCCTCGTATCCTTTGGCGTCCAAGCCTATCTACTACACCTCTCCGAACTTGACAACGAGTGCTTGAGTTTGCTAGCTTTTGGTGCCGTATAACATCCCCCTTTGGGAGTTATCCTGATATGGATAGCCTGACATGTCAGATTTCAAGCCGAGAATCAGGCACAATGACGCTATGGCAAAGATCGACCGCCTTAAGGAAGAAATCGGCTGGCTCAAGGTGGTCTTCGGTGTGCTTGTCGCCATTGAGGCGACTCTGCTTGGCTGGCTCGCTCAGAACTACGGCACTGCCAGCAGGCTGCTGGTTCTCGCTGGCACGGCGGTAACCATCGCGGTGACTTTTGTTATCGTGCGGGTTAATCGGTTGGCGTACCGCCGGATCGAGCAATTGGAGGAAGTCTAATGGTCTGGGTTGTAATCCTGGCGTTAGCGGTCTTCGTGGCCGGGTTGATCCTCGTCGTTCGCGAAGCCGAACAGCACGGTCGATGAAATCTAACACGCCGCTCGATCTGACGGCGGGCATGGAGCGCGTTTCCTTGAGAGACGAGGTTCCGTTTGCCCGCCGCAGCTCAGCGGCTATACGTTTTTGAGAGCTGTCTCACATCCTCCTTCGGGAGTTATCCTGGCATGGATAGCCTGACATGTTAGCCCTTCCCCCGGACTTGGCCAGTCGCTACGCAACCTGGTTGGTGCACCACGGCGTCGCTGCTGCACAGCGGCCGCACTATAACAAGTGGCTGCGCTATTATTGGGATTTCTGTCAGAAGTATGCCCGGGAGCCGACGGATCGGCAGAGTTTTCCTGCGTTTCGCGAAAAATTACGAAGTAAGCATCAGTCCGACTCCCAGTGTCAACAGGCTTCTGACGCCATCTCTCTGTATTATGAGATGGTGTTGCTCGAGAGAGGGAAGGGACGGCGGCAGCCGGCAGAGGCGGTCGCGCCGACGGGTGCTGCGGCGAAGTCTGCTCCTCAGGGAGCCAGAGATTCCTCCCCCTCCGGCCCGTTCCTGGCGGCAAAGGCTGTGACCGGGTCCCCGATCTCTCCCCGCTTCCCCCAGCCGCTCACCACGCCCTCCCGACGGAACAGGGAGGCCGACAGTTTTCGGTCTGACCATAAAGAGGGGTCCGTTCCGACGCTTTCCCCAGACAGCCCGCAGGATGCGGCGGGATTGAAGCTGACCGGAGCCAGTTGGGTGTCGGTGTATGACCGGCTGAAGGCGGCCATTACCGTCCGCCATTATTCCCCCAAGACGCTGCAGGCCTACAAAGCGTGGACGCGGAAGTTTCAGACGTTTACCAAAAGCAAGGACCCACACGTAGTGTCGATGGAAGACGTGAGAGGATTTTTGAGTTTTCTGGCCGTAGAACGGCACGTCGCGGCGTCGAGCCAGAACCAGGCGTTTAACGCCTTGTTGTTTTTGTTCACGCATGTGCTGGAGAAGGAGTTTGGCAAAGTCGCAGGGGTGGTGCGGGCCAAGCGGCGGCCGCATATTCCAGTCGTCTTGTCCCGAGAAGAAGTGGATCGCGTGCTGGGGCAGCTGGAGTATCCATATGATGTGGTGGCAAAACTCTTGTACGGATGTGGGTTACGGTTATTTGAGTGCTTGAAGCTGCGGGTGCAGGATGTGAATTTTGCGATGAACGTGGTGACCGTGCATGATGGGAAGGGGCAAAAGGATCGCACGGTCCCGTTGCCCCAGGTGCTGGTCCCGGAGTTGCGGGCCCAATTCGAACGGGTCAGGCAGGTGCATCAGCAAGATGTGGCCGCCGGCTATGCGGGGACGTTTTTGCCCGGCGCCTTGGCGGCAAAGTATACGCGGGCGGCCAAGGAGTTGGCGTGGCAGTGGGTCTTCCCGGCGAAAACGCTGACGCTGGTGCCGGCGACCCAGGAGTATCGGCGCTATCATTTGCATGAGACCCATGTGCAGAAGGCCCTCAAGCAGGCGGTAGCCAGGAGTCAGATTCCGAAACGGGCGTCGGCGCATACGTTGCGCCACAGTTTTGCCAGCCATCTCTTGCAGGCCAACTATGATATTCGCACCATTCAGGAGTTGTTGGGCCATAGTGAGGTGAAAACGACCATGATTTATACCCATACGGTCCCCAGTGTCACGCGCAAGGAGGCGAAGAGTCCGCTGGATTTTTGAGGGGAGATGCCCACCCGACAGGTGTGGCTCGTCGCACTAAATCAATCCACAGAAGATTCGTACACTTCCTCACTGACTGTCGATAGTCTCTCCGTTCGTCCTGAGCCCTTCGGCTATGCTCAGGACAGGCTACGCGCAGCGAAGTCAAAGGCCGGAAAGCCCGCTCGCAGCGCGCTCTTCGACTTCGCCGCTAGGGCGGCTACGCTCAGAGCGAACGGCCTGTGTCTTCTCAGCCCGTGCCCCACTGTACCAAAGTCCTGTGGTCTGATTTAGAGTATTGTAGTCATCACTTGAAAGGGGGACGTGCATGAAAACCTGTGAAATCAAAG
>CAZCWX010000546.1:0-11107 GCA_964502465.1 uncultured Enterobacteriaceae bacterium | reverse complement strand
ATCGGTCGCGCCCGGGAAGAACTCCAGGAGGAGCTGCTCCATCTCCGGGTAGAACACGCGCTCCACCTCCGCCGCGTCATAAAAGTTCTTGCACTTGGACTCGCAGTGCGCCAGTGCGACGCCCAGCTTGTCCATGCACTCGGGGCTGTTGGGCGAGAGACCGGGGTAGTACTCCGCTATGCGTCGCGCATCGCGCAACACCTGCGGGAAATAGAGGCATCCCCGCCCGATGTCCTGCGCTTCCTTGCGCAACATTTTTGCCTCGGCCGCGCGCGCCGGGTCCCGCCAGAGCGCGTTGGACGAGACGATGGAGTAGGACGGTTGCTCGAGGACGGTATAGGGGAGCGGCAGGGCTACGCCGCCGGCAGGGGCTTTGAGGTTGTTCGCCCGAATATAGTCCAGGCACTCTGCGTAGCTCCGAAACCCGCCGCCCCACTTGGTTTCGATGGGGCCGGGGGGAGCGTTAGCGATCATGTCGATCACCGCTTGCTCTTCTCCCTCGGCAATCTGGCGGAGCGCCGCCTCCATCGCCGCCGCAGTGCCCGCATCCCCGTCCTGATCGAACGACATGTAGGATAACCCGCCGTTCGCCGCGATGGGGGGTGGCTGCCCTTTGGTGAGTTGAAGGGGAGGCACATAGACCGACGAAACTCTCTCTCTAACTCCCACAACGTGGCTCTCCCTGGTCGTGAGCTGTGCCATAGCATATACCCCCTCGTGAAAGATACCCAATCGTGGCACACAGGATTTGTCGTGGCAAGGACTTGTCGTTCGGTTCTGGTGCAAATCGCAGAGCGAAAGCAAGCGGCTGCATGCTCGACCTGCCGTTTTAGGCAGCCAGCACTGCCTCCCAGATCTGTGGCGTACGCGAGTGAGGAGTGCAGAGTGCTGAAGGGTCAAACTGGCCTTTCTTGATCTGGTAGACTCACTCGAATCCGGAGATGGCGATGGCGGCGTGAGAGAAGCGTTTAAACCCAAGCGTTGGTGTACTCTTTGTTTCACACGGCGGCGATCCTGCTCAATGATAGTGTTTCAATAGCGATTCGCCCGCACAACGAGATTGGCTGGTAGTCTGTTTTCTTCTTGTAACTCCGCAACCGCGGCATGGGAGGCCGCATAGCCGTCCAGGGTGATTTTCTGAGGAACACTCCGCTTCTTGATCGATTACTGCCAGAACCGCTTCGCCGCAGCACTATCGCAGTGCTCGCTCAAGAAAAAATCAACAGTCTGTCCTTCCTGATCCACCGCGCGATAGAGGTAGATCCATTGCCCTTTGATCCGCATGTACGTTGCATCGCACCGCCACGAGGTGCCCGCCGGTTGAGCGTAGCGCTGCCAGCGCTTCGCAAATTCCGGAACGTACCGCTGAACGGATCTGATACAAATATTTTTGCTCATACCACATATTGTGCTGACACAAGACCTTTCATCTCAATATGTTGTTCATCACAAATTGTTATAGTTATATTTGCCCCAGATCCCTTCTCCTTACTCGGCATCCGCTAACGTTTCCTGAAAGAGTGTGAACAACGCCGTCCAGTGGCGCTCCGCCGCGCCCTTATCAAAGACCGGCAAATCCGGAACCGCAAACCCGTGGCGTGCGCCGGAATAGGTCTCGACCACATGGTTCACTCCGGCGTCAGTCAAAGCCTTTTCGAGGCGAATTTTCTGCTCCTCCGGAAAACTCGCGTCTTCGATCGCGCCGGCGACATACACACGCCCGGTTATATTTTTCACAAAGCGATGCGGACTGTCGGGTTTATCGGTTCCCAAATTGCCGCCGTGAAACGACGCGACCGCTGCGAATCGATCAGGAAACGCACCCGCCGCGGTCAGGCTGGCGTTGCCGCCCATACAATAGCCGGTGGAACCGAATCGCTTTCCTTTGACATCGGGCCTCGATGAAAGAAATTCGATGAATGCGCCCGAGTCCGAGACCTTTCGATCGCGATCGAGGCTGTTCACCCATGTCATCAGTTCTTCCATCGCTTGCGGATTGCTGAGCACCTCGGAGGCCACTTTCGGCGGGTAGCTGCCAAAGCGGTAATACAGGTCGGGCTGCAGCACCAGATATCCGCCATCGGCCAGCCGCTGGCCCATCTCCCACATGACCGGGCGGATTCCCAAACCGTCCATATAGAAAATCACCCCAGGCCAGGGTCCCTTTCCGGTGGTAGGCGTGAACAGGGACGCCGGGCAATTTCCGTCGCGGGTCTTGATCGTGACATCAGCGCGGGGCATTGGCACATTCCTCCTGAGTTTGTTAAGAACTACCGCCACCTCATACAGGATTGCGAGCGGCATTGTCAACGTAATGGATCAGGGAGCGCATGAAAACAGTTGGTTAGGTGTAGCATGGCGCTTGGTGCAAATGCTTGAGGGGAGGAGAAGTAGTGGCGGTTGTCCAGGTGTAATGTCCCGCATGCAGAAGTTCCGTAGGCCTCCGGCGCCGATTTCTGCGTACATCTCTCACAAGGGAGAAACAGGCGGAAAGAGCGAATCGGGGAGATCATACTCGATTGGATCGGGTACCTGATCGAGTTGGAGGGTGTAGCGTCCCAGGCGATTGAGGTGGGCAGTGGGATACGGACTGAGGACGGCCAGCATCTCAGCCGTGACCGGATGCCCTTCCGCCACAAGCGCACGAATCACCTTGGTCATGGTCACCACATCATGAAAGATGACGAAATTGGCGACGAGATGATGATATTTGACGATCTTACGTTGTTCTTCCCGACGATTCTCGGCAATCACGCCTTCACCGCCAAAGAACACCCAGCGCCTTCTCTTTTGCCACTGACCCCCCCGCCGCTCTTCGCCAGATAGGATTGCTCCCCCCTCTGAGCAGTGACCCTTTGAGACCTTGGAGCGATCTCACGTGTCTTCAGCTCCTTCAGCTCCTTGTCTTCTCGCCGCGATGCCAAACAATCTGGCATGCATGAGTATTTTCGCTGGCCCCTGGTTTTGCCCACTCTCCATGTTGGAGGAAGTGATCGGAGACATGGGCAGACGCTGGATTACCTTTCCCAGCTACGCTCGGCAGGCTGGTTCTTCTGTGGTCCAGCATCGAGCGGCAGAGGCAGCGCTCAAGATCGAGGGTGCGCGCGTTCAGGCATTGCGCGCCGTCGATGCAATGCACGAGATGGCGGTCGCTGGCAGGCAACTGGATGACCAAGCGCGCGTCTGCAGAGTGGTCGGCTCCAGTGCGAAACTCCTGCGCGACGCAATTGATACGCTGATGTCGATCGGTGGCGCGAACGCCTTCGCTGAGAAAAGCCCGCGTCAGCGCAGGTGGCGAGAGGCGCACCTCGCCACCCGCCACGCGCTGCTTGCGACTGATTCGGCCCTGGAGATCTACGGGCATGCTTTACTGGGCGTGAAAGGAAGTATAAGTCCAATGGTCTGAATACCCACCCACGGGGTGCAAGAGGAGAAACGACGATGCGTTTTGGTCTGACCACCGACTTTCGCAATCTGCCTGGATCCGGCAAGAGCTCAGCGCAGGTGTACGCCGAGACCATCGACCTGTTCGCCTGGGCAGAAACCCTGGGTTTCGGCGCCGCGTACGTCTTCGAGCATCACTTCACCGACGACGATTACATGTCGTCGCCGATGGTCGCGGCGACGGCGATCGCTGCGCGGACCAAGCAGATGCGCGTTGGGCCGGACATCGCGATCCTGCCGCTCTACGACCCGGTGCGCGTCGCCGAAGATGGCGCCGTGCTCGATCTCATCTCCAACGGTCGCCTCGATTTCGGTGTCGGTCTTGGCTATCGACCCGAGGAGTACGCGGGCTACGGTCTCGATATCAAGCGCAAGGGGTCGCGCGCGAACGAGGCGCTGGAGATTATCCGCCGCCTCTGGCAGGGGGAGACGGTCTCCTTTCATGGCAAGCATTTCCATATCAATCACGCGAAACTTTCCCCTCGTCCAGTCCAGCAGCCACACCCGCCGATCTGGGTCGGCGGCTTCAGCACGGCCGCGGCACGGCGTGCAGCGCGTTACGGCGATGGCTATATCGGACCGTTAAACCGTGGGATGTACGACATGTATCTCTCCGAGGTTAAAGCAGCCGGCAAGGATCCTGCGCGCGCCCGCGTGATCGGCGGTGATCTGTGGTTGATCGTCTCGGACGATCCCGGTCGTACGTTCGCCGAGTGCGCCCCGAACCTGCTCTATTGGTTCAACGCCTACTCACGATGGTTCGAGGGTAGCGATACGAGCCCGTGGCCTCATCTCGATAACAAGGAACAGATCCTGTCGCTTGGGCTCGCGACGATCGTCACGCCGGAGGACGCCGTAAAGCATATCAAGGCGCGCATCGCTGACGTGCCGGTCGAGCTCTTCACGATGATGTTGATGCCGCCGGGCTCTCCGATCACATCCGTGCAGACCAGCCTCGAGCTCTTCGCAAAAAAGGTGATGCCCCACTTTCAGTAGTTTCCGCCGAGGCGTTTCTCAATACTTCAGAGCGAGGGAGTTTGTGAAATGTCCGGAGCGCGTTTCCTTGGCGGCGTAACGACGTCATCCCGTGTGGTCAAATTATATATACGGCTTCGCGGTAGTAATATTTGCGCAACCCCCCCAGCCTTTCCTGGCAGTGAATGGGACCTTCTCGCTTCCCGACCTGACTCGACACCGGCAGGAGTAACGTCTTGCCCTTGCCTTGATGATTCCGCTCGTGATGATAATGCAGGTGGTACTGGGCGAGCGCATGCCGCAGGGCGCGCTCCCCAAAGAGAATCTGCCGTGAGAGACATTCCTCCTTCATCGATTTCACCCAGCGCTCCACGTAGGCATTCAAATTCGGGCTCCGCGCGGGTAGCACCACCCGTTTCACCCCCGCCTCGTCAATCGTCCGTTGAAAGGCGGGACAGTACTTGGCATCACGAGCATGGATCAGGTAGTGCCCGGGAGCCAAGAATCCCCAATCGGCCATCGTCACATACCGGGCGATTTGGGTCATCCAGCCCTGATGCGGGTAAGGAGTTACGCCAGTGACATGGACTTTGCGGCTGGCGAGAGGGATGAAGCGCAAGACATAGGAGGTCACGAGTCCGCCCTTCGTTCACACCTCCGTAGTGAAGAAGTCAGTCGCGACCAGCACCTCCAGGTGCGTGCGGATAAACTCCTTCCATATCGTCGTTTTCTGGCGCTCCGGCGCCGGGGAAATCCCGTGCCGTTTCAAGATGTTCCCAATCGTTTGCGCACTGATCGTGTAGCCCAAATTGCCAAGAGCACCGGCAATGCGGTCATAGCCCCAGCTCCGATTCTCCTGTGCAAGGCGCATAACCAAGGCTGCCAGCGCCTGGTCGATAGTGGGACGCCCTGGCGTCCGGCGATTCCCCGAACCGTCGAACTTCTGGGTAAGAAGCTTGCGATGCCAAGCCACAATCGTGTCAGGTTTCACTATAGTGGCCACCTCTGCCAGTGCCTTCTTCCCCAATCGTTTCCCAATCTCGGCGAGGGTCTTGCGCTCGCCGTCGCTCAGCCGCAGCCGGCCCTGGATCTGCTTCCATAAGATCCGGTTCTCCGCCACCAAGTATTCATTGCGCCGCAAGAGTTCGTCGTCGACTGATCCGGTGATATATGCCAGCAAGATATTCCAATCCATACACCTCGTGCCCTCGGTCTGTTCTGCTCACATCGCGGTTGAATAGGAGTGCTTTTGGGAGCGAAATACAAGACGGAGGGGGAGTTTTGTGCAGGTGGTAACCTGTAGTGCTCAAGACGGATTCGAGTTTTTGACCAAACGCGGAGCCGAGGGCGTTATCTGGGAGCCTGATGACCTGAAGCCGCCGTGGCGAGCGCCGGATCGATCGGTGCCATCCCGATAGTCGCACAGCTTGGGCACATCCACCGCGAAAAAGCACAAGTTGACTGAGCGCTTCCGTGGGGCGTATAGTGATGCGCCCGAACCGAGAGTAAGGCACTGGCAGCGACGGCAGCCGAAGCTTCAGCGAGGAGCAGAAAATCATGCCGACCATGTTCCAAGCCAACCCCAGAATCAATCAATTGCGGGCCCGGCTGGGCCATCCGATCGTTGACGCCGATGCGCATCAGATCGAGATGGTCCCCCTGTTCCTTGACTTCCTGCGCGAAGTCGGCGGGGCACAGATGCCGCAGCGCTGGCGCGATTACGTGGCCCTGACCCGCCGCGCATTTCGCATGACGCCTGAGGAGCGTAGTCAGGCCCGGCCGGGAATCCCCGTCTGGTGGCCCCTTCCGGCCGAAAACACCCTAGACCGGGCCACGTCGTCGCTGCCCAGGCTGATGCATGCCCGCATGGATGAAATCGGCCTCGACTTTGCCATCGTCTATCCCAGCCTCGGTTTGTTGGTGCTGACGTTACCGGGCATGATGGATGATGAGTTGCGCCAGGCATCCGCCCGAGCGTTCAACAACTACAACGCGGAGGTCTTCCGCGGCTTTGCTGATCGCCTGACTCCGGCGGCGGTAATTCCGATGCACACCCCGCGTGAGGCCATCACCGAATTAGAACATGCCGTTAAGACCCTCGGTCTCAAGGCCGCGGTGTTCGCGGCCGACGTCTTGCGCCCGGTCCCTCAACCGGAAAAGGATCCGGCTGCGATGGCCGAGCTCTATTACTACGACTGTTTCGGCATAGACAGCCCGTACGATTATGACCCGGTCTGGCGAAAGTGTATCGAGCTGCGGGTCGCGCCGACCTTTCATTCCGCTCCCATCGGCCGCGGCACTCGGGCGTCGATCAGCCGCCATCAATACAACCAACTTGGCGGCTTTGCGGAAGGAGGGGAGGCCGTGTGCAAGTCCCTGTTTTTCGGGGGCGTGACGCGTCGCTTTCCTGACCTGCGGTTCGGATTTTTGGAGGGCGGCGCCACCTGGGCGATCGCACTCTATGCGCGGCTGGTGGAGCACTGGAAGAAGCGCAATGACGAGGCGATGCAACGCCTCAATCCCGCTCGTATTGATACCGTCCTACTCGGCCGGCTCATCGATGAATTCGGGCACGAGCGCCTGAAGCCGTACCGCGACACGGTCGTAAAAAACACGATATTCGGCGATCGCATGGAGGAATTGGACGATTGGCGCGACTGCAAAATCGCACGCCCTGAGCACATCCGCGATCTCTTCGTGCCCAGCTTCTTCTTCGGCTGCGAGGGCGACGACCGCTCGGCCGCCGCTGCTTGCGATCGCAAGATGAACCCCTACGGCGCGTCCTTGAACCCAATGTTCGGCTCTGACGTCGGTCACTTCGACGTGGAAGACATGCGCGGAGTCCTGGAAGAGGCGCATGAACTGGTCGACCGCGGCCTCATGCGTCCGGAGGACTTCCGCCGCTTCGCACTGGAGAACCCTGTCCGCTTACATGGCGGGATGAACAAGGATTTTTTCAAAGGCACCAGGGTGGAAGCAGAGGCAGCAATGATCCTGGCCGCCGACACAGACCATCGCCCCCGGGCCGAAGAACCCGTAGCGGCGCATACGTAGGATGACGAGAGAGACGCCGAGGGCAGGTGAGCAATCGCGCACAACGTTCGCCTTCGAGAAAGACTGCTCGATCGAGTCGCTCTAGTAACCGGGTCTGGCGGGTAGTGAAAAACTCGATGGAGCGTCGGCTGGCGCGCTCGCCCTGGGAGCGGATCACTGGCGACCGCGGAGCCAGGGCAGGGCGGATGAGCGCCGGCGGCCGTACGATCTCATCGGGTAAACTGGAATCTCACTTCTCCTCAGCCTGGACTTTTCGCGTCGGACCGTTTACAGGACGGAGGTGAAGCGCAGCGCGTCGTTGTGCGCGCTATCCCACAACCCGAGGTGCAGTAATGTCAGAGGCTGAATTTTACGCAAGCGGTCCGGCTGAGGCCGGTCTTGATCCGGCGAAAGTGGAAGCGATGCTCGAACGCGCGCAGCGCGAGGTGAGGGAAGGGCTGCTGCCTTCCTGCCAGGTCGCGATTGCGCGCAATGGCAAAATCGGCGCGGCGGCCGCGTTTGGCGAAGCGGTGCAGGGTGGAGTCAAAAAGCCCGCCACCAACGATACGCTCTACGTGGCATTCTCTTGCGCCAAGGGCCTTTTCTCCGCCGCAACCTGGCTGCTGATGCAAGACGGCAAACTGGATGTCACGCAGCCCGTGGTGAAATACGTGCCGGAGTTCGGCACAAACGGCAAGGATGCCGTGACGGTCGAGCAACTCTTCCTCCATCTCGGCGGCTTTCCCGACGCTCCGTATGCGCAGCGCGAATGGCTCGATCGGGCGGCGCGCATGCGCCGGTTCCAAAGCTGGCGGCTGCAATTTCCGGCCGGCGAGAAGTACGCCTATCATGCCACTTCGGCGCATTGGGTGATGGCGGAAATCGTCGAGCGGCTCAGCGGAATGGATTTCCGCGATTTCTTCCGCGTGCGCGTCGCGGAACCGCTGGGCATTCCAAACCTCAAGATGGGATTGCCGCACGACCAGCAATATCGTCACGCTCAACTGACGTACGTGGGCGCGCCGATGACGGCCGAAGAGCTGAAACAGATGGGCATCAATTTCGTCATGCCGACCGAAATCAATGAGGATACGGTACTGGGCTTCAACAAGCCTGAAGTGCTGGAGGCGGGGTGTCCCGGCGGCGGCGCGGTGGCGACCGCCGGCGCATTGGCGATGTTCTATCAGGCGCTGGTCAATGGGGGACGCGCACCGGATGGCAAGCAAATCTGGCGCGAGGATTTGTTGCGCGACGTGCTGCGGGTACGCACCGCAGGGTACTTCGATCGGCTCTTCCAGGTTCAACCGAACCGGTGTTTGGGGATGACAATTGCCGGCGGCGATGGCAAGTCAGGGGTGCGTGGCTTTGGGAAAACGAACTCGGCGGAAGCCTTCGGCCACAACGGCGTCGGCGGTCAGGTGGCGTGGGCGGACCCCGCCACGGGCATCTCGTTCGGTTACTGCACCAACGGCATCGATCGCCATGAGTTCAGGCAAGCCAAGCGCGTCGTTGCCATTTCCAGCATGGCCGCAGTTTGCGCAGCGTGAAAGCGAGAGGGAAGTTTATGGGCAAGCTTGAGGGAAAGGTGGCGGCCATCACCGGAGCAGGCGGCGGAATCGGACGCGCGCTGGCGAAGGCGATGGCTGCGCAGGGAGCCTCCATTGTCGTCAACGACTTGGGCGTGACGCTGGCTGGCGATCGAGCGCCGACATCGCCCGCTCACGAGGTGGTCGCCGAGGTCAAAGCCGCGGGCGGCCAGGCCGTGGCCAATCTGATGGACATCTCCACGATGGCGGGTGGCAAGGGGCTCGTCGATCAGGCGGTGAAGGAATTCGGCACACTCGACATCCTGGTGAATCTCGCCGGCGTCATCCGCGATCGCATGATCTTCAATATGGAAGAAGAAGATTGGGATCGAGTGCTGGACAGCCATCTCAAAGGCACCTTTTGCACCAGCCGTTTTGCATCCGCGCACATGCGCGAGCGCCGCTACGGCCGTATCATCAATTTTTCCTCCAACGCCGCCTTGGGCAGTCCCGCTCAGCCCAGTTATACGGCAGCGAAAGCCGGAATCTTGGGTTTGACTTTCAGTACCGCTCAAGGCTTGCGCCGTTATGGAATCACCTGCAACGCGATTTTTCCCGTCGCGGCAACGCGGATGACCGATACGATTCACCAGGAGGCGTGGCGGATGACGCCCAGCAGTGAGGCGCAGGGAACACCGGCCGATCCGGTCAACGTCGCGCCGATTGTGATTTTCCTCGCCAGCGACGAAGCGGCTGAGGTGACCGGTCAGGTGTTCGGATCGGAGGGCTACAGCGTAACGCGCTATTACCACATGAGCCCGGAGAGAACCGTTTACAACAAAGGGCCGTGGGAGCTGGACGAGTTCTTCAAGGTGATGAAGCGAACGCTCGCGCGCGATCTGCGAAAACCGCGGATGTTCCAGGGACCGCCTGGCGGGTAATGGCGATGCGATGAAAGTGTGGCCGTGCGTCGCTACGGCCTAGCAACACAGGCGCTGGTTTCGGATGACATGGAGGAGCTGGAGCCCGCGTCGGGCTAGTTACTAATTGCGCCGCCGCGGCACTCAATCTCAACGATACGGACATGCCGCTGCGGCATCTTGACTCGCGCGCTTTCTGTCAACCGCTTCAGCGATCGGTTCTGTTGCAAAGTTTCATTCTTAGACGTGTTAGGCTATTGTTTCTTCCTGAGAGTTGCGGTGGAGAGGTGGGAGTGTGGATTTCAAGGGCAGTCACTTTGAGAGGGAAATTATCCTGTGGGGCGTGCGATGGTATGTGGCCTACCCGATCTCCTATCGGCAGTTAGAGGAAATGATGGGCGAGCGGGGTGTCGCGGTGGATCATTCCACCCTCAATCGGTGGGTCATCAAATACGCTCCGGAGATTGAGAAACAGTACCGCCGTCGCCAATGTCCCGTAGGTCGGAGCTGGCGGCTCGATGAAACGTATGTGAAAATCAAAGGAAAATGGGCGTACTTCTATCGCGCCGTCGATAAAGACGGCCACACGATTGACTTTCTCCTCACTCCCACGCGTGATCGGGACGCGGCCGAGGCGTTCCTACACAAGGCCATTCGCGCCCAGGGACTGCCAGAGAAAATCACCATCGATCAGAGTGGCGCAAACACGGCAGCCATTCGGCGCTATAACAAGACGCAGAAGACGGCCATCGTTATCCGCCACTGCAAGTATCTCAATAACCTTGTGGAACAGGACCATAGAGCAGTGAAACGGATCTCGCGTCCCATGCTCGGCTTCAAGTCGTTTTGGCCGGCTTGCTATACGATCGCGGGGATAGAAGTCATGCACGCGATTCGCAAAGGGCAGCTGCTGGGTACAGCAGACACGCCCCGAACACCGGCAGAACAGTTCTATGCCCTGGCTGCGTAGATAACAGAAAGTGATAATCTCACTCGTCTTCATCTAAACTTTGCGACGAAACCAAAGTTGACAGAACCCGCCGATTTGCATGATGCTTATCTGTGGATTCAGGAATCTTTATGCCTACCTCTGTTGTTATTCCAGGAGAGCACCAAACAACTTCGCAACCTCAAAGTCAGCCGCACGCCAGCTGTGGCCTCAGAGGTTACCGCTGCAATTCCTCGCCACGGTCGTCCTGCCCCCTGCCC
>CAZCWX010000545.1:0-2931 GCA_964502465.1 uncultured Enterobacteriaceae bacterium | reverse complement strand
GAGCATCGTGGAACACCTCAGCTACTAAACCTCTCCACGACTGCTGTAGCACGAGGGGCTCAAAAAGTCTCAACTAAGGCCACGTGGAGTATAACCTCGTCTTTGGCCACGCTTTTTAGTGCAATCGCCCTACTGCGGGGGTGGGTTTCGGTTGTTGAGGTTGGCGTACTCACTTCCTGGTCGTCCAGCTTGCGCCTCCGCCGCAAGCTGCGAATCTGTTGTTGTTCACACTCGCTAAAGCACTTCTTGCCCCAGTGCTCACTGACCCGCATCAAGACCGCAAAGACCAGTTTCACCACGCTCCCTTCGTCCCATAGGTGCGGAATGACTTTGGTTCTGTGCCGCTCCTCTTCAAAGGCCCGCTCGGCCCGTTTCGAGGTGCGCACGTACTGTTGATGGCGCTGGGGGACGTAGAGATGATTGAGACTGGCCGCGGCATCATCGAGCAGGCAGCGACACGCCTCGGGAAAGTCGCGCTGGTAGCGGGTGACAAGGGCTTGCCGCCGGTGTGTCCATGCTCTGATTACGTCATATCAGACAGCCGCCTCGTAAGCCTCTCAATAAGTTGACAATGCCCACCTCGCGCATGAACATTGACTGGGATCGTGCGAAGGCCGCTGAAAATAGATAGGGTAATCTATTCAATACCGCATAAGGAGAGAATAATGGCGGACACGCAGTATCATTCCGGAATGTTGTCAGGCTGCCGGGTACTCGACTTCACCCAATACCTAGCAGGACCTACAGTCACCCGCCTGATGGCCGAGATGGGGGCGGACATCATCAAAGTCGAGATCGCTCCGATGGGTGATCCGGCGCGCTTATTGCCGACGATCAAGGCCGGGCGCAGCGGATACTTCGTCCAGCAGAATCGCGGCAAAAAGAGTCTGTGCCTCGATTGGCAAAAGCCGGAGGCTATCGATATCTTACGCGCGCTGGTGGCCAAGGTGGATATCGTAGTGGAGAATTATGGTCCTGGCGTCTTGCAGAAGCGGGGACTCGATTACGAAGCGCTGAAGCAAATTAATCCCCGCATGATCATGGCGTCGCTCTCGGCCTTTGGTCGTAACAGTCCCCTGGCACACAAAACCGGATACGATTTTATCGCCCAGGCCTTTTCTGGGCTCATGCATATGACCGGAGAGCCGGATGGTCCTCCGACGTTTGTGGGCATTGGGATCGCGGATGTTGGGACGGGCGTCCATACCTTTGCGGCGCTGGGCTACGCACTCTATAACCGGGAAAAAACCGGGGTGGGCCAGTACATTGATATTGCGATGATCGACGCTCTCTACCACATGCACGATTTCGGCCTGCAAAGTCACTCGCTGAGTGGTGGTGCGTTTGTCCCCCAGCGGATGGGAAAGTATCATAACCAGATTTGTCCGTGTGGAATTTATAAAGCCCCACAGGGGTGGATTTTCATCTTAGTCCTGGATCGGCAGTGGGCCAGTATGGTGAACGCCATGAGTAAGCCGGAGCTGCTCAACGATCCACGCTTCGCCACGGCAGCCGATCGCGTCAAGAACCGAGAGATATTGAACCCTATCGTACAAGAATGGTTTTTGTCCTTTCCCAGCGATGAGGCAGCGTTAGCTGTTCTAGAACAACACCGGATTGCCTGCGCGCCTGTGCTCTCGGTGGTGGATACGCTTGAGCATCCCTATTTCAAGGCTCGCAGTATGGTGCGGACGGTGTCCGACCCGATTCTTGGCGCACTCACCATTCCGGGCTTTCCCTTAAAGTTTTCGGCCTATCCCGACCTGCCGGAACTGCAAGCGCCACTGCTCGGACAGCATGGAGTCCAGGTGCTGAAGGAGTATTTGAATTATTCGGATACGGATGTTGCACGGCTTCAACAGAGCGGCACGCTGTATAGTGAGGATCGGTAGTGGCGTAGTCTGAAGAGAACGAAGTGGAGTCTGGGACGGCGGCTCGTCGATAGTGCGATCCTGGTAATGCTCTAGGTAAATCGTATCGGATACAACCATGATTATCCAACAGGTTATGGCTCTGCTTTTTTTGCCAGCATTACTTGGATAGCACCAAAAATGTCTGGGATGGCACCCTGCGTCGTGTTACTCTGAAGTCCTATGCCATTGACACCAGGTATACTTCACGCGGCTTGAGATGAAACTTATCGCTGGACCTTTTTCACGACTGGAAACAAGCGGACATTCGACTCTTCCCCAATGACCGGGACGGCTTTGAAGGTCTGAAACTTTAAAGTCAATAAGCTCTCCAATGCGGCTCGGGATTGGGTAGGGGCCTGAGCGCTACCCGCGCGGATTGCCTGCTGGAAGGCGTGGTGGTCCGCATAGTACTTAGAGTACAGACACTGCTTTTGGACAAACTTCCAGAAGCGTTCAATCAGATTCAGATTCGGGGAGGAGGGCGGCAAGAACAGCAACTCGATGCCCAGGCTCTGGGCCAGATTTTGGACCAGCTGGCAGCGCTGATACCGGGCATTGTCGAGGACAACGGTGAGAGGGACGCCGGGCTGGGCTGCGGCCAACAACTGCAGCAACTCACAAACGGTCGCAGAGGTGAGGGACGTCAGATTTTGCACCGTGAAGAGGTCGTGCGTCGTGGCGTTGAGCGCCGCGAGCACGGTGAAGCGCGGGCGCCCCCTGGGGGCGTTGATGACCACCCGCGCAAAACACCACACCAGCCCCAAAAAGGGCGCAAAGACAAAATGGGCCGCATCCATAAAGAAGACGAGCCGCTGGCCCGCTTTGGCTTCTGCCAAACGTGGCTCTAGTGCCGCAGTCTTGAAGGCTTCTTGCGCCTCGACAGCCGCTTTGGCGGGAATTTGTCCGACTTTGCGCGGTTTCAGCCCTAATACTACTTTGTCAAAGTCCGTAAATCAGTGATAACCTACGAGCATGACCACCAAGAACACGAAGCAGGAGCGGTTGCCGCAGGCCCCGC
>CAZCWX010000544.1:0-3013 GCA_964502465.1 uncultured Enterobacteriaceae bacterium | reverse complement strand
GCGCATGTCCATACACAGGTTGTAGGTCAGGCGGAGGAGCCACGCCTTGGAGTTGGTAATGCCGGTCATATGGCAGGGCAGGGTGTGTAACACCTTGAGGGCAACGCTACTGAGCGCTTCTTTGGCCTCGTGAGGATCCCCACCCATCCACCGCAGGCAGCAGCGATACAGCTCAGTGCGATACTGTTCCCATACTCTCCAGAAGGCCGTGGATTCGCTGGGCGCCATGCGCCTCGCGAAGGGGTGCGTTGCATCCGCTGTTCTTCCCTCGTCCGCAGTCCTGAGAGTGAGGACACGTCGTTTGCTGTCTGTTGAGTTTCCAAAAGGGTTAGCACTTGGTCCGTAGCCCGGCATAAGGTCCTCCAGTACATCATTTCGTTGCGGAACTGCAGAACAAATGCTCTGTTGGCCGACAGTGACGGTTTGCTCTCTGATTGCTGCACCATAGATTTCTCTGCCGTGTCTGAATTTGGTCTGCTTGCAGTCTCATAGATTGTGTGACAGGAAAATAGGGAGCATGAGAGGAGCAGTCATAAGCGAGCGGTGAGTTTTTGGTAAGTTTTTGGTAAGCAACGGGAGCGAGAGAGTCATAGCAGGCATGGATGTGAGGAAGAGAAGGCTTCGAGAGGTCTAGGATGGAACCAAAGCAACCCTTTCTGTTCCCGCCGTTTCGGCTGGATCCTGGGAATGGCCAACTGTGGTGCGGTCAACAGATCCTGCCCCTTAAGCCGAAGACGTTTGCCGTGCTGGAGCACCTGGTGAGCCGTGCCGGGCGGCTCGTGACCAAAGAAGAACTGTTGGACGCCCTGTGGGCGGACGTGCATGTAAGTGATGCTGTGCTCAAGACCTGCGTGCGGGAGATTCGCCAGGCACTACAGGATAATCCAAAAGCGCCGCAATATATTGAGACGGTGCACCGGCGGGGATATCGGTTTATTGCGGCAGTCACTCGCCGTCAATTCTCAGCTGTCAGTCATCTGATAGCAGACGGTGGGACTCCAGCGCCAATCTCTACATCTCAGCCGCGGGTCTCAACTCTGGTAGGGCGTGAGGGGGAGCTTGCCCAACTGCACGCCTGGTGGGTGCAAGCCCTACAGGGCAAACGGCAGGTGGTGTTCGTCACAGGTGAGGCTGGCATTGGGAAGACAACGATAGTGGAAGCCTTTCTGGAACGCATCGCCACGGCCGAAGAGGTCTGGATCGGACGAGGCCACAGCATCGAACACTATGGAACTGGGGAAGCCTATCTGCCGGTGTTAGAGGCGTTCGGGCGTTTAGGGCAGGAATCCAGAGGGGAGCGTCTCGTTGAGCTTTTGAACCGGCACGCCCCGACTTGGCTGGTGCAGATGCCAGCGTTGATTGACACAGCGAGGCTGGAGACGTTGCAGTACAAGGGCTTGGGCGCGACCAAGGAGCGCATGCTGCGGGAGATGGCAGAGGCGGTAGAAAGATTGACACAAGAGCGGCCGTTGGTGCTGCAGTTTGAAGATTTGCAGTGGAGCGATCATGCAACCCTCGACCTGCTTGCGTATCTGGCGCGCCGACCGGGGCCGGCGCGGCTGATGGTGTTGGGGACGTATCGGCCCGTCGATGTTGCCGTCCGCGATCATTCCCTGAAACCGGTCAAGCAAGAGCTACAGGTGCGTGGCCTCTGTGAAGAGCTGCGGCTGGAGTTTCTGCCCACAGCAGCCGTGGCGGAGTATGTAACCAGACGGTTTGCCGTTGGCACACAGCCTGCCTGGCCTGTCCAGCAGGTGGCACAGCTGATTCATCGCCGCACGGAAGGCAATCCGTTATTCATGGTCAGTGTGGTCAATGATCTGGTCACCCAAGGGGTGATCGCCCAACGAAATGGGCAATGGGAAATGACAGGCAATATTGGAGAGCTTGAGGTGCCCGCAGGGGTGCGACAGTTTATCGAGCAACAGATCGAACGGATCAGTCCGGCGGGACAAGAGGTGTTGGAAACGGCAAGTGCTGCAGGGGTAGAGTTCTTAGCCGCCACAGTTGCGGCAGGGATCGAAGCACCAGTAGAAGAAGTCGAGAGAACCTGTGAGGCGTTCGCAAGACAAGGGCAATTTCTGCAGGGGAGCGGGACGGGAGAGTGGCCAGATGGAACGGTAGCGGCGCGCTACCGCTTCGTGCACGCCTTGTATCAAGAAGTGTTGTACGAGCGAGTGTCGGTAGGACGGCGGGTCAGCCTTCACCAGCGGATCGGCGCACGACAAGCAGAGGCCTATGGGAACCGCTCGAGAGAGATCGCCGCCGAGTTAGCCGTGCACTTTGAGCGAGGTCGGGATTATCGTCGTGCAGCGCAGTATCTCCAGTATGCTGGAGAGAACGCCCTGCGGCGCAATGCCCATCGTGAGGCCATTGATCTTCTGACCCAGGGGCTTGCGGTCCTGCAGTTGCTTCCACCTCACGCTGATCTCTTCCTCCAAGAACTTGCGCTGCAAATTGCCCTCGGGGTACCACTCGTCGCAACCAAAGGGTATGCCGCCCCAGAGGTAGCACAAGTGTATGATCGAGCGCGAGAACTCTGTCGACAAGCGGGAGAAGCTCCGCACCTCTTTCCAGCCTTGTTGGGGCTGTATGGATTTTATCTCGTGCGAGCAGAGTTAGCGACAGCTCGTGAACTGGGAGAGTTGAGTCTGGTGTTGGCCGAGCGGGCACAGGATCCCGCACTTCTGATGTTGGCGCACGGCACGCTGGGAAACTCGCTGTTTTTTCTGGGAGAGTTGCGGGGCGCACGGGAGCATTTAGAGCGAGGGATTGCTCTCTATGATGTGCAACAACACCACTCCTACACCCTCCTCTATGGCAATGATCCGGGGATTGCGCGCCTCTCCTATGCGGCGTGGGTTCTCTGGTTTCTCGGCTACCCAGACCAGGCTCTAACCCGAAGCCGTGAAGCACTCACTCTAGCCCAGGAGCTAGGTCATCCATTTAACCTCGCTTTTGCCCTTTGCTTTGCCGCGTGGCTTCATCAGGTCCGTCGGGAGGAACGCGCAAC
>CAZCWX010000543.1:0-5060 GCA_964502465.1 uncultured Enterobacteriaceae bacterium | reverse complement strand
AGAGCCCATCCCGAGTGGAGGAGGAAAAAGAGAAAAACGTCTACCACCCCCACTGTCGGAAGAACTGCCTAGCGCTATCGCTTGTATTACGCGACATCCCATTCTTGGTTGCTGATGCCGGCCTGCTGCAGAATTCTTTTCAGCAATTTCACATCATCGATCGTCTTCCCGTGGGGATTCGGGATAGCGAGTTTCTGTGTTCCTCGCACCATGAAGGGATGCTTCCCTACCTGAACAGGGCCAGAGAAACCACACTTCCGCAACTTGCGGAGAAATTCTCTGTGTTCGATAGGAACCGACGGCATTTAGGCAGCTTCCACTTCCACACTGTGCAAGCGGATACCGTCAATGACAGGAATATCAGGGTCATTATCCCTGAGTTTTAAGACCAGCCACTCTTCGAGGACCTCTTGCAGCTCTCTGCGGCACTCTTCCTGCGAATTCCCCATTGCCCACACGCCAGGGCAGAGGGGAATTTCCCCATACCATTTCCCGTCTTCAGGCCCTTCAAAAGTGGCGTGCTCAAGCGCCTTTGCAATATACGCGGTCAGCATACTCTTTTCCTTGTTTCTTGATGTATCGGCCTGAACTTTCTCTGCTCAACTTTTACCCTAAAAAAACTACTCCTTTTTCAGACGGTAAACAACCGCGCGTATGTGAGAAAATGTGTGCATGAACACGACAGCGCATTTCTCGCAATACGTTGATTCTGAGCGATTTGAGCGTGATTACTCACTCTCGCGACGCACATTTTTCAAGCTCATCAGCGACGGCAAACTCACAGCGTATAAGTTCAGTCGTCGCAAAACGCTAGTGAAACGCGCAGACGTGGAAGCGCTCCTCGAGGCGTCAAAAACTGTCTGTGACGTTGACAAGATTGTTGACGAAACCATGCACGAACTGGCGGAGTAGTGCGTGCTTAACGCGAATGATGAGCACGCGGCGCGGCTCTCACTCTTGCATCTTGAAGCGTTGCAAAAACGCGGACTGAGCAATGCGACGATTGATGCCGCGCGGCTCTTTTCAGCGTCACCTGAAGGGGCGCGACTTATCACGAAACAATCCTCACATATCGTGAAATCTGCCGGTGTTGGGGTTCCGTTTCTGCACCCGGCAACGTGTGATACACGTCTCGTTCGCATTCGGTTCGATGACCCGTTGCCTATTTTGGATGGCAAACCGTCCAAATACCTGAGCCCAAGGCGAAGGGCATTTTGAGCATGGCGTACGCATGTACGGAGCTGCAAACACTATCAGAACCCCTCTGATCTGGGTACAACAGACGCAACAATGAGGAGGAAAGGAACCATATGAGTGAGGGGATCATTCCACCGGAGCGTATTGAGCGGTCCATTCTCCTGATTCGCGGGCATAAAGTGATGCTCGATAGTGACTTAGCTGAACTCTATGGAGTATCGACAAAACGTCTCAATCAGCAGGTCAAGCGCAATAGTGACCGCTTTCCCGAGGACTTTATGTTTCAGTTGTCTGCTGAGGAATTTGCCAACTTGCGGTCACAATTTGCAACCGCAAGTTGGGGTGGACGTCGTACTCCTCCCTATGCCTTCACCGAACACGGAGCGGTCATGTTGGCCAGCGTGCTCAATAGCCCTGTAGCCGTCCGAGCAAGTATTGAAGTCGTCAGAGCCTTTGTCCGTCTTCGCCAGATGCTTGCGTCCCATGAAGACCTCGCCCGTAAACTAGCCGTGTTAGAGAAGAAGTATGATGCGCAGTTCAAAGTCGTCTTTGATGCGATCCGGCAGCTCATGACTCCACCAACGCCACAACAACGGCGAATCGGGTTTCAGAAAAAGGATGGCTGATTCATGGTAGTCAACCAACACACAGGCACGCGGTGGGCCGATAACCACCACAGAAAGGAGTAGGAAGGCATGGCCGTAAAAGTCAAACAGCATAAAGGTGCCTGGTGGGCCTTCATTGACCACAGAGGCACGCGCAAGGCCAAGCGGATCGGCGCCAGCAAGAGAGCAGCCGAGCAGGTAGCCGAGAAGATTCAAGCCAAGATTGCGCTTGGACAGTTTTCGATGAACGAGGACACGCACCCTCAGCCCGCCCTTTTTGGCGACTATGCAGCAGACTGGCTGAAGACGTATGCAGCGGTGCGGTGCAAAGCCTCTACCGCCACGAATACGAAACCCTCCTAAGCCGGTATCTCTTGCCAGCATTCGCCCCACGTCCCCTCGCTGCCATCACCCGCGAAGACGTGAAACGTGCCCTCGCAACCTGGCTGGACACTGACCTGTCGCGTGCCCGTATCTATATGGTCATGCGGTTGCTGGGAACGATCTTCACCAGTGCCATAGAAGACGGGAAAGTCGCCACGAACCCCGCAGCAAAGCCCGGACGCCTGCTTCCGCCGAAACCCCCGACCCGAGACACCATTGACGCACTCACGAAAGCCGAAGTGCGCCTCCTGCTGGATACCCTGCGTGAGGGCTGGCCGATGTATTGCCCGTTCTTTCTCACCCTTGCCCGCGCTGGACTGAGGCTCGGGGAAGCACGGCGCTGCAGTGGGGAGATATGGACTGGCACGGCGGATTCCTCACCATTCGCCGTGGCCTGAGAAAAGGCGTGCTAAGCACGACCAAGTCAAAGAAGGCGCGCAGAGTAGACATGAGCCGACAACTGCAGGAGACTCTCCAGGCGTTGCGGGACACGCGCCAAGAGCACGCGTGGACACAGGGGTGGACGGACATCCCTGAATGGGTGTTCTGTCAGGAGGACGGCAGTCTGTTCTGTGATGTGACGGTCCGGACGACCTCCGCCATACCTATGCGTCCCTGCTGATTCAGCAAGGCCAATCCTTAGCGTATGTGAAGGAGCAGATGGGACACCATTCCATCCAAGTCACCGTCGATATTTACGGCCACCTCGTGCCAGGAGGGAACCGGCAAGCGGTCAACCGGCTGGACGACCCACAGGAACACAGCCAGGAAGCAACCATCCGCAACCCCCGCGCAACCGTCACCGAAAACCTTGTTTTGCCTCACGCCCTATCGTAGCGATAAGTAAAGAGAAAGCGACTCTCTCGCTGGTATCATTCGTCAAAGGCTTTAATTGCCTCAGCACGCGCCCATTCCATATTATGACGATGGCGGTTTGCCATCTCTTTGAGAAAGGCCGCAATAGCTGCCGGTGGGTTCAGCGCCTGCGCCTGCTCGACTTTCCGCGCCACCCACGCCTGTCCACGTGAGAGCAGATTGATTTGGTCGTGCAGATTGTCGATGCTCAAGACTTTCTCGGCAAAGTCTCCCGTCTTCGTCGAGGGGGTGCCACCGTGCAGGCGGATTAACCCTTCGAGGACTGCGACATCGCCCACCTCAATGTCAGTAAAGTTTGCCAACAGCGCTTGAATCTGCGGGTCCGCTGTTTCTTGTGTCATGGCATCGAGCAAGGTGTGACCGGCACGCTCCGCTTCAAGAAGACGATTGAGCAGTGCTTCGAGTTGAGGGTCCATAGGGCAGTATCTTGACGGAGAAGACAGAAGACGTCAAACCCACTGAGAACAGGGGGTGCATATCAGCATTCTGGCACAGTGCGCACCTGGCGGCGTTCGTGCTTCGACGGGCTCAGCACGAACGGCCCAGCGTCACCATATTGAACCCCAGCTCCGTTCGCCCTGAGCATGTCGAAGGGAGAACGGCGGGTTTGCCGTCACCTCTGAGTGAAATCGTTCTCCTCTCCTCATTCTCAAGCAAGGAGCGCTGTGGTAGAAGAAAGTTACTCGATCAAAACAAGGAGGTGCACCATGACATCAGTATTAGAAGAAAAGGATGCAATCCACGAGACGATTGCTGATTACTGCTTCCACTTTGACGGTGGCGAGTTCGATCAGTGGGTAGACCTCTTCACCGAGGATGGCACGTTCGACGCTGGCAGAATGGGCGCGCATAAAGGCAAAGACGCCCTGCGTGCCTTTTTGAAGAATATCCGCTTGACGAACGGTCTACCGATGATGAAACACTGCGTGATGAACGAAGTCATCAAAGTGAATGGCAACGAGGCAACGGCGAAGAGCTACATTGTCGTAGTGCGTGCGAAAGGGGAAGGTGCCTTGGTCAACGGTATCGCTGGACGCTACGAAGATCATCTCGTGAAACAGGGGAGTCGGTGGTTGTTTAAAACCCGCAAAGTCCACTTCGATCTGATGGGAGATATGAATTAAGAACCACTAGCCATTCTTCATTGTCGTCATTCCTGTGCTATGCTTCTGAATTCTATAGGAGGACTCACATGCGCGCAGTCTTTCTCATGTTGAAAGTCGAGCCAGGAACGCTTGCTGTAGTAGCGGACCGGGTGACGGAGTTAGAAAGTTTTTCAGAAGCGTACTCGATTTCTGGTGCCTACGATCTTTTGGTCAAACTCTACGTCGAAAACTTTGACGATCTTTCTCATCTCGTGACTGAGCAAATTCAAAAAATCCCCCATGTACGCGAAACCTTCACGATCTTAACATTCCACGCCTTTAAGTAGACCAGAGGCAGAATGTGCAGAGAGGTTCCCTATGAAGATCCGTGCAGACATGAAGGAAGCGGTTGCTCTGCAAACCCACGACCTTGCCTGGGAACCGTCTCCAGCGGCTGGCGTCGAACGCCGCATGGTAGTACGCGATGAGGCGCTGGGCCTAGCGACGAGCATTGTGCGTTATGCGCCAGGCGCCTCATTTCCAGCCCACACGCATCCTGGTGGAGAAGAAATCTTCGTGTTGGAAGGCACCTTTGCCGACGAACATGGTACCTACCCAGCTGGCACCTACCTGCGCAATCCTCCGGGTAGCCGTCATCATCCCTACAGTCCAGACGGGTGCGTGTTGTTCGTGAAACTCGGGCATCTGCGGGCGTGATATCAGCTAAACCAACTTCGCCTTATTTATTCGATACAACCACAGCTCAGTACCTTTTCCCCTATGGCAGGGGAGAGGAAAGACAAGGTATAATACAGACTGTCAATCACAGGGGTCGGAACCACTGTTAGCGGTTGGATAGAACAATACTGTGAGTACCTCTGATTGAGCGTACAGCATGGAAACACTTCCAGCT
>CAZCWX010000542.1:0-4173 GCA_964502465.1 uncultured Enterobacteriaceae bacterium | reverse complement strand
CTTCTGCATCGTAGCTGACTGCGAGCGGCGCTAGGGTGGCCATACAATAACTCTTTTGTAGCTTTGACTTGTCATGTAGATGGTACGCACCTGCCCGTACTTGAATGCCTGATCAAACGATACGGCAACTCGGATCATTTCTCCTTGGTGAAACCCTGAGGAAAACGGCTATCCACTATCAAAGAGGCGTTCCAGGCCGCCCAACCATGCGCCAGTAGCCGTTCATGGGGTGAATAGCAGGAGGATTGCGAGTTAACTACTTGTTTGTGGGAGCAGTGAGGGAGGCGGAGTGCCCGCGTACAGCGCTTGGCAGCACTGCGTGAGATAGGCCAGCACAGGGTGCTCTTGTTGCCGACACGTCGCCACCACGGTCAGGAGGTTTTCGACAAAATGGCTGCCCGCCGCGCTCTTGGTCCCATAGCTGGTCTTGCGCCACTGTACGGCGTGCCGCAAGGCCCTCTCGGCCGCATTGTTGGTGGGCTCAATCCCTTCCACCCGCACGAACGTCCACAAGGCCGGCTCCAGCGCCACCAGCTCTCGACACGTCGCTGCCGTCTTGGGACACCCACAGCGCGTCCCTGCCTCCCAGGTTTCACGAACTGCGGGCCGCAGCATGCTCACCGCATGTTCTTGTTTACCGTCTGCAACAGAGGTCTTTTCTTTCCCGTAATTGTCCTTTACTGTTCTATTCCTCATGGCGGATGAACAAACCACACCTGATTGTCCGGGGTGCCAACGGCTGGGGCGGGAGAATACTCACCTGAGGGTCGGCGTGGCCGAGGTGGAGCGGCAACGGGCGGACGTGCAGCGGCGGCTGGAGGAGCAGCAACGCGCGGCACGGCGGCAAGCGGCGTCCTTGCGGCGGCGTCAGCATAAGGCCAAGCCCCAGCGGCCAGGCCGGGCCAAGGCGCATGCGGCGGCGCAGCGGGCGCGACCGGAGCACGTGGATCAAGTGGTAGCGGTGCCACGGGACGGTTGCCCGACGTGGCAGACGCGGTTGGAAGACAACGCGGTGCACGAACAGTGGCCGATCGACCTGCCGCCGATTCACCCCCAGGTCACGCAGTTCAACCTTCATTCGGGGTATTGTCCGCGCTGTCGGAGACGGGGGCAGGGGCGCGATCCGCGGCAGACTGCTGAGGCAGTAGGCGCGGCGGGCACCCAGATTGGGCCGAGGTGACGGAGTAGGGGGGCGGAGCTGAAACAGCGACTGGGCGTGCCGTACCGCAAGATCGGCGATTTCTTTGTGACCTACCTCGATGTGGAGCTGTGTCCAGCGACCCTGGTGCGGGCGGAGCAGCGCTTGGTGGCGTTAGCCCTGCCCAGCTATCAGTTGCTCATTGACGCGTTGCGGCGGGGCCACGTGGTGGACGCCGACGAGACGGGGTGGCGGATTGATCAGGTCAATGCGTGGCTGTGGGTCTTTAGTGCGCAGACGGTGACGGTCTACGTGGTCGAGCTCAGTCGGGGCCACGCAGTCCCGGAAGCGATCCTGGGGGCGGAGTTCGCAGGGGTGCTGGTGGTCGATGGGCGCAAGAGCTACGACGTGCTGGCCTATCAGAAGGGCCGGTGCGTGGGCCAGGTGCTGCGGCGAACCCGCCAGATGGCCGAGACGCTCACCGGCATAGACCCGTCTTATGGGGAGGAGTTGCCGGCGGTGCTGCACGAGGCGATCGACTTGGCGCCGCGCCGGGAGCAGCTCACTGAGCGGGGCGATGGGCGGCGGGTGCAGCAAGTGGAGGCGCGCCTGGACCGGTGGCTGGTCTGGCATGGGGCCGAGCCCGGGGAAGCCGTGCATCGGCTGGCCCGGCATAGCGCGGCGCATCGGGAGGAATGGGTTCGATTCTTGTACGACCCGGAGGGGCCGGCGACGAACAACCACGCGGAGCGGATGCGGCGGCCCGCGGTGATCTGCCGCAAGATCGGGGGATGCAACAAAAGCCTGGTGGGCGCTTTGGTGCAGGGGGTGCTGGCGAGTCTGGCGGTTAGCTGCAAACAACAGGGCAAGCGGTTCGTGGATCTCGCCCTGAGCTTGTTTCGCGCGCCCGAGCCCCAAGCGATCCCCTTGGAGATGCTGCCCGACGGCTAAGGCTTTGTCAGGGAATAACTTACCGCAATTAGATTGACATGGGAACGCATAGTTCCGCAAAAGAGAAGGGATGAGGGATGAGACAATTGTGCACTGGATTCGTGCCAAATATGAGAGCCTCAGCGGTAACCTTGACGAACGAGGACGGCGACACTGGGCGGCGGTGGAAGCGCGGTCTTTGGGTCGTGGGGGCATTACGGCAGTCGCCAAGGCGACTGGTCTTTCCGACCGCACCATCCGCACCGGGATTGCAGAACTGTGCGTAGGCGTCCGCTGGCCCGTAGGGCGGCAGCGGCAAGCGGGTGGTGGTCGGAAAGCGGTGCGGGAGAAAGCCCCTGAGTTGCTGAAGGCGTTAGTGGGCTTGGTCGAGCCCGCCACGCGCGGGGACCCGCAATCGCCGTTGAAATGGACCTGCAAAAGCACCCGGGAGTTGTCCAAGGAACTGAAAAAGCGCGGGTACGCGGTGAGTCGCACGACGGTGGGCAACCTCCTGAAAGAAGCAGGGTATAGCTTACAGGCCAACCGTAAAACCCTCGAGGGAGCTCAGCATCCTGACCGCAATGCCCAGTTCGAGCATATCAATCGCCGGGTCAAGGCCCAGCAGCGTGCTGGGCAGCCGGCCCTCTCAGTGGACACCAAGAAGAAAGAAAACATTGGCAACTATAAGAATCCGGGTCGGACGTGGCGGTGGAAAGGACAGCCGGTCAAGGTCAAGACTCACGATTTCCCCGACCAGAAGAAGGGAAAAGCCGTTCCTTACGGCGTCTATGATATCGGGAAGAACGAGGCCTGGGTGAATGTGGGCATCAGCCATGACACCGCCCAATTTGCGGTTGCTTCGATCCGAGAATGGTGGCACCGACTGGGGCGGCAGCGCTATCCGCAGAGGCACGTGCGGCGGTTGCTCATTACCGCCGACAGCGGCGGCAGCAACGGTACACGCAACCGTCTGTGGAAATATGAACTCCAAAAGCTGGCTGACGACCTGGGGGTGGCTATTGAAGTCTGCCATTTCCCGCCTGGCACCAGCAAGTGGAATAAGATTGAGCACCGGGTGTTTTGCCATATTACCCGCACGTGGCGGACGCAGCCCTTGGAGAGCTATGAGATCGTGGTGGAATTAATTGGCACCACTCGGACCGACACCGGCCTTGCAGTACATGCGACCCTGGACGAAAGAGACTATCCGAAGGGCCGCCAGGTCACTGACGAAGAGTATGCGAGGCTTAACATCAAACCAGGGAAATTTCATGGCGATTGGAACTACGTCCTCAAACCTCGCACCTAAATCGGTAACTTAATTCTTGACGCTGCCTAACTATCCGGATACCTACTCGTATTCTTCTAGTTTCTCCCCCGTTCTCCCCTCTATCTTCCGCACGATTCCCCTGAGCTTATCTATATCCAAATAAGCATCGCTCATAAAATAATCAGTCGGAGTCTCCCCCAGAAACCAATCAATTGTGTCGGCCACATTGCACGCGAAAGTAACATTGGTATCCTGAAGTTCCTCATCCGTCCCATGGTCAGCAATGAAGCCTGTAATCCTCATCAATTCTTCCTTAACCTTCTGAAGCTCATCTTTGCTTACCATCCTTGCACTCCTCCCGAAGACGATTATCCCGCCATCTCTCCACCATCGTCAAACACTGCAACGTAAATACTACATATCCTTCCCCCCGTCACACTACAAAACCAACCTCTTATTCTGCCTCATCGCACAATAACTCTGACTATTCACCTCTCCCCATCTGCGGTACCCACGATGCCACCCCATCTCCGGCACTTTGGCCGGCCACACGCTCCCCTCACCCGCAGCACCACCGTCTTTGCAACGAAAGAAGCCCAAGACCGGGAACCTGTCCCGCACGCTTGGGCTTCTCATCTGGGAACCTGCGATCGATCCCCTCTCATTTCAGCTCCCTGCCTCCGCGGCGAGTTTCTTGGGCTCTTTACCCCTTTCAGGATACTGCTGGCGAAGTCGGTTCTTGCGTCTCTCCACCCGGCGCTTCAGCGCCGGGCTACACGACAGCGCCGGCTCAAGCCGGCTTTCAGCCCCATTTATGGGGCGTTGCATGGTAGCC
>CAZCWX010000541.1:0-3924 GCA_964502465.1 uncultured Enterobacteriaceae bacterium | reverse complement strand
GAAGCATGCACACCTATTGTTAGTGCACGCCGTGCATGCCACCGACCGCGGCCTTCAAGCGACTCTCGGAGTCAATCAGGAAATTTGCCGACGTCACAACCTGTTCGCCGGCTTGTACGCCTTCAAGCACCTCGACCCAGTCGCCAGCCTGGAGACCAAGCTGCACGCTGCGCCACTCGAGCACCCCACCACCATGAGAGATGAAGACCACTTGTCGCTCTCCCGAGTCCAGTACCGCCTCTCGGGGAATGACCAGCCGCGTCCCCAGGGGAATCTGGAACTCGACATTGGCATACATCCCCGGCTTGAGCCGCTCGCCGGGATTTCCGAGTCCGAAGCGGATCTTGGCCGTACGCGTCTGAGGATCAACCGTTGGATAGATGAACTCGACACGTCCCTCGAGGACCATACTGGGAGCATAGGAGAGGGTGACGGTCGCTGCTTGCCCCACCTCAATAAGAGGCAATTCATACTCATAGATATCGGCAAGGATCCAGACGTAAGAGAGGTCGGCGATCGCGTACAGCTCATCTCCTGGATTGACGTGCATACCAGCCAGCGCCACCTTGTTGATCACAGTTCCGGTTATCGGAGAATGGATATGCAACGTCCTGAGGACGGTACCAGTCCGTTCCAGGTCGCGAATTTGATGCTGGGGAATATCCCACAGCTGCAGGCGTTGCCGTGTCACGTCGAGTAACGACTGCGCCCCCTCGGCCACTTCGGGAAATTGACTCTCACCGAGAGTCCGGCTACTTCTCAGCGCAAGCAAAAACTCCCGTTGGGTCGCCACGAGTTCTGGGCTGTAGACCGTAAAGAGGAGTTGCCCTCTTGTGACCTGCTCGCCCGTGTAATTCACGTAGAGCTCATCGATCCACCCTTCGATCTTGATGTTCACATGAGCCAGGCGACGTTCGTCAATTTCAACCCGTCCGACCGTGCGGATGGTGCGTTCTAAGGAGCGGCGTTCGGCAACTCCGAACCTTACGCCGACCGACTGTAGCCGCGTGGGGCTGATCGTTATGACATTGTCTTGGGACGGGGGTGCAGGCTCTGTCGGACCGCTCACGGTTCGCGCCGGCTCTGCCGGTGAAACAGTGTGGCCAGTGTGACCTTGAGACACAGCAGGAGGCTGAGCTGGCAGCATTGCCGAGTGTGGCAAGGGTGATATACCAACCGAGCGATACAACAGGACCCCTCCCAATGAGACAACAATCCCGACGACGACACCGACAAACACATATTGTAGTTGTGACGTCATGGCGTGCTCCCAATGATTTCTTCGATCCGAGCCAGAGCTTTTTCATGCTCGACGATCTGCTCATGCAGTTCCAATTCATTTTCCTGCAAGGTGAGGAGGCTATTCAGAAGGGTCAAAAAATCGACTGTACCGACCGCGTACCCTGCCTGGGCCGACTCGAGGGTGAGGGTTGCTTGTCGGATGATCGCATCTCTCAGGATCGTAATGAGCCGCGCCGCCCGCTGGACCAGCGCGACATTATCCTTCAGCCGGAAGAGCAATTCTTGCTTCACGGCTTGCAGTTCCTGGGCAGCAGTCTCGCGGCTCGCGAATGCTTCCCGTACCCCTTCACGTTGCTTGGTCGCATAGTACAGCGGGATTTTGATACCGAACATCACTTGATACCCATTCTCCCGCATGGTCTCGTTGCGGAAGCCGAAGGTGTCAATGCCAAAGTCGGGGAAATACTCCCGCTTCGCCAGGGCAACCGCCTGGTCGCCTCGCTCCACTCCCTTCACCTGGGCTCGCAGGAGTGGCGAGGTGTGGTCGAGCATGGCGGTGAGCTCAGCCAGGCTGCGCGTCAGCGGTGTGACCTGATGGACTTCCTGCGGCCTGCCCAATGGATCTGTGGGGGGGCGATTCACCAGGCGATTGATCTCTGCTTGCAGAGATTCCCGACGCTGCTCCAGGATAGCAAGGCGTGCCAGGACACGCGAAATTTCCACTTGCGCCCGAAAGACGTCTTGCTGGACAGCTCGTCCGACTGCATAACGAGCTTTGGCGGTACTCTCAAAGTCGATGAGGAGCAGCTTATTCTTGCTGATGATGTCAATGGATTTGTACACGAAGCAGAGGTCATAGTAGGCTTCTTTCAAACGGGCGATGATCCGCAGACGTGCCGCGAGATATTCTTGCTCTGCACGTTCTGCCTCACGCGCGGCAATCTCCCCGCGAAGTCGCAGCTTCCCCGGAAAGGGAATCTCTTGGCTAAAGCCATACATCGCCTCGCGTTCGAGTATATCTTTATAGCCAAAGTTGAGCCGGGGATCGGGAAGGGTTTGGACCTGCGGAATGACAGCGGTGGTCGCCTCCCAACGCTGCCGCGCCGCCTGAATTTCAGGGTTGTTCCCCGCGGCCTCTTGGGTAAGCGCATGCAGGTTCAGGGCCTGTTCCTCGTTCTCTTCTGTGGCGAACGCCCGGATTCCCCAGACCCAGAACACCAGTAACCCAAGGAAAACGCAGCTGCGACGTACCATAATGCCCCACAGTTTTATGACGTTGAGCGAACTGTCTCGGCAGAGTTAGAAGGGATAGCATGAGCATACGCTCCTCCTCCCTTTCTCTTTTTTCCCCCTTTCCTCTGGTGCAAGACCTTCCGCAGTTCTAGGACAGTCAGCGGTATCGCCCCAAGCCCAATCCACGCGACGCACTGGGCAAACGAGATCGGCTCGGTCCCAAAGATCCGTTGCAAGATCGGCAGATGATGACTCAGCAACTGGAGGGAGAAGCTGGCCGCAACAATGACAAAGAGTCGCATATTCGAGAACAGACCGACCTGAAAGACGGTGTGCACCTCGCTGCGCGCGCCAAAGGAGCGCGGCCCCGATCAGCACCCAAATTACTAGACTCTTAAACTGGCCTCCCAGGATGGCCAGCGGTGAAATCGCTTCCCCCTTGCGCAGCTCATTGGGACCGACTTTTGCTAACCGTTCTGCTGCCTCGTGCAGAGTCAGACCGCCGGTTGGGTCCGCTGCCATCCCGGTCGCAATCTCGCTGAGTGATTTATCGTGCCAACTGTCAGGCATGGTGTGAGTTGTCCTGCTGAGTGAAACCGGGACTTTCAGACAAGGGGACTCTGTGAGAACGCCAGCAGTGTCCTGCTTGAAACGAAACCGCCGCGGTTTTTCACCCAGGACTCCTTTTTTCCCTGTAGGAGAAGCGGAGATGCAGGAACGCATCTCCTTCCCCTCAGATTGTGCCTATGGGGGATAACTTCTCAGAGCGAATCCCTCTTTACTGTATAGGCGTCTTTATTGAGCTGCCTCCTTGGCCATCTCTTTATGCACTTGCGCTAGCATTTCGTACTGCTTGGCCATCGTCTCGTAGTCCTTGGCAAGCGTGTCACAGTGGAAGAGGACATTCGACTTCTGTTTCAAGGACGGGAACTTGCTGTAGGCTGTCTCCATTTTCTTGTGTAGCTCATATTTTGCCTTTGCCGCCTGGGCTTCTTTTTCATAGTAGGCAGCAAGGGCCTCATGGTCTGCTGGGGTTTTTGCCTGCTCGATCATCTGTTCGATGTTGGTCTCTTCAGCGGCGGAGCTGAAGGGTAAATAACTGAGCCCGGTGATTGCCAGGACTGTCATCGCGACGCTGATGATTTTCCACGTTTTCATAAAGTCCTCCTCGTATGATGTTATAATCACAAAATGATAAGATTTACTCTGAATGCTCTTCATTACAGAGCACTCCGGAACGAGCGCCAACTAACGAGGAACACCCCTAAGTGATCCTCTTCTAACCACATACGAGAGGAATCAGATCAATAGAGTCGCGTGTAGCAGATACAACGGAGGGGAAAGAGCGGGGTGAAGAGTGTCCAGAAGGGAGAGCCCCTCCACTCTCCAGCCGACGAGACTGGAATCAAGCGGAAGGAGAGCCGGTGTCAGCATAGGCAGAGGAATACT
>CAZCWX010000540.1:0-2505 GCA_964502465.1 uncultured Enterobacteriaceae bacterium | reverse complement strand
TATAACCGCCACGCCTTTGAGACCGAGATTAAAGCGGTCACGTATCACCAGCTTTCCGTTCAGTGTGAAAATGGCCATTGGCGGGCACGGGTGATTTTCGACGTATGAGGGTTCTATGGGACAGATAGAGATACGGCAAATAAATGACTACCTCTGGGAAATCCCCAAACACGGTGGGATGCGAGTCCCTGGTCGTGTATACGCAACGCGTGAATTGATGGCAGATATCCAGAAAGATGCGGCCCTAGAACAAGTCGCGAATGTCGCCCATCTCCCTGGTATCGTTGGCTACTCGCTCGCTATGCCAGATATCCATTGGGGATATGGATTTCCCATCGGTGGGGTGGCTGCTGTCGATGCGGAGGAGGGCGTCATCTCTCCCGGAGGTGTGGGGTACGACGTCAATTGTGGCGTCCGGTTGGTCAGTACCAACCTGCAGGCCAGTGAGATCCAGGACAAGCTCCCGAAGCTGGCTGATGCGCTGTTCGCTGCAATCCCCTGTGGGGTTGGGGCTGAAGGCGCGATTCCGAAACTGAGCAAAGCAGAAGAGAAAAAGCTCGCTGCCAAAGGAGTACAATGGGCAATTGCGCAAGGGTTTGGCCGTGCGGAAGATGCTGATCATACCGAAGAGAATGGCTGTCTTGCTGGAGCGGACCCTGAGGCACTGACCGACCAAGCGCTGAGCCGTGGCCTGAATCAAATCGGTACGTTGGGCTCTGGTAATCATTTTCTCGAAGTCGATCGAGTTGAAGAAATTTATCAGCCCGACATTGCTGCGGCTTTGGGTCTCTGGCTTGGCCAAGTGGCGATCATTATTCATTCAGGATCGCGTGGACTTGGACACCAGACGTGCGAGGATGCCCTGAAAGTGATGGGCAAAGCAATGGAAAAGTACCATATTAAGGTGCCGGACCGACAGCTTGCCTGTGCACCAATTTCGTCGCCGGAGGGGCAGCGATATCTGGCAGCGATGGCCTGCGCGGCGAACTATGCGTGGGTGAACCGTCAGGTGATGATGAGTCTAGCTGAAGATGCCTTTTTGAAAGCCTTACACATCTCGCCCCGCGACCTGGGTATGCGGCTGATCTACGACGTGTGTCATAACATCGCTAAACCTGAAACTCATGTGGTCGATGGTGTGAAGCGCAAAGTCTGGGTCCACCGCAAGGGTGCAACGCGTGCATTCGGTCCTGGCCATCCCGCCATACCTGCGCTGCTTCGTCCGCTGGGGCAGCCGGTACTGATTCCAGGGGATATGGGACGCTATTCGTTTCTGCTCGTTGGCACAGAGAAAGCCATGCAGGAGACGTTTGGCTCGACCTGCCACGGCGCGGGTCGTGTGATGAGTCGCGCGCAGGCGAAGAAGGCGGCACGGGGGCGAGATCTCGATGAGGAACTTGGAAAAGAAGGCGTGATCGCCCGCTATCGTGGCAAGGGCACCTTTGCGGAGGAAATGCCCTACGCCTATAAAGATGTCGCTGACGTTGTAGACGTGGTAGATCGGGCTGGGATTAGCAAGAAGGTGGTAAAGTTGAAGCCAATGGCTGTAATTAAGGGGTGAATAACCCCAAGCCCGCGATATGGCTCGAAGGACTCAGCACGCGGAGTGAATCATAGGCGATGTCAAGACCTTCCCCGGTCACCCTGAGCCTGTCGAAGGGTGAATAGTGAGAGTTTCGTGGCTTGTCAAAAGACGGAAGCCATGAATCCCAAAACGACCCTTTTTTATGATGTCGATACACAGCGTGATTTTATGCTGTCAGAAGAGAAACTGTATGTGCCTGGCGCAGAGCGTATTCTTCCTCAACTGGAAATGTTGACTAAGTTCGCCAGGCAAAAGGGTATTGCCATTGCTGGATCAGCCGATCGACATTTCCCGGACGATCCTGAGTTGCAGAAGAACGGTGGAGAATACCCGGAGCATTGCATGGCCGGGACTGTAGGCCAGAGGAGAGTAGATGCCACTGCTCCCTGGTGCCCTGTCTGGATTGAGAACCGTGACTATGCAGAGGCAGAACTTCAAGCCTTACTGCAGCGGGGGGAGAAGTCTATATCGAGAAGCAGCGCTTCGATGTGTTTACTGGGAACCGCAATGCCGCCGCGGTGTTTGATATCTTGTGCTTCAAGACAAAGAAGACGTCGTCGTCTATGGTGTAATAATAGAGATCTGTGTGGATCAAGCGATCACTGGCCGACAACGGGGAGAGCCTATTCGATGTTCCTTCCTTATAGATACAGCACGGACTGTGCGGGAATATCTGGACCCCAGACCCGGAGGAGTTCGCGCGCCGCCTGCTTCTGGTCAGGCGCAAACATCACCCCAAACGTCGGGAGCACGACATCGAAAGTCGCGTCCGCAAACGGCAGTTGTTCGGCATCACCGTCGCGGAAGGTAACGGGCAGGCGCCGTGAGTTGTGCACTCAGACAATCACTGACCCAGCACGCCGCGTACTGCTCCCCCATGACTTCCGCAATCACCTTCGCACCACGACTCGCCCGGATGA
>CAZCWX010000539.1:0-4899 GCA_964502465.1 uncultured Enterobacteriaceae bacterium | reverse complement strand
CAGGCACAAACCCGCAACGGCGGCGGATAAGGAACACTACCTGGAGGAGGCAAAGAAAGCGCAGAGTGGCTATCGATGAGTAGCGGGGAAATGCCAAGCCTCTGACCGCCTAAACGGCTGCTGGATTCCCGCTCGCGCGGGAATGACTCGCAGTCTGTACAAAAGCATTCGTTCATCAAGGAGCGATCTCCTACAGGAAGGTTTTCCATTGACTAATATAGCTTTCCTCAATGAAATGTGGAGAGTGAGCGCCGTTCATGCTTCGACAAGCTCAGCACGAACGGCAAATCCCAAACAATTGCCACCCTCAACCCGTTCGCCCTGAGCCTGTCGAAGGGCGAAGGTGCGCCTTCTTTCTCCATCTTAAAAAGGATTCCTATAGTTAACTGTATGCCTCGCAGGAGGGCGCTCCTTCTGACACGCACGGCGGGCACAGCCCATCGATGACTAAACTGTGGGCGGAGATCGTGTAGCCATTGCGCACCAGGGTGCTGAGATTGATTGCCAACAGCGGTTGTGCGAGAAAGACGTCCTCTATCTGACCGCAATGCTGACAGACAAAATGTGCATGGTCCGTGATGGTGGGGTCGTAGCGCGCTGTGCGCCCACCAATTAAGAAGACGCCAATTTTGCCTTCCTCCACCAGACGCTGCAGGTTGTGATAGACCGTGCCCAGGCTGATACGTGGTAAAAGATGCCGTGCGTAGCGGTACACTTCGTCCGCGCTCGGATGCGAGCCGGATTGACACACAGCCTGGTAGACGATCTGAAGCTGTTGGGTGTTACGCTTTTGTGGTTTTTGCTTCATCGCTGCGAAAACCGAGGCGGGGCGTGCCTTCGCGCCCGCCCCGTTGCCGGATTTGCTGTGTGGTCTACTACGCCAACATGGAGTCAAGAGTTTCAACCGATGGGGCAAAGTAAAAAGAGCCAGAGGCTGGGTTGCTAAAGTCGGTCAACTTGTCGCGGACTTGCCCGTCGAGACCGTACATGGCCCGTAGCCGCTCACGAAGGGGAGCCTGAGTCTTGCAGAAGGCCATGAAGTACAATCCTACCGTGCCGTCGTGGAAGGCATACGGGGTAGAACGCCGCGTAATCTCATCACGTTTGGGCTTGCTGGCGTCAGCGGTGGCACCCTGTCGCAGTTCGACGTGAGCGAGGTGGGAGTGTGCCGGTTGTTTGTCAAGCCGGGTGGAATCAGCCTTGGTGCGGCCAAAGATGCCTTCCTGCTCTGCGAGAGGCAGCTTCTCCCAAGCTTCGAGGTCATGGACCCAACGCTGGGCGTTGATAAAACTACCTCCTGCGCCAGGTTGTCCATCAGGAACGATGGCGACCTCGCGATCCTTTTCAACTGCGGGGTTGCCTGTTCCGTCAATGAATCCCGTCATGTCGAGGGAGTTGCCATAAATAAACGTCATGGTCTCTCGGGCAACTTTCATATGTCCTTTGAGGGTTTGACGAGCATCCCATTGCGCCTTCCAGATTTGATCTTTGTGAGGGCTGTTCATCCAGAAAAGCAGTTCTTCCTGAGTGCCTTTCGCCTCCCGACCGCTGCCATCAATCGATTTAATAGTTTCAAACGGTTGGAAATCATTGGGAATGTCTTTGCTCAGATCACGCAGGAGTGTCGGTCCGAAGCCGAGGACCAGGTTGATGCGCGTACCTAGAAGCGCGCAGTCCTGGCGTAGCTTCTGCACAACGGACTTGATGACCTTGAGATCAGCACCATCGACACGGCTCAGATGCACGTACCACTGGTGTTCACCCATATTTCTGTCGAGAATTGCGGATTGCGGTGTGGGCATACGCTCCTCCTTTGACATATTTGTAGTTTCAGGTGACCCTAGTTAGCCAAGGAAGACTACTGCTGTCAAGGTCTTTATGTTTATCCTCTCCTCCTACAATCCCCCTTATTCGTTGACCACCACTCCGCAGACGTGCATGACTCAGGCAGACGGGGCCGATGGCTGCAACGTTATGTGATGTCTGGTTTGTTCGTCCTTGTGGTGTTGAAGACTTCCTCGTGGTGCTCACCAAGCTGGGGTGCGGACTTCCGCAAGGCAGGACGCACCCCGTTGAAGGAAAGGGGCAGGCCCAGGACCTCGACGTCAGACCCAGGAAGCTTTTGCAGTATACCCAAGGCGTGGGTTTGTGCTTGGGCTAACACCTCAGGGATGGTGAGGATCGGCGCGCAGGGGATCCCCGCCGTTTCCAGCCGCTCCATCCACTGCTCTTTCGTCTCTTCGCGCAGGATTGCACGAATGTCACCGCCGAGACGCTCTCGGTGGACAAGACGGCCGGCGCTGGTGCGAAAGCGTGGATCGTCCGCCCACTCTGGGCGGTTCAACGCACGGGCCAGTTTGGCAAAGAGCCGATCATTGGCGACGGCGATGACCAGCGGTCCATTCTTGGTCTCAAACGCACCGAACGCCACCTGGGTGGCACTGCCAGTCGCGTGGCGCTGCGGTACGTCACCACTGGCTTGATAACGGGCGAAGAAGTTGGACAGCCAAAATAACGCCGTTTCGAAGAGAGACGTCTGAATTACACAACCGCGCCCAGTACGATCCCGTTGGCGTAAGGCCGCCAGAGCAGCGAGTGCTGTCCACATGCCCGTACCGAAATCGACAACAGACGTGCCCATGCGTACCGGTGGTCCATCGGCTTCGCCAGTTACGCTCATCAGTCCGGCAAAGGCTTGCAATAGGATCTCATAGCCAGGCTTGAGGCGGAGTGGTCCCTGGTGTCCAAAGGCGGAGATCTCACAGTAGATCAACCGGGGATTGAGTTCCAGCAGGACCTCGGCCCCCAGTCCCACCTCGTCTGCCACTCCAGGTCTTAAGTTGTGGATAAAAATGTCTGTCTCCGTCATGAGGTGGTGGAGCTTCGCGACTTCCTGCGGGTTCTTGAAGTCAACGGTGACCGAGCGCTTGTTCCGGTTCATCGAGTGAAAGGTGACCGAACTCCCTTGCACGAATGGTGGCCCCCAGCCCCGGGCGTCGTCCCCACCTTCCGGTCGTTCGACCTTAATGACATCGGCGCCGAGATCGGCAAGAATCTCGCCCACCAAAGGACCCGCTAAATTCAGTCCGACCTCGACCACTTGCACGCCTGAGAGGGGCATGATGCTCTCCTTCCCTTCTGTCGTTCCACGGTGGGTGATTACCATGAGTGTATCCTTCTTGCTATCTCGGTGCTGGGTGGACTATGGTCAGGAGTGTATGCGACTGCAGCAAGGAGGACAGGGGTAATGACAACCACGCAGAACGATCATGTCTATGTCGGGATGGATTGTGGACACCGCGAGTACGTTATGACATTAGATCTGGCGCAGCAGTATGCGGACGCTGTGCAAGACTATCATCCCTGGTACTTCGGGGACTCACCGTTTGGTGGACCGATTGCACCGGCGTTGATTCGCCACTCAGAAATGTTTGTTGACCGCCGCTGGTATCTCCCCAATATCTATGGCAACCTCCATGCCAGGCAGGAATGGGAACTGTTTACCCCAATGATGATCGGAGACCATATTACGGCCCATTCTCTTGTCACTGACCGTTATATCAAACGTGGACGCGATTATGTCGTGAATGAGGTGCTCTTCTTTGGCGATGATGGGCGCCTGCGGCTACGCAGCCGGTCTCACCAGAGCTTCTTGCGTGGCGACAGCGCTAGTGAAACGGTGGTTGGGAAAGAAAGGGAGAAAGCGGGAGGACGGCAATTCGCCGTAGCCCACGGTCCGGTCTTAGAGCAACTGACACCGTTGACAAAAGAGGTAGACTTGGAGATGTGCCAACGCTTCTCCGGTCCGGGCAAGAATTACCACACCGATCGTGAGGAAGCCCGCAAACTGGGTTTTCCTGAGGTGGTCGTCCAAGGGATGATGAGTATTTGTTTTCTCTCTGAGTTGTTGACTCGTCGGTTCGGTGAGGGCTGGTACTGCGGTGGAAAAATGACAGTGAATCTGGTGAATGTGCTGTGGGGAGGCGAGACGGTCTCAACTCATGGCGTGGTCAAAGAGTTCACGCCAGAGGGGAGTCGTCAACGTGCCCATGTGGAAGTGTGGTGCCAGAAACCCGACGGAACAGTCATTATCGTTGGCAGCGCGAGCGCTGTCGTGCCATACGACTCCTAAACCAATCCACTCCGATGGAAAAGCTACAATTACCGTCAGTGCAACAAGGGCTCTTTTGCCGTTTCCCGTAGATTCACGATCACGAGCAGCGACACGGCTGCCGCCGCCATCAGATAGTACGCGGGTGACAGATCATTGTGAGTACGGGTAATTAAATAGGTGGCAACCATCGGGGTTGTCCCTCCGAGTATGGCGAGACAAAGATTATAGCCGATTGAGACCGCGCTGCACCGCACCCGTGCGGGAAATATCTCGACAATCGTTGCCGGGTAGGCACCAAAGAATAATCCAATAAGCACGGCGAACCCCATTTGCCCCAGGAAAATCATGGAAAACTCGGCAGAGTGCATCAAGCGAAACAAAGGCCAGGCAAAGAACAGGGTGCCGCAGGCGGCGATAAGGAGAATGGGCTTTCGACCAATGTGATCGGACAGGGCACCAACGGCTGGAATCAGCAACAGCAAAACTAACATATTCAGCGTATTGATTTTGAGTGCTGCGGCGGCTTGGAGGTGGACAACCTCCTCCAAGTAGGTCACTGCATAGACGAACATCATGTAAAACCCGACGGCGTTCAGCACAGTGAAGCCAGTGACTTGCAAGATGGTTCGCCACTCGCTGCGGAATGCGTCAATCACCGGAGAGGTGATCGGCTTGTCCTGTGGTGATGTTGCGGCTGTTTCAGGAAGATGGCGACGAATAGCAAGCCCGGTCAGACCAACCGCGAGTCCCAATAGGAAGGGGATTCGCCAGCCCCATGCATAAAC
>CAZCWX010000538.1:0-9097 GCA_964502465.1 uncultured Enterobacteriaceae bacterium | reverse complement strand
GCAGGGAGGTATGAACATGGAGCAACCCACGGGTGTCCCAGAACCCCAGGCCATCGGTGCCTTTAACCCGCTACGGAATCCTACAAAGCCGCAAGCATACTACGAGCGCGTCAAGCAGAAGTTCGCCGAGGAGCGCGACCTGAGACTAAAATACCGACCAGAAGGCACGGCCCAGTACACGTCCGATCTCGCCGGGGCGCTGGCGCCATACGAGATCGACCCCTACGGCGGCGAGCTCACGCCCCGCGCACCCATCACCGATACCGTTGAATGCCTGTTCATCGGTGGCGGGTTTTCTGCCCTCCTTACCTCAGCACGACTGCGGGAGTGTGGCGTTGAGAGCATTCGCATCGTCGAGCGGGGAGCCGACGTAGGCGGCACGTGGTACTGGAACCGCTACCCTGGGGTGGCGTGTGACGTGCCCTCCTATGATTATCTCCCCCTGCTCGACGAAATGGACTACGTGCCCAAGAACCGCTACGCCAAGGGCCCGGAAATCTACGCCCACTGCCAGGCCATCGCCCGGAAGTACCACCTGTACGAGCTCGCGGTCTTCCAGACCACCGTTACCTCTACCGTATGGGACGAAACCGAACAGATGTGGCACATCACCACGGATCGGGGTGACCAGATGAAGGCGCAGTTTGTGATCTGCGCCAATGGCACGCTCTCCAAGCCGAAGCTGTCGAAGATCAAGGGAATGGAGCGGTTCACGGGTTACTCCTTTCACACTTCGCGCTGGGACTACGCCTACACCAAAGAGGATCTGTCGGGTCTGGCCGACAAAGTCGTGGGCATCATCGGCACAGGTGCCTCGGCGGTCCAGGCCATTCCCCGTCTCGGCGCCGCAGCCAAAGAGCTGTACGTCTTCCAACGCACCCCCTCGTCCATTGACCTCCGCAACGACTGGGCCACCGATCCCAACTGGGCGCGGAAACTGCAACCGGGGTGGCAGGCCGAGCGGCGTGTGCGCGCGATCAGGGGACCGCAGTTGACCGAGGAGCAAAAGGCAGCGCTTGCCTCTCTGTCCCGTGAGGAGAAGATCCGTAGACAAGAGAATGCCAACATCGAGTACATGATGCGGATCCACAAACGCATCGACGAGATCGTCAAGGACCAGGCAACGGCAGAGGCGCTCAAGCCGTGGTACATGTTCATGTGCAAACGCCCCTGCTTCGACGACGAGTACCTCCCCGCCTACAACCGGCCCAATGTCCATTTGATTGACACCAAAGGTAAAGGCATCACTGAGATCACCGAGAAGGGACCACTGTTCGAGGGCACCCAGTACGCGCTCGACGTCCTCATCTACGCCACCGGCTTCGAGGTGCAGAAGACGGGCATCTACAATCAGATCAAGGGAGAGCATGACCTCGACCTCAATGATAAATACCGTGACGGCATCCGCACGCTCTATGGCATCCATTCGCAGGGCTACCCTAACCTCTTCATCATGGGTGGTTACCAGGCCTCATTCCAGTTCAACCTGACCGACATGCTGCAAACCCAGGGCGATCACATCGCTGCATGCATCGATTACGTGCGCCGTCAGGGCTACCAGACCATGGACGTCACTCCAGAGGCCGAGGAGTGGTGGGTGCAGGAAGTCATCCGGCACCGCGGCAAGACCACCCGCAACCAGGACTGCACGCCGGGGTACTATAACTTTGAGGGGGAGTTCAACCGCCGGCAGGACGGCAACTATAACGGCGGCTTCCTCCAGTACTATACCCACATGAAAGAAGCGAGGGAGAAGATGGGGGAGCAGTTCGTCTTCACAAAGAAGTAAAGAGAAGGGGTGTTTCTCGGCCCGTGGTGATTTTCTTTCTGCTTCCCTTCGCGGGAGAGGTGAAGGCCAAGATTCTCCTTTCTCCCCGTGGCGTTGCCTACCCACTGAACGCCGTTTGTTATGGCTGGCTGGCTTGTCTCAGTCGGTCGCGTACGACGGTGTACAGCTTGACCTGTATCTCCGGATGCGCCTCCAGCAGGGTGCGGAGCGCCTCTCCGGCGACCTCTAACAGCACACACTCCTCCCTGGCGACCACCGTCGCGGCTCTCGGCTTGCGTTCCAAGACCGCCATCTCCCCGAAAATGTCCCCGGCCTGTAAGACGGCCAGCGGCATGAGCGGTCCCCTTGTGCCCCATAGCGTGACCTGCACGGAGCCGGCCCCAATCAGAAACACGGAGTCGCCTCCTTCCCCTTCTCTGAGGATGACCGTGGCTTGGGGGGACACGCGCTCGTGCGAGCCCTCATCCCGAAGCAGCTGGGCAATTTCGGCCTCACTGAGACTCGCAAAGATGGGATGCCTTTGCAAGAGGTCTTGCCAATTAACGGATTTCATGGACCCTCTCTCTGTTGCTCTCTGCACCTATCAATCCGTATGGATAGTTATTCATCATATCCTGCGTGATCTTGCAACGCTCCGCTGCTCACTTTCCTCTTTCCTGGTGCTTCTCATCCCTCTCTCCGCTGCCTGCCACCTTCCTATGCACCCAGTCACATTGTTCCTCCAAGAGTCATGTTTTGTCAGCAAATATAGAGCGGCTGTGAGCCGCCAAGGAGGTTCAATTATGGCAGAGTTCTTTGACAAAAAAGGTGTCATGAGGCGCTGGAAATCCTGGGGCGTGCTGTCGACAAGTGTGGCCCTGGGATTGGTGCTCGTCAGTGGTGTCTTCTGGCCTCCTCGGGCGCAGGCTGACTGTGTAGAGCTGATCGTGTGTCTTGATGAGAAAGATCCCCGTACCTGTCGGAAACTGCCCTTCTGTGAATTCTCGGCAATCGAGCTCTGGCCGGTGTGTCTCACTTGTCCACCTGACATCGCAGAGCGGTGGTTCATTTGGCAAGAAACATTTCGAGACGTCGTTTCCCAGCTTGGCAGAGCAGGTGAGTTCACCCGTTCAGATGCCTACCAACTCCAGCAGGAGCTGAACGCTTTGCAGTACACGCTCGACGAACTCATTCAAGCGTGGGACATGAAACAGTGAGGTCAAGATTGACGCTATCCGTCACCACCGAACTCAATTGCCCGGGCGATCCGGGCGGTTCTCGTACGAACACGCGCGATCGCCGTCGCCAAAAAAGGAGTGAGAATACTGGCAGCACAGACAAGCCGAATTTTCAGTGCAGCTCACGGGTCAGTCAGTTCGGCCAGCAGGGATTTGGCCTCGCGCAAGTCGGCGGTGTCAAATCCCTCCGTAAACCAGTTATAGATCTCTTCCAACTTGCGGGCGGCGTCCGCTCTCTTGCCCTGACGTTGCCACAAGCGACCGAGACTCATCACTGCCCGCAGTTCCAATGACTTCGCGCTTTGGCGACGCGCTATTTCAACCGCTTGGAGAAAACATGCTTCGGCTTCCACTTGGGGGTTGGCGGCGCTGGACGCTCGACGCTGGACGCTCGACTGGGAGAGCGTAAGCTCGCCCTTCAGTCGATACAGTTCGGCCTCGTAGGTACGCTCTTCGGTTTTTTCGACCGCCGCGAAGGCCGCGGCTAACGCGTGCATGCCTGTCTCGACCTGTCCTATCCTGGCGTACGCGTCGGCCAGCAGCATCTGATAGTAGACCTCGCCAATCCTAATCCCTAGAGCGCGCTGCCGATCGAGTCCCGTCTGCATGAGGGCAATGCCTTCCTGATTCTTGTCTTGCATTACCAATGCCCACCCTTGTAACACCATCCCCATCACCATCAGATGGACAAAACCACACTCCCGTGCAAGGGATCGCGAGGCAGCTGCGAGGTGCTCTACTTCTTGAGCGTCCCGGTAGCCCAAATGGAGAATCGCCGCGAAGTTCAAGGCGAGGGCTTGGCTGTAGGGGAACCGCGCGTCGTGGGCCAGCCCTAGGGCCTGGCGGCTCTGTTCCCGTGCCTGGTCTGGATAGCCCAGTACCCATAAAAGAAGCGCGAAATGCGCGAGACCACTGGCGCGCGGGTCCTGCCCCGTGAGGAACACCCGCTGCTGGGGCAGCTGTGGATCGTACAGCGTCAGACTCTGTTCAATATGTCTGCGGGCCGTCACGCATTCCCCCAAGAGAAATAACGTCGCACCGAGCCCGAGGTGAGCCTCCGGTAGCAGGGAGAGCATCTGAGACTGTGCCACTCGCTCAAGCAACTCCTGCGCCACCGTGCGGGTAGCCGGCAACTCGCCGCGCAGCGTATGAAAATTGCGCAATCCCCACAGTGCAGCAAAACGCTGCTGGGAATCTCCCACTGCCTGGCATAGCACGCGAACCCGGCTGTACGCCTGCTCGACTCTCGGAGCGATAAAGCCTTGGGTGTGCATTAACGAGAGGCTCAGGCCGACCTGCAACGCCAGCTCTTGTTGGGTGCGTTCAGCAGACTCCGGGACAGAGGCAAGCAAGGCTAAGCCCTTGTTGAGGTGATCGATCGCCTCGTGATACGCGTAGACCCACATGGCGTTCTGCGCTGCCTGCCCATGATACTGGATGGCCCGCTGGTAATCTCGGCCACGCTCAAAGTGGACAGCGAGTTCTGCTGCCACCTCACCCAATCGACGTTGATAGGCACGTTCTTGCCGTTCGCCAATCCGCAAGTGCAAGCGCGCGCGCCGCCCTGGCGGGACGCGATCGTACAATACGTCCTGGTAAAGGGTGTGGATGAAACGATAGTGCGCCGCCAGCGTGCCGTCTGGCCAGTCTGTTGTCCCTAATCCTTTAAGGAATTGTCCCCGCCGTACTAAGCCTTCACACGCCTCTTCTACCGTCTCTCCTTCCACTCCAAGCCCAGCCGCTACAGCCGTTGCAGCAAACTCTGCACCCACCACGCTGGCCGCCGCTAAGACTTCCCGTTCCTCAGTGCTCGTCTGCTCGATCTGGCGCTCAATCAAGCGCCGGAGGTTTTCCGGCACCCCAATCTCTGCACTGTCCAGGATTTGCCGTGATGGTACGGCTTCGTCTTTCTCGAGCAGGCCCTGACTCAGCAAATAATCGGTCACATGCACCATAAACAATGGACTGCCCTCGGTGTGGCGGTGAATAACCTGTTCTAAACCCGCGGGCAACGGTCTGTCAGCAAATCTCTGCGTGAGATATTGCCTCACGGCGTCCTCAGAGAGAAAACTCAACGCCAGTTCCTGGCAGTGACCATGCAGGTGCAACTCCTGGACGACACTCCGTAAAGGATGGTCGTGCGCCAACCCTTCGACCGGTCGATAGGTGCCCAGCACCAGCAGATGTGCGCGCTCAGACCGTCGTGCTAGCACCGCAAGCAATTCCAGGGTCGAATAGTCACTCCAGTGGAGATCTTCAAGCCACAGCACCAGGGTGCGCTCTGCCGTCAGCGCTTCGAGCGCCTCAGCTATCTCGCGGAGCATGCGCTCGCGCGTCCCACCTCCCACCTGCTGCTGGAGACTTTCGCGTTCCGCATCGTTGAGCAGCGCTGGCATTTGCATCAGCCAGGTTGGGGCATAGCGATGGAGCAGCTTTGTCACCTTCTCTCCCTCTGCTTCATGACACAGCCGCCCGAGGGCTTCGAGTACAGGCAGATAGGCTTCTCCGGCTCCGTATTGCTCGATACATTGTCCACGCCCAATCCACAAACTAGCGTCCAGGGTCTGGGATCTCGCGTCTAGCGTCTGTGGATGTGAGAGGGGAATACCGTAGTTTTCCGACGCGAGCCCCCGAAGGAAGGACTCTACCAGCGTCGTTTTCCCGATCCCAGGTTCACCAGTCACGAACCCAATGTGGCGTTCACCACGTAACGCTTTTTCTAGCCATTGAGAAAGGTGCGTGAGTTCTGCATCGCGACCAACGAGGGGAGTTTTCAGTTGCCAGTTGCCAGTTGCCAGTTGAGAATGAGGAGGAGTTGGTTGAGGACTGAGCACTGACCTCTGATCACTGACAACTTTCCCGATGAACCGGTATCCGCGCCGATGGACGGTCTCGATATAGCGCGGGGCTTTCGCGTCATCTTGTAAGGCTTTGCGCAATTCTTTGATGCATGACGTGAGGGTGGTCTCACTGACGACGGTGTCCGGCCATACAGCCCGAAACAGCTCATTCTTGGAAACCAACCGGCTTGGACGGTGAGCCAAATGACGCAAAACTGCGAAGGCTTTCCCGGTCAGCCGTACGGCCTGTGTCCCTTGCCACAATCGCTCATTCTCCACGTCCAGTCGATACGGCTCGAAGTGCAAGACTCCATCCGTTTGTCTTTGCACTGATTGATCCCCGTGAGGGTCATCTGGTTGCGTCTTCACCCTGTTGACCTCCTCTCGCTCAGAGTGACATGCAGAGGAAGGGTTTGACATGAATTATAAGCATGATCCGAGAAGATCGCTCACCCTCTCTTCTTATCCTGCTCCACAAGCTGCGTCCCCAGATCGAAGAAGAATTCTGTACCGGGATTCGGTAACCCTGGTAGCTCTCCAAGCCTGATGATGCGAGCCGTGATCGTGTCCGGTGCCAGGTCAAGGATACCAACGGTCCCCAGACGGGTAGACCACAGATGGGGGTGTGTCGGACTGCCTGTGTTGATTTGTAAAACGCCGTCACGATAGTCGAGGCGCTCGAAATGCGTGTGGCCGGTAATCAGAATATCAGCGTGCGCACCTTTGAGATGACAGTCTTTGAGAGAGTTGATAGGGCGGTCCTCAGGTTCCATGTCGTGAATCAGGGCAATGCGCCAGCCTTCGAGGTCCAATAGCTGAAGATCCTGCATACGCGGATCCTCCCAGCCACCGTCGTTGTTTCCACGTGCAGCCAGGGTTGGGGCAAGATCCTCTAACCAGTCCAGCACACGCGGTGAGACGATATCCCCACCATGAAGGATCAGATCAACACCGGCAAAGGCGACTTTCACTTCATCCCACAAATGACGAATCGTACTGGGGAGATGGGTGTCTGTGAGCAGGCCAATACGCATTGCTTGTCCTTTTTTTCAGCCAGCACTACGGAAAAGTTTTCTGCTCTCCCCCTCGCGTTCCACTCGATATGACGAGTCGTCAGGTGTGAAGGATTCACGGGCTATCACATAATACACCGTATCGAGGTTATGGATGAGCAGCCGTTTCTCGTATGTCATGCCAGCTTTTTCCATCACCCGCGCCGAAGCGATGTTTGGCACATCAGTACTGCCCACGATACGATCACACCCTAATTCTTCAAAGCCATACCGGAGCATGGCGCGCGCCGCTTCCGTCGTCAGCCCATTCCCCCAATATGCTGGAGCCATCCCATAGAGCAACTGTAATTCAGGCGGATCATGGAAGAACAGATAGCCGCAGAACCCGATCAACATTGTCTCTCTGCTTGGCAATACTGCCCACAAACCGTATCCGTCCTTCGTGGATAATTTGATGCTGTCATCAATAATCGACGCAGCGTGCTCTCTAGAAATCACTTGATCATCCCAGAGGTATCTGCGCACATCCGGGTCAATCCACAGGCGATACACTGCCTCCACATCGTCTCGCGTCAGCGGGCGAAGCCAGAGGCGAGTGGTCTCAATCCGAGTGACTTTTCTCATCACGAACCTCTTGGCAGGCAGGTCCCGGGTGTACAGATGACCGGCCATACACCTCTGCGGAGAAAACTATGCTGACCACCGTTCTGTGGCAAAGTCTGCTGGGAGCGGAGCAAACATGACGCGAGCCGGGCCTTTGAGGACACGGGTCGTGTGGCCCTTACCTGTCAGGTCGTCAGCCAGGAACAGTTCGCCGGCCCTCCACTGCCGTATCTGTTTATCGGTAGTCCCGACTTCCAATACACCGGACAGAACCACAACGATTTGCCGCGCCGGCGCATTGTGCCAGCTTTGGGAGAGCCCTTCTGGAAGTTCGACAAAGCGGACATTGGGGGACATATATTCGTTCGAGAAACGAAGGATGTTTCCTTCCGCATCTTTCTGTTCATGTTGGAAGGGAATATCTACTTCCATGAACCGAGATTCCCCATTCTCCAGGGCATAAAATCGCGTAATCTTCATAGGCCTTCCTCTTCATTGCACTGCAATTCTCACGAAGTTGACTGTCCAAATCTTCCGGTCTCAACGTCCTGAATAAATTGGATCATATCACGAAAGTAGGCTTCTTGATCATCGTACATGGCGCAGTGGCTCCCCTGTTCACAAATAGTCACACGCGACCGAGGAATGAGGTGTCCCATTTGCTCGATGTCTGCCACCCGCATGGTGTCGAAGCGTCCGACCGAGAGCAAGGTTGGCACGGTAATTTTGCGAAGGTCATTCCATCGGTCCCAATCCTTGAAGTTGCCGGTGACGACAAACTCATTCGGCCCTTGCATGGTGTTGTAGACTGGCGTACTCAGGTGCCGGAACATCCGCCTCAACGGTTCCGGCCACGGATCAGTTCGACAGATATACTGGGAATAAATGTGTCTGAACAGAATCTCGGTATATTCGCGGGCGTTATAGTCTCCGGTTGCTTCATATTTCTCCATGGTCCGGATGAGGTCAGACGGCAGTTGCTGACGGAGCTCGTTAATGTAAGCAACATACGAGGGGATACTCGCGGTCATGTTTGAGATGATAAGCCCCTTAAGGTGCTGCTGATACTTCAGGGCGTATTCAATCCCCAACATTCCACCCCACGATTGCCCATACAGATAGAACTGCTCTAATCCTAACGCGGCTCGGACCTGCTCGACTTCTTCGCGAAAACGTTCAACCGTCCACAGATTGGGATCGTCTGGTTGATCGGAGTACGCTGACCCGAGTTGATCATAGTAAAAGAACTGCATGCCGTGCTGCGGCAGAAAATCCTCAAAACACTCGAAGTACTCGTGCGTACATCCGGGTCCACCATGGAGCGTGAGTACGGTGATTGGCCCTGAGCCCACCTGTTTCGTCCAGACCTGATACTTCCCATCCACTGGGACCATCTGGACTCCACCAGTTTTGATTTCGCCCATATTGCTCTCCTGTTTCTTCTCTGCCGGGCTTTACCTGTTCCCCTTTCCTGCACTCTGGCATGACTGCTGAGACAAACAGCTCGCCTGAGCGCTGGGAAACACAAGCGCAGTCTGCACTCATTGCTCTAAGCTTATTTCCCACCGTACCCCAGCTTGTACGTCACCAAACCTTTGGCAATCCGTTCGCCGGCAGGCGAAGCCACATCGACCT
>CAZCWX010000537.1:0-4417 GCA_964502465.1 uncultured Enterobacteriaceae bacterium | reverse complement strand
AAAGAGGGATATGCCGGCCTCTCGATGCGTCGCCTGGCAGAGAGCATTGGGTATACACCACGAACCATCTATTTGTATTTTGCTGATAAAGACGACTTGCTGTCTGAACTGATTGAGGAAGATGTTGGACGGCTCGCTGATCGGCTCGAAGCGGTCGCAGCAGAACAGACAGATCTAGGTCTGCGCCTGGACGCGGTGGCGTTAGCATACGTTGCGTTTGGGCTGGAAAACCCCTACGCCTATGAAGCAGCCTTCTTGCTGCGTCATCACCCGCTGACTCGTGAGGCAGCCTCACTGAAGTCACATGTCCAGGGAAAACGTATGCTAGACACGCTCGCTCGTGTTGTACGTGAATCTGGCCGGATTACTCCTGGACTCGATCTGCCGGTCGTTGTGCAAGCGTTCCGCTGTGCTTTACATGGCGTAGTCTCTCTGCTCATACTGCAGCGCAATCTCGCAGGGGTTTCGTGGGAAACTCTCGTACTGCATCTCGTCACGGGTGTAATTGGGGAAAGGTATGCCACTTATTGAATCGAGCAACAGGTCAACGCGTGGCGTTGGAAAAAACCACAGTCTGATGATGGAGGGAATCATTATGGCAAGAAAACAGCAATCGCACGGGCAACGGCTTCAACGACGGCCGTGCTCGATGCGTCTTGGGATTGTGTTTATAACCGGAGCGATTTTGCTCGGCAGCCTGTCTCTTGCTCCGCTAGCCCGAGCAGCGGACGAGCAGAGTTACAAGGCGCTGCGTGAGTGGGTAGAACAATATCGTACTGTTCCGCCCCAGTTCACTCCTGGCCAGACGCTGACAGAAAAAGACAGGACTTTAATCGAACCCTTTCTTCCGCAGTCAGCGTGGAAATATTATTTCTTCGACGATATGGAAATGGAGATCGCTGCGACTGGACGTTATCCTTCGCCGCCCGATTGGGGTCAAAGTGTACAGCCTGACTACCATCTCGATGAAAATGGCGTGCTCATTGGGTTTACTGGCGGTGGATTTCCTTTCCCCGAGATCAAAGAAGACGATCCGCAAGCTGCGGTCAAAGTGATCTGGAATATGTTGTGGCGGCCCGGTACGCAGGATTTTGTCATGCCCATGGTCGCATGGTCGCGCAGTGAAAATGGTCAGTTAGACCGGCAGTACGAGTTCGTCTCGGTCAGTGCTGAGTATGCACTTGGCGAATACTGTCTCGTGCCTGGGTACGAGGAAGTACGTGGCAAGTCGTTGATGGAGTTTCGCTCGCCGCGGGATATGGCCGGGGCGAAGAATCTTTCTGTCACCTATGTCGATCACTACAAAGAAGACAGTGGCTGGCTCTATATGCCAGCGCAGCGCAAGCCGAGACGGACGTTGGCATCTGAGCGTACTAGTGAAGTGATGGGAATGGATTTCACCCGCGAGGACATGATGGGATTTGGTGGCAAGGTGCATGAGCAGAACTGGATCTACCTGGGACGGAAACAGGTGCTGGCAACTGTCAATGTGCGTGATAATCCAGAGGCAGGGGGGCCACACTTATGGGTGCCGAACAAGGCTCGCTGGGAATTACGTGATAGCCATGTTCTCTTGATTGATCCAAAGAGCGAGAACCACCCGTACAGTCACAAAATCGTCTTCATCGATGCCGAGACATTTTGGACGCATTGGATGTTTGCGTTCGATCAGAAAGAACACTTGCTACGCATGGCGCAACATTTTCTGAAATACTCCGAGAGCTATGCCGAGGAGACCACCACACAAGCGCCGTACATGGAACTCGACTTCTCGAACAATGTTGGTCACAATGTGTTCATTCACCTGGGGGAAACCGACATCAATGCGCAGAAACCGCACGCGACCTTCTCCCACTGTTACGTCATGAAGAAAAATCTGTCCGCTGGTCGGGCGAAGCAGTTTTATTCAGTGCGGAACATGGTCAGTGGTCGCCGCTAGCGGCATGGTCTGCAGGGCAGGAGAGAGGGACTCCTGCCTGCCCTGTGTCTCCTACACAAATTCCAGTTGACATAGGAACATCTTATGGCCATTTTGCGTCAATTCTTCGCTGCGGTATTGTTTGTCGTGGTGCTGTATCCTGTCCAGTCATGGGGCATTATCGCACTGCGGCATGATTTAGAAGTGGAAGGATTTTTCCAAGCTCAGAACATCTTGCGTACCCCGATGTTTCGGGATGCCAAATTCATTATGCAGCGGAACACTGCCCAACTCGAGGCGAAATATTATTTCCTGCGAGAAGGCCAGGCTTTTAGTCGTTTTTCGACCGGTCCGCTTGAAGAAGCTACTCTTACGGTCATCGGCCGTGGGGTGTATGACTCGATTTACGACATCGGTGACGCCTTTAGTAAAAAGTTTACCCACGATGAAAAGCTGCACCGCAAGTTCGAGTACAAACTGCGGGAGGTTTACACGGACATGGCCATTCCGCCATTTGCCCTCCGCATTGGGCGTCAACAGGTGGTGTGGGGAGAGACCGATAATTTTCGTGCTCTGGATGTCATTAATCCGCTTGATCTGCGCTGGCACTGGAGCCGTGAGTCCTGGGAGGACATTCGCATCCCCTTGTGGATGGTCCGAGCGATCTATGACATTGGCAAGGTCGGCCCCATTGAAGAGTCATTTGTCGAAACGATCTGGATTCCTTGGGATTACCAGCGTACCAAAGTCACCACGGATCCGCGGCGCCCCTGGGCGGCCATCGGTGATGGATTCCGCACGACCGCGAATACCGTCCTCATCGGCGATGAGGTGCTAGATCTTTCCGTGGTACGAGAGGATCGGCGACCGGCAAAGGCACTGAAAAATGGTCAAGCTGGAGTCCGCTTTAAGGGCATTTGGGGCGGGATCGATTTCAGTCTTAATTATCTCTATCTGCTCTCGTCTGACACGGGAGTGAAGGTGCGGAACGACCAATCCATGCAGATTGGGGATACGTACCGCCTCGTTATTAATACGGTCAACCCTCGGACCAACGTGATGGGGATAGCGGCGAACTATTCTGAGGAACGCTATACCCAGGCGGTCTTTCGGGTGGAGGCAGCGCTAGCGACTGGGGTACCCGTGCGGCTGCGTGGCGGAGCCCCAGAGCGGATCGATCCGGACAATAATGGCTTCGACACTGCCAAACGATCGGTGCTCATGTTGGCTTTTGACCGACCGACCTGGATTCGTCCGCTCAACAAAATCCGCACCTTTTTTATCACGTCACAGATTTTCTGGCGCCGGTACTGGGATTATAGTCGTCTGTACCGCGGATCTCCCTCAGTGTTACGCGCGATTGTTGATGAACAAGTCCTCCCAGGACGGTTTATCAGCGTCAATAGAGATAAAATTGATCAGAATGAGTTGGTCATGACGCTTGCCGCCTCTACCAGTTATGGGGCCGGAGGGTTATGGCAACCATTGTTTGTGTTCGCCTTTGATCCACTCTCAACTGGGGCGTACAACCGCATCTCGATCGACTATTTATTTTCTAACCACATTATTTTGCGTCTGACTCAGGACTTTTACTGGCGGGTCAGCGGGCATGATCCAGGCCCGTGGAGCCTCGGGGATGCGTGGGGACGCCCGCGTGACAGCCGGCACGAAACGATTTTTAGTATCATCTTTCAGTTCTGATCAGAGAGGGGGTGCATATCAAGAGTCTGGCAGGAACATGGAAGATTAGAGAAGAGAGCCAAGAGTACGGACAGCGCAGTGTGTCGGACCATCTTTGCGTCCGTCTCTGCCCACGCACACGGGAACCAGGCAGCCGAAACCCAAGTTTTTACATCTTCACGCCTTGCTTGCGCTCTGCTGTATCTTCCTGGAACGTTCCTGCCAAACGTATTGGACTGCACCTGCGCGGCTTGCTGCCTAATCTACTAAAAAATGGAAAAGAAGGACCAGAACTCCGGCAAGTCCAGATTTCTGCCACGCACATTCGTGCCGATCACTACCGCCGGCATCTTGAGATCCTTGACGGCCCGTTCTGCTTCCTCAGCCGCCGCTTCGGGATCTTGCAGGGGCAAAGGAGCCGCCCTCTGGAGAGGATGTCGAGCATGGCGATCTGCTCCGCGACCCGCACCGGGTCATGCCAGGGCAGAACAATGACGGCCGTGCCTAATTGAATCCGTGAGGTGCGACCGGCCACATAAGTCAGAAACTGCACCACATCGGGGATCATGGCGTGAGGACATTATACCCATTGCAGTAGATCGGCGTGGCGCCGCGGCCCACCCCGAACTCCAAACGCCCGCCACTAAGGACGTCCAGTGTGGCGGCATCCTCGGCCATTTTCACCGGGTTGTGCAAGGGTAAGAGGGTGACGGCCGTACCCAGGCGGATATGCGTGGTGCGCTGTGCCGCTGCCGCCAGAATCATCAGCGGGGAGGCCAAACAAGAGAAACTCGGAATAAAATGCAACTCCCCGAGCCA
>CAZCWX010000536.1:0-11001 GCA_964502465.1 uncultured Enterobacteriaceae bacterium | reverse complement strand
GCTTTGGAGGGAAGTGACTGGTGAAATGAGAGTGTCTTCCTTATAATCTTTCCTGCCACCTCTAGCGATGAGATGCGGGTATGTCATATCTTTTTTACACCCACGGTTTAGGTGGTTCTCTCACTGCCCAGCCGGAAATAGAAGAGGTCTTTGCGCCGCTCGGCTATAAGATCTTACGGGTTGAAGTCCCCTACCACCAGAACGCGGCTGAATTAGCCATTAAATTGGCGACCATGACCTTTGGCGAGCTGTGCCTGTGGATTCATGAGACTGCCAACAAAATCCTCGCAACGGCAAAAGAGTTTCATCCAGAGGAATACGCGGTGATTGGCGATTCGTTGGGCGGATTCATTTCTGTCGTGGCGGCCCAGCGTGACCCCCGGATTAGTCACTGTCTCTTGCTTGCCTGCAGTGGGGATCTCTGTCATGCGATCATGAATCTAGATCACCTGCTTCCTGGGATGGGCTATCTGGCCGGTATGTTCAACCTTGCTGGCAATGGTGGGCTCCGGGTGCAGGCACATAAGGCTATTGCCGGACAATCTGACTTTCAACAGGAGTTTGAACTCATTAACACTTTTCGTCCAGAGCGCTTGGCGCACATGAGACGCCTGCTGATTCTTGGTGACAAAGGGGATCCGCTGGCGCCGCAAGCAGCATGCCGCCACTTTGCCAAAGGCGTCAAGGCGAGCAGGGTGATCATGGCTTACAATGAAGGGCGTCACCACCCGATTGGGAAAGAGGCGTTGCAGAAATATGCCGTGCCGTTCTTGCTGAATAAGCCTCTTTCGACCACAGAGCGGCTCCGAGCGTTCCTCTCGCCTTTGTGGCGTTTCTTTGGTGGCAAATCTGACAGGGACAGCGCTGCCCACTAAGGATAAGGGAGATCGAGATGACAGTTACTGCAGGGGCATTGATCGAGCGAGCACGGGCGGAGAATACGCCGCTGATCTCAGAAGAACAAGCGACTTTCGTGTGGGCCGGCGAACGCGCTCCCGTTCTTGCTGGAGACATGACCGGCTGGATGCCCTGGGAGGCCACCGCCCACGGGCGAAAGATGGAAGAAGTTGAACCAGGTGTCTGGGCCTGTACCCTGACTCTTCCGCCGGATGCCTATGTGGAATACGTCTATTTGCTCGATGGCCGACGAGTGTCTGATCCATTCAATCCGCGACGTGTTTCTAATGGCTTTGGGGAAATGAACAATTGTTTCTGGATGCCCCAGGCTCCACAAAGCAGCCTCTTCCGCCGTCAACGAGGGGTAAAGCCCGGGGTGATCAAACAGAAAACCTTTCAAAGCATGCGCTTAGCTGGAGGCCGGCGAACGGTTCGCTTGTATCGCCCGGCGTGCAGTGGCCCATATCTGCTGCTGTTAGTGCTGGACGGGCGAGACTATTTCCAGCGCGCTCGCCTGGCAACTTTAGCTGATAACCTCATCCATCAGGGTGCCGTGCCGCCATTGGCAATTGCCTTTCTCGATAATGCCCGGCAAGCGCGATTTACGGAGTATGGGTGCAGCGAGGCTTTGGTCGGGTTCGCGGCGCAGGAGTTAGTTCCTTGGGTTGCCAGTGAAGTCTCTTTAGTCCAACAATTGGGTGCTCATGGGGTGCTCGGTGCTTCGCTTGGCGGGCTTGCCGCCTTATGGCTGGGCGTCCGCTTGCCTGAGGTTTTCGGCCATGTGTTTAGCCAGGCAGGAGGTTTTGCCCTTGGTTTCAGCAAAGAACTGGGATTGACCACGATCTTACGACTGAGTGAACGTCTCCCCTTACGGATCTATATGGACTGCGGCCGATTTGATCCACTGCTCGAGGCGAATCGCATGATGAAGGAGCTATTAGCGGCACGTGGGTATGACATGTGCTATCGGGAATTCAATGCTGGCCACAATTATCCAGCCTGGAGAGAAGAACTGCCTACTGGATTAGCTTGGCTCTTCCGTTCAATGGGTGAGAATTGCCGTTCAGGTTGAAAAGGCGCCTGGCGTTATCGCCAAGGACCTGTCGGGCGGCCTTGGGATCCAAAGCCCGGATGAGTGCAATGAGTCCATCGTTATAAGTTTCCTTACCCTCAACATTTGGTGGATGGCGGCAGTAATGGTGCGGCCCGTCCACTGAGGCATCAGAACCAAAAAGCACACGCTCTGGACCGACCTCCTCCACGAACCTCAAGACCTCGCGTGAACAGCACCAAGACGTTTCCAGATACAAGTTTGGTTGCTCACGCACATGTTGAGCGGCCCGACGTCGGCCTTCAGAGGGGCCAAGATACGTATGATAAAAAAGCAGTGGCACGCTCGGGAACCGTTCGGCCAGTCGGCGGATGTGGTCAGGGTCAGCATCTCCAGGTGCGCTGTGGCAGGCAACCGGGCGTCCACACTCTGCAGCAATTTCCAGGTAAGGATCAAGATCTGGGGTGTCAGCTGGATAGTCATCAACGGTGGGATGCAATTTAAGCCCAACGAAACCCGAGGCCAGGCGAGAGCGGACTTCGTCGAGCGACGTGTCCTCAGGTCTCACCCAAATCAAGGGGAATAATCGGGTCTTTGCCCACTCAATCTGGTCGAGCGCGACATTGTTGACCCATGACACAATGCCGCAGCCGATGCCTGCCGATGCCATGGCTATCTGCAAACTAGCGATCCCAAGGTCACCGGAGCCTTTTCCATTCACGTGCAGGTGTGCGTCGAGCGGGTCGAACGCGATCCACAGTCGATAGTCCGCCTTCTGGTTGTTATCCCACCGCTGCCCGTCGGTCACGACACAATCCAGCGAGATATGTCCTTCAACGGCAATAGGCTCGCTCACTGCGAGGCCAGGTTCGACCTGTTCCAGGTTCACCTCACTCACTGGTTCCTGCCAGCCGTCAAAGCCATAGTGCAGCCGGAGAGCAGAGCCGGAGAGTGGACCACGGTAGGCGACTCGCCACTGGGTGCTCCCATTGGTGCCGCTTGTGAACCAACTGAGAGGAGCTTGTTTTGTAGCAATACGTGTCATTGTGCTCTATCTCGGTAAAACTTCGCAAGGAGAGAAAACTCCCCCCTTGCTCTACAGTGTAGCACAGCATGAACATGGCGGACTAGGAGAGAGCGCTTGGATGACGTAAGGTGGGCAAAAGTGTCTCCTCCCTCACCTTTTCCCCGGATTTACATGGATAAGGAGTCAGGAGTTGACCGTTCTCGTATTGTGGTGCGGGCCTCTGGTCTGCACCGAGCCATGCAGGCGAGGACGCCTGCACCACAAGCATTGCTCAAGGTATTCTTGCGCGGTTCCTCATCATGGAGAGGTGTTAGAGGGTGTGGACAACATACCCCCAGTAGTCTTCCCAGCGTTCATCGCGGTTTGGGCTCCACAGCGCCCCCACGTGCCAGCGCTGATGGACCTGTGCCCCCTTCGGTCCATAAATCTTACCGACAAACCGCCGAGGCACCGGCAAGGAGCGTAACATATCCGAGCGCATGCGTGAGAAGTTTTCCTTATCTTCTACCCCATAGAACTTATGCGATCGATACGGATTGTCCTCGCCGAAGCGATCGATAAACTCCGAGACCTCAGTGGGCTGATACTGCGGCGCATCCCAATCATACACACTCCAGAAGATGCACATGCCTCCGAGATTGCCATTGAAATCGACGAACTCCACTTCTTTGCTGACGATCTCTTCGGTGTACAGCGGACCCTGCTCCCGCTTGCCTTCACGGAAAATCTCAAAATAGTGATGAAAGGCATAATTCTCGACGTATTGATTCGTCGCTGAATCAAAGATCGCTTTGGGCAAGCGGAGCACCTTACGTCGAATGCCATCGTCCGGCAGCTCGATCCGTTCGCTCGCCGTTTGCACGTAGTCGCCAGACTCTGCGACCGTGGTCCCACCCATGCCGCGTACAAGCACACCACCGCGGGGCATGGCACGGGTCTCGCGATGTGCTTCCCAGTCTGGTAGCTGTCCGACGGGCGTCCAGGTATAGTGAACGTTTACTATTTCAATCCCAGGTTCGTTATCGACAAAAGCCCTCTTAATATAAAATGACATGACCGCCCCCTTTTTGTGAGAAAATATGGTTTATCGTGCTGTCACCTACTTGACTGCCTACAGAGAGGATAACCACATTTCTTCGCATGGCGCAAATTTTCCTTGTCTGCTCGTTTGTCACCTTCATGACGGAATTGCCCATGTCTTTTCTTGAAACCGTCAGATGTGTCGCCTAAGTGACAATCAACGCTCATGAGGTTGCACTTGGGCCACTCTTTAAGGATACTTGCTTGAGACGTGAGAGACAGCCCTTCATCTCTAACAGAGACGAACCTGTCGGGAGGAGGTAAAGACATATGTCTCCGCCGGCTGTTGGCTCGTTTGCTCTTGTCCTGCATGCTCACCAGCCCTTTGTGTTGGGCCATGGACGCTGGCCGCATGGCAGTGATTGGCTTTGTGAATCAGTCGTGCAGTGTTATCTTCCGCTCCTGCGAACCCTCCGTGCACTTGTCCAACACGGCACCGTGCCCCACGTAACTATTAGCTTCTCGCCGGTGCTCTGTGAGCAGCTTGCCAGTCCCCTCCTGCAAGAGGAACTGCAACTCTTTCTTGATGCCCGCTTGCGGGCTTGTACTGAGACGGCCAACTATTTTCGTCATATCCGCGAGGACAACCTCGCTACTCTGACTGACTACTGGGCCAGATTTTATCAGGATACGCTCGATCTTCTCCAGGCACTTGATGGCAATATTCTTGGTGCCTTCCGTAGTCTCGTGGAGCAAGGGGCGGTCGAAGCGATTACCAGCGCAGCGACCCACGGCTACTTGCCGCTTTTGGGAAGCGACGAGAGCGTCAACTTGCAACTCCAATTGGCTGTCCTCACTCATGAAACGCACTTTGGCTGCCGACCACGAGGAATATGGTTACCAGAAGGCGCATATCGACCGCGCTATCATTGGATTCCTCCGGTTGGAGCGAACCGGGAACAACGGCGAGCGTTGCGGCGTGGTGTGGAGGAATTCCTGGCCGACTACCATTTGGAATTTTTCTTTGCCGACAGCCACCTGATCCTGGGTGGGCGTCCACTGCCCCTCTACGAAGACTACTTCCCGCATCTTGCCGACCTGCGCGGCGCTGGCCGTGAAGATTTGCCGCAACGGTCCGGAGCTTCGCCGTACCGGGCTGCGCGAGTGTCCTCACGGGGAGGTCAGGGCGCGGCTGCGGTCTTCTTCCGCGAGCCTGAAACCGCTATGCAAGTATGGAGTCGTGAACGAGGGTATCCGGGAGACCCCTGGTATCTTGATTTTCACAAGAAACATATTCCTGGGGGACTCAAACTGTGGCGAGTCAGTGATAAAGGAGACCTGGCTGCCAAAGCTTCCTATGTTCCTGAGCACGCACAGGAGCGGGCACAAGAGCACGCCCGTCACTTTGCTGGCCTCATGGCTGGAGTGCTGCGCGACTATCAACAGGCTGCCAGTGCCACTGGCTTGGTGTGTGCCCTGTATGATGCTGAACTCTTTGGGCATTGGTGGTATGAAGGATCCCAGTGGCTTGGGTTCCTCTGGCCAGAATTGGCACAGCACGGGATCGAGCCGGTCAGTTGTAGTGCCTATCTGGAGCGTCATCCTCCTACGGAAACTTTGACTCTGCCAGAAGGATCGTGGGGAGAAGGGGGTGACCACCGGACGTGGCTGAATCGCGACACCGCCTGGACATGGGAACGACTATACGACTGTGAGATTGAATTCTGGACTGCCGTGCATGAAAATCCCAACGCGGCAAAAAGCCCGCTGGGCCGGGTGTTATGTCAGGCTGGACGTGAGCTGCTCTTGATGCAGGCGTCAGATTGGCAGTTCCTCATTACCAGTTGGACTGCGCGTGACTATGCTGAACAACGGTTCGCCGCGCATTACACTGACTTTCGACATCTCATGGAAATTGCCCGCCACGTGCGTGAACGTGGCCAATTAGAGCAGGACGATTGGGTGTATCTGGCCAGTAAGGAACGACAGGAATTTCTTTTCCCGCAGTTGGAGCAGGTGTTGTTTGGTGAACAGGGAGGTGCCTAATGCGTAGGTTGCGGATTCTCGGCATGATCCTCGCGGGGGGGAAGGGAGACCGCTTATTCCCCCTGACAAAGGCACGGAGTAAACCGGCAGTGCCCTTTGCCAGTAAGCACCGTATCGTGGACTTTGTCCTGTCTAATTTTATTGACTCGACGATATACGCTGTCTATGTGCTGGTGCAATATAAATCGCAGTCTCTTATCGAACACTTGCGATCAACCTGGCGCTGGCGTATTGGTGGTGGCCTTGGCGGGACCTTTATTACCGTTGTCCCGCCGCAGATGCGCTGGGGAGAAACCTGGTATCAAGGGACGGCGGATGCGATCTACCAGAACCTGAATGTCATCCGTGACTTTCGCCCAGACCTGGTCGCAATCTTCGGTGCGGACCACATTTACCGGATGGACATCAATCAGATGGTGACCTTCCATCTGGAGAACCGGGCCGACGTGACCGTAGCGGCATTACCAGTGCCTTTGGCGGCAGCCAGTAGCTTCGGAGTCATCGAAGTGGATAGCACCCAACGGATCACCGGCTGGGAGGAGAAGCCCAAGCAGCCGAAAGCTATTCCCGATGATCCGGAGCGGGCCTATTCCTCTATGGGAAATTATCTCTTTGAAACGAGCCTGCTCATCCGTACGTTGCTCGAAGACTCGCGGCGGAGTACCGAGCACGACTTTGGCCGGACCATTATCCCGGAACTCTTCCCTCGACATCGCGTGTTTGCCTACAATTTCTTACGTAACGATATCCCAGGGGTGAAACCATACGAAGAACAGGGATACTGGCGTGATGTGGGAACGCTGCGCGCCTTCTGGGAAGCGCATATGGACCTGCTCGGCTCGACCCCCGCTTTTGATTTGCAAAATAGCGAATGGCCAATCTTCGGTGGTGTGCACGATGGCCCGCCGGCCCGCTTTGTTGAAGGTGAAGTGCGGGATGCGTTGGTTGGTGAGGGGTGTCGAATTGAAGGGGGGCGAGTGGTGCGGTCGGTTTTGGGACGCGGAGTGCGTATTGCGCAAGACGCAGAAATTCATGAGTCGGTCATTATGGACCACGCGGAAATCGGTGCTGGTGCCAAACTCAAGGGAGTGATCGTTGATCGCTTCAATGTGATCCCAAACGGAGTCGAGGTCGGGGTTGGCTCAGGTGTGGATGAGAGACGATTCTTTCGTGACCCCTCTGGTTTGTTCGTGCTCGAACGGGGAGAGACCAGGCACCCCCATGAGCAGTAAGCGTTCGACTATGAGCGATGAGCGGTCAGCTGCAAGTGAGAGGAAAAGAGGAGGTGGAAAAGGAAAGGCTTGTGAGGGGACTGTGGCTTACTGTTGCGCCAATTCGCTAACTCACGTTATCTCTGTGTTGAAAGCTCAGAGCTAAGAGCTGACTGCTTTTTCCATGCGCTACGTTTGTATCCATGGGCACTTCTACCAGCCTCCACGTGAAAATCCCTGGCTCGATGAAGTGGAGGTGCAAGATGCGGCCGCACCGTATCACGATTGGAATGCCCGCATTACTGCCGAATGTTATTGGCCGAACGCCGCTGCCCGGTTGCTCGGTCAGGGCAATCGCATTACTGCGATCGTCAATAACTACGCCACGCTCAGCTTTAACTTTGGCCCTACACTCCTGACGTGGATTGCGCGTCAGGAGCCTGACCTGCTTGCCCGCATCGTCGAGGCGGACCGCCTGAGCTGTGAGCGCTACGCGGGTCACGGGAATGCGTTGGCACAAGCCTATGGCCACGCCATCTTGCCGCTGGCAAATCTGCGGGACAAAACAACACAGGTTCGTTGGGGGGTGCGAGAATTCCTCTATCGTTTTGGGCGGATGCCAAAAGGAATGTGGCTTCCTGAAACGGCGGTAGACAGACCAACCCTTGAAGTCCTGGCCGCACAAGGGCTGGTGTTCACCATTCTTGCTCCGCATCAGGCCAAACGAGTGCGACCTCTCGGACAGACAGCCTGGGAAACGATGAGTTCAGAAAAACTCGATACGACCCGACCCTATCTCTGTCGTCTGCCGAGCGGGAAACAGATTGGGTTATTCTTTTACCATGGTCCGCTTGCCCGCGGAGTGGCGTTTGAAGGGGTGTTGAATAGTGGCGATCGCCTGGTCGAACAGATCATGGCGGCTTTCCGACCGGACAGAGAAGAGGCTCAACTCGTGCACTTTGCGACTGACGGGGAGTCCTATGGCCACCACCATCGCTTTGGTGAGATGGCACTCGCATTTGCGATAAACGAAATGGAACAGCATGGTCTGGTCCGGCTCACAAACTACAGCGAGTATCTCGCCTTGCACCCGCCAACCTGGGAAGTCGATATTGCTGAAAACACCTCCTGGAGCTGCGCCCATGGAGTGGAACGCTGGCGTGCCAATTGCGGCTGTCACATCAACCCCCAGCCCGGCTGGACGCAACAATGGCGAGCACCCCTGCGGACTGCGCTCGATTGGTTGGGAGGCGAGATTGATCATCTGTTTGAACAGCACGGCGACACACTCCTGACTGATCCCTGGAAAGCGCGGGACGAATACATTGATCTGCTTCTCGACCACACTCCTGCTCGCATCGAAGAATTTTGTGCCCGACACGGGAAACAGCTCTTTTCTCCCAGCGAACAGATTGCGGCGCTCAAGCTCCTGGAGATGGCACACCATCGACTGCTGATGTTCACCAGTTGCGGCTGGTTCTTCGATGAATTGTCCGGCATAGAAGGGACGCAAATCTTGCGCTATGCGGCCCGTGCTGTCGAACTCGCGGAGGAGTATGGGCAGAAGTTAGAAGACGGATTGGTTGAACGTCTCCGCCAGGCTCACAGTAACCTCCCGGAGTATGGCGATGGTGCTCGGGTGTATGTCCAGAAAGTCCTCCCTGCGCGGGTTCGTTTTCCGCACGTGGTAGCGAATCAGGCGATGTGTGAGGTGCTGGAACCCGGGCGTCACTCGTCGACGCCACGGGCGTTTCTCGTGCAGTGGACCGATGCGAACCGGGAAGTATACGGAACCACGGCTCTGAGCGTAGGGCGCATGCGTCTGACTGCTGTCCTGACCCGCGAATCGCAGGAGTTCGCTTTTGCCGTGCTGAAACTCACCAGTCACGACGTGCACTGCGTCGTCAGTGAGGCCATTACCGGAGTGCCATATGATGCAGTGAAAGCAGACCTCCTGCGTCTCTTTACGCACCATTCGCTGTCAGAGGTGGTACGCGGTCTTGATCGCTTTTTTGGTGAGACCTACTACACGGCAAGAGATTTATTTCTTGACGATCGACGGCGTGTCCTGGCCGGAGTGAGCGAAAGCATCCTGGCGCGTTTGGAGGAAATTTACTGGCAACTCTATCGAGAAAACCAGCGTTTCATGGAGTATCTGCGCGAGCTTGATGTGCCCTTGCCGCAAGGGTTTTCCCTGGCGGCAGGATTCCTGTTGAACCGCACGTTTATGCACACTCTGACACAGGTGGTACAGGAAGGGAGCGGCGGGGACCGTCTGGAAGCCGTCTTTACCGACGCCCGCAGATGGCAAATCCCCATTGATACCAGTGCTGCTGCGGACATACTCCAGCAAGCCATAGAATCGCGAATAGCACGGCTGCTGACCAATCCCATGAGTCAAGAAATCCTGAGCCTCCTTTTCCTTCTCGATCTTGCTGAACGATTCCAGTTGGCGCCAAATTTGTGGCGCGCGCAGACGCTCTTCGCACAAGTGTGTCTGCGCCACCTGCGAGACCTGCTCTCGCAGCGCGCCCACGAAGAAGCGGTTTCCCATCAGGTGATGTTACTCCATCGCCTCGGCCAACGGTTAGGGTTTTATGCTGTGGATGGACTACCGTTGCATACCTGGGGGTAAACGTTCGGCGCAAAGACCACGATTCGTGCTACTCTTCTGTGCATGCTGGGTCCTTTGATGCGCTCAGAACAGGCTCCATTGAAACCTGAGCGGCTCTCGTGGCGCGCTCAGAGGGCTCGCCATGGTTCTGTGTGGCCAGCAGTCTGGCGGTTTGTCGGGCTGTGGCTGATCATCAGTCTGTTTGCCGGGATTTACCGCTTTCATCCCTATTACCGCGGGCCATTCTTCGATGCGTTTCAGCCAGTGGTGACCAATGGCTATGTGTTCTTCTGCGGCTATGGCTTTTTTTATGTATGGCTGACCTATCGCTGGCGTCGGCGCGTGCGTGACGATTTCTCCGATCCAGCGCTTCTCGCACTGAGCCTGGCACGGCATGGCTGGAAAACACTTCGTTCTCGTACCTGGGCACCGTGGAAGCGATACTGGCAGAGCCCTCGGGTCTCCTTGTTGCTACGTGCACTGGGAGTAAAGTTGTTCTTTGTGCCGTTGATGGTGGTGTTTCTCTCCGGGCATATCGAACAAGTAAGTCACCTCTGGCATCAACTGGCATTGGAGGGGGGAAGACTGGAACGAATCGATTGGGGAGTCAGCCTTCTCTATCATCTCATTTTTATCTGCGACACTGCCGTTGCGTTGGTTGGCTACAGCTTTGAGTCGCTATGGCTCAACAATCGGACCCGGTCGGTCGATCGTACCTGGTTGGGCTGGGCAGTATGTCTAATGTGCTACCCGCCGTTTAGTGATGTGGCGGGTGTGTATTTACCGCTGAGCGAACGAGGGAATAGCTTTGGACTCGGTGAGGATACTCTTCTTTTCTTACGAGGACTCACGCTCGTCTTTTTCGCGGTATATCTTTGGGCGACCCTGGCCTTGGGGGTCCGTTTTAGCAACTTAAGTAATAAAGGGATCATCGCCTATGGTCCCTATCGTTGGGTTCGCCACCCAGCGTATGTGTGTAAAAACCTTGCCTGGTGGCTAGAGCAACTGCCGACGATGGCGAACTTTCACAACGTGCTGCCGCTCCTGGCCTGGAATGCAGTCTATATCCTGCGCGGACTGACTGAAGAACGTCATTTGCAAAGCGCCCCAGCCTACCGAGATTACTGTAAACAGG